>JANQFY010000519.1 GCA_028277585.1 Sedimentisphaerales bacterium
GCCTGCCGTCGAGAAGCCGGCGCCTGTGACGTTGAAGCCGCCCAAGCTGGCGGACTTGCCGGAACCGGCGCCTCGGGGTCCCGCTCAGACTTGGCTGAAGCCCAAGCCGGTGCAGATCAACGGCGGCTGTATTGAGATCTCGGTGCCGTATCAGATCGGCATCATCATCGGTCTTGGTCTGACGCTGCTCGTGATGATCGCGTTCTGGTTTGGGACGCGGGTGGGCCGACTCGATGAAGGGCGGCGCGACCCCATGGGCCCGGGGACGCAGGCCAGTGTGCCGGCCGCGGCGCCGGGATCGACTCAGACGCAGCCGGAGCAGCCGGCCTCTCGGCCTCCGGAGCCGGAACGGACAGATACAGCCGGCTCGGATGGTGCGACCGCGAACCCTAATAGGGATCACGCGATCGTCTTGGCCCAGTATCGGACGCGAACGCAACTGGAACCGGTCGAGGCGTTCTTTAAAAGGCACGGTATCGCAACGATGATTGTCTCGTTTGCGAAGTTGCGGGAGTATTTCGCAAGCGTACCGCATCTTAATGAGAAAGTAATCCCGTCTGGTGACGGGTACATGCTGCTGGTCACGGGGCTGTGTGAGAACCCTGGGACGCCCGGGACCGACGGGTATAAAGTGATACAGAAGGTTATCGAGGTCGGACGGCTCTACAAGGACGAACGTCCGCAAGGGTACGAGTCGTTCGGGCCCAACTATTTCAGTGACGCCTACGGAATGAAGGTTAAATAACAGGAGAATGATCAGATGTCGATAGACCCTTCACTTAAGGTGAGAAACGCGCTGGCCAGACACCGAAATGTGTTGACTCGGGCTGAGCGAATTGAGGCGCTGAAGGACGAGGAACGGTGGTCCGAAGGGGATTCTCTGCTGGGTCTGCCCAAGGTCGCGCATCGCAAGGCCGCCACGGGCAAGAAGGACAAGGCTACGAAGACCGAGGAGACTGCGGCCGAAACAACCGAGACGACGGAAGCCTAGCACGACCTTCGTAGGCTCTGAGATGTCTGGCCCGCACGGTCTGTGCGGGATAGCGTACTGCCATTTGTATCAAGAACATGCCGAGCCAATGGTTCGGCATGTTTTCTTTTCATCTGCCGCAGAGGCGGGCGGTGTCTCGCGCGTGGTTGATCTGAGGGTTGCCAGTTTCGATTGATGCCCTTACAATCGCCTCCGTTTGAATGGTCGCCCGGAGCGTTATGGCAGAGAAACGCAACTCACAGGACGATAGCCGTACTCGAAGAGCCACCCCGCGTCGCTTGCTCTGGATGCGACTTCTGGTGGCGGTCGTCAGTCCCATCCTGGTTCTCCTGCTCATTGAGACTGTGCTCTGGGGAATCGGTTACGGCCAACCGACGTCGTTCTTCGTTGAGCGTCGGTCGGGCGGCGATACACTCTGGGTGACGAATCGGCGCTACTGCGAGCACTTCGTCCCCGAGAACCTGTCGCGTGCCCCCGAGAACACGGTTCTGCAGAAAAAGACCCCCGAGACGGTTCGGATCTTCGTTCTAGGTGGATCGGCGGCGTTTGGCGACCCTGATCCGGCATTCGGCTTCTGCCGGCAACTGGAACTTCTGTTGAACGAGCATTCCGACACGCGGAGTTTTGAAGTTATCAACGCGGCGGTGACATCGATGAACTCGCACGTGGCGCGGCATATCGCGAAGGATTGCGCGGCCCACGAGGCGGATGTCTTTGTGGTGTTCATGGGCAACAATGAGGTGGTCGGCCCCTACGGCCCTCCGACGTTGCCCCCGGCGCTCTATAGCTCACGCTGCTTTGTCAATCTCGCCATTGGCGCCCGGAAAGAGACCCGCCTGGGACAGATGATGAGCCGTGCGGTCCAGACGCTGCGCGGCGCCGGGGAAACCCAGAAGGACTGGATGGGGATGGAAGCCTTTCTGGCGAATCAGATCGGTCGGGAAGACGATCGCCTGGATTCGTGCTATAGGCATTTCCAGGCGAATCTCCATGACATCGTGCGGACGGCGCGGAACGTCGGCGCGGCAACCGTACTCTGCACGGTGCCGACCAATATTCGCTCGTGCCCGCCCTTCGCTTCGCGGCACAGAGAAGGGCTTGCGAATGGCGAAGTGAACCAGTGGGAGCGCCTGTTCGAGGAGGGGCGAGCACTGGAGCGATCGCGGGATTTCGAGGGCGCCTTGACGTGCTACGAGCAGGCCCGTGCGGTCGACGGAGCGTATGCGGACCTGCTGTTCTGCATGGGTCGGTGTCTCAATGCGCTCGAGCGAACCGACGAAGCGCTGGCCGCCTTCAGGGAGGC
This sequence comes from Sedimentisphaerales bacterium, assembly GCA_028277585.1. Lineage (GTDB taxonomy): Bacteria > Planctomycetota > Phycisphaerae > Sedimentisphaerales > Anaerobacaceae > Anaerobaca. The sequence goes on from JANQFY010000519.1 coordinate 2,295, forward strand.
GCGCGATCTCGATGTGCTACGCTTCCGGGCTGACAGTCCGATTAACGACGCCATCCGAGGTGTCGCCGAAACGGCCGCGCAGCAGGGCGTTTCCCTCTGTGATCTGGGCGCCTATCTTGAAGATCGCGCGAAGGGGCGGGTGCTGGGAAGTGACCTGTTGGCCGATCATGTCCACCTGAATTTCCGGGGCAACTTCCTCGCGGCGTACGCGGCGATGCAGACCATCGAACGCGCGCTCCCCGGAGTGGGGCTGCATGTGCCGGAGCATCCGGACGCTGAGCTGCTCTCCCTGTGTCGCGCGCGTCTGCTCTACGACAACCATGCGATCTACAAGCAGGCGATGGTGATGTACCGTCGCAAGACGCTGCCTCCTTTCGCGACGCAAATGGACCATGAGGGGGAGATGAAGCGTCTCCGCGGTGATCTCCTGGCGGTGTACAATCACATCAAGGGGCGGCGCGAACCTGAGTCGTGGTATGTTCAGGCGATCGGGCGGTCTCCATTCGATTCCTACCTGAACGTCCGCTATGGTGAGTTCCTGTTGCAGCAGAGGCGGATCAGCGACGCGGTTCGTCTGTATAGAAGGCTTCTGGCCTCCCGTCCTCTTCTGCCCCGTATCCGCGTCGCCCTGGCCGAGGCGCTGGCGCTTGGCGGTGCGAAGGACGAGGCGATTGAGGTTCTGACGGCGACCGAAGCGCTGTATCGGCGCGACCGCCGCGAGGCGCTGCTGATTCTTGGGACGCTCTACGTCAAGCAGGGCAGGATCTCGGAAGCCAGAACAATCTATGAGGAGTTGCACCGGATCGATCCTGGGAATCCGGACGTGTTGATCAATCTGGCTGCCGCAGCCTCGCATGCCGGCGAATCCGAAGTGATGAAGCGCCATTTGGACCGGGCCCTGCAGATTGCTCCTCACTCCGCCCAGGCGATGATTACCATGGGCAACTACCACGCGAAGACGAACCGGCCGGAAGAGGCGCAGAAGTGGTTCGCCCAGGCCGTCGAAGCCGAGCCGTACGACTATCTGGGGCACATCGGGCTCGGTATCCAGTCCGTTCGCTTGGGGCAAACAAAGAAGGGACTCGAGCATGTCACCCGCTCCGTCGTGCTCAAGCCCGACTTCGCCGAGGGCTACGAAATCCTGGCTGCGGTATACCGTGAACTCGGGCAGACGGATAAGGCCCGGGGGTACGCCGAGTTGTACGAACTGTTCCGGCCCCAGGCAGCGAATCAGTCGGTCAAGGCCCGTTGAGCCATGAACATTCTAGGAATATCGGCGTTCTATCACGATAGTGCGGCGGCCCTGGTGACAGACGGGACCATCGTCGCAGCGGCCCAGGAAGAACGCTTCACACGCGTCAAGCACGATCCCGGTTTCCCCACCCACGCCGTGCAGTTCTGTTTGGAGGCCGCTGGTCTGGATGCCGATTCCCTTGATTCGGTTGTCTTCTATGAGAAGCCACTACTGCGTTTCGAACGATTGCTCGAAACCTACATAGCCTACGCGCCGTGCGGCTTCCGCCAGTTTCTGATGAGCATGCCCGTATGGCTGAAGAAGAAACTGCACTTGCCTCGTGAGTTGGATCGGTCGCTGGGAGGATGCTATCGGGGGCGGTACGTCTTTGCGGAACATCATGAATCCCATGCGGCCAGTGCGTTCTTTCCCAGCCCCTTTCGAGAGGCCGCCATCTTGACGATGGATGGGGTCGGCGAGTGGTCGACGGCCAGCTTCGGCATCGGACGAGGCAACCGGATTGAGTTGCAGAAGGTGATTCATTTCCCCCATTCGTTGGGCTTGTTGTACTCGGCGTTCACCTACTACACGGGGTTCCGGGTCAATTCGGGAGAATACAAGCTCATGGGGCTGGCGCCCTACGGGGAACCGAAGTTCCATGACCTGATCATGAACGAGTTGCTTGATCTTAAGGACGACGGCTCGTTCCGTCTCAACATGCGGTACTTTTCGTACGGGTACGGCATGAGAATGGTGAATCGTCGGTTCGAGCGACTCTTCGGCGCGCTGGCGCGGAAGCCGGAGAGCCCCATCACCAAGCATACAATGGACGTAGCCGCGTCCATTCAATCGGTGACCGAAGAGGTCATGCTGCGGATGGCTCGACACGTGCATGAGGTTACGGGCATGCGTAACCTCGTACTGGCCGGCGGTGTGGCGCTGAACTGTGTGGGCAACGGGCGTATTCTCCGCGAAGGCCCATTCGATAACATCTGGATTCAGCCGGCGGCGGGGGACGCCGGCGGCGCGCTGGGCGCCGCGCTGTTCGTGTGGCACCAGTTGCTGGATCACGAACGTGATGTTGGTGAGCCCGACGCGCAGCGTGGATCGCTCCTGGGGCCTTCCTTCACCGACGAGGCGATCGTTGCGTTTCTGGAGGAGAAGGGGGCCGCCTTCCGTTCGTTCGAGCGTGAGGAGGATCTGCTCGATCACGTCGCCGATCTCGTCGCGAGCGAGAAGGTGGTGGGCTGGTTCGAGGGTCGCATGGAGTTTGGCCCGCGGGCGTTGGGGCATCGGAGCATCCTTGGCGATGCCCGTAGCGCAAAGATGCAGTCCACTATGAATCTGAAGATCAAGTTCCGCGAGTCTTTCCGCCCGTTCGCGCCGTGTGTTCTGGCTGAGGAGGCCCATCAGTTCTTTGACTTCGAGGCGGGCCAGGAGAGCCCTTACATGCTCCTGGTAGCGCCGGTGCGTTGGGAGAAACGGTTGGATGCGGACGCCGAGAGCGTCAAGGGTTTCGAACGTCTCCAGGTCAAACGCAGCGTGATCCCGGCGGTGACGCACGTGGACCATTCGGCGCGGGTCCAGACCGTTGATCCGCGTCGCCATGGGCGTCTACATCGCCTGATGAGTCGCTTCAAGGAGAAGACGGGGTGCCCCGTCATCATCAATACAAGCTTCAACATTCGGGGCGAGCCCATCGTTTGTTCGCCGGAGCATGCCTATCGCTGCTTCATGGCGACGGAGATGGACGTGCTTGTCCTGGAGAACCAACTGCTATATAAAGAGAAGCAGCCTCAGGGAACCGCCCACGATGTGGAGCGATACAAGGCCCAGTTCGAGCTGGACTGACGGTCCTGCTGCCTTGACAGTGGTTTGGTGTTTGTATTTGGAATCGAATGATGTCACTTGTTAGCGTGAATTGGAATCCCAGTTCAAAGAATCTGAACGGATTTCGGATCATCGCGGCGATGGCTGGCGTGGTCCTGGCGACGGTGTTCTATCTGTTCAAGGGCACGGACCTTCGTTGGTGTGCCGCGATCGTCGCCGCGGGCGTCTGCGTCGCGCTAAGTGGTTGCGTGTCGCTGAAGCTGACCCGATGCCTTTACTTGGGCATGGTGGTGATTACCCTGCCCATCGGCTGGACGGTCAGTCTGGTTCTGATGGCGCTGGTCTACTTCGGTCTGATCACGCCGTTGGGGCTTCTCTTCCGTCTCATGGGTCGTGACGTGCTGAAGCGCCGCTTCGATCCCGAAGCCAAGAGCTACTGGACGGCGCACGAGCAGACGACGCAAATGGATCGCTATTTTCGACAGTTTTGAATACTGGGGCTGAACAATCATGACCCAGAAGAATTCCGCAGAGTTCGAGCGGCTTTCCCAGGAACAACGGTCGTCGTTGGTGGGGGAGTTCTGGCATTTCCTCAAGCACAACAAGAAATGGTGGCTCTTGCCCATCGTGCTGGTGCTGCTGCTCCTGGGCGCGATCGTGCTGTTGGCCGGTACGAGTGCGGCCCCGTTCATCTACACGATCTTCTGACGTGGGGAGGCGACTAGCCTTTCGAGAGCTTGACGCCCACGTACTGGGTTCGGGCGTTCGCGATCAGGTTGAGCATCTCGTCGGCTTGTTTGCGAATGGAGGGATCGGAGCTGATCACGCGCGAACTCCATTTGGCGTATTCCCGATTGAGCTGATGTCGCGCTTCGTCCTTGGTCATTTCGGTGGTGACACCGAGGATGATCTCCGCGTCTTCGCCTTGATGCATACTGATGGGAAGCCGCTTCTCGACCATGGTGCGGAGTCGGGCTCGATCGATCTGGAGCCACTCGGCCAGGTTCTTCAGGATCGCCAGTTCGGCGGTGTTGACCTGCCCCTTGGCGGCCGCGACTCTCAAGCACAGATCCAGGATATCGAGGCGACCGACCATGGGAGCGATCTCCACCACCTCGGCACAGATCTCGGCGAGATTCAACTGGCCGCCGCGGTGGAAGAAGGTCGCGGTCTTGCGGAGGGCCCTTTCGAGCTCCAGACGCGCCTCCTCCGACGCGTCTGAAGAGCCGAAATTCGTGGTGACCCACGCATGGATGATATTGATCTCCGATTCACCCAGCGAGCTGTTGACGGCGCCGACGGCGAAGGCCAACCCCACGGCCAGAGTCTTGGCGCGCTGGATGTTGTCTTCGATGTCGAGGTATCCCGTTTCAATGTTCTCGTACGGCGCCGTGCATGTGGCGCTCGCCAACTGGCAGCCCGTCTCCCGGGCCACGATGGCGATGTCGTAGTGCAGCTTGCGATGGCCCTGCCGCGGCAGAACGAACCATTCCGGCGAGATTTGCGCCACGGCGGTCCATTCCTCCAGGACGGTCGTCTCATGGCAGAGCTTGCCCATGGCGGTTTCGTATTTGAATGGTGCGGCGCCCTGAAGCGATCCTTGCTTGGGTCGCGTCAACGCCGGAGCCGGCGATGCGCCATTCTCAGTGGCGTCCGCCAGGGCGACTTCGAGATTCACCTCTTGCTCGCCGTTGGGGGCCTCAATCGTTCCGCAGATCTCGATGACCAGGACGGATTGCCAGGTGTTGTCTTTGGGTTGCCGGCCGATGTGGACGCGGCAGTTGA
>JANQFY010000038.1 GCA_028277585.1 Sedimentisphaerales bacterium
TTATTCTCTCTAACGTAGTTCGAACGCCTTGCACTCCCAATGATCTCTTGGGATGGCTTCTATCCACTGGGCAGGTGCATGTGATTGACCATTAGGGTCAGGGCGGCCCGGGCCACGAGACAAGTCACGATACCAACCGCAATCCCCACCTTGAGCCATTGCAGGAAGTTGATGCTGTGACGGTGGCGCTTCTCCAGCACACCGGCGGCGATGATGTTGGCGGCTGAGCCGATCACGGTCACGTTCCCACCCAGGCAGGCCCCGAACAGCAGCGCCCACCACAAGGGCATGGAGTCCAGTTCGAGGACGACCGGCACGAAAGCGGCGACAAATACGACGTTGTCGACAAAAGCCGACCCGACAGCCGAGATCCCCAGCAACACGGGCAACAGCAATTCTGAACTATCATGAAAGGCCGTCGCGAAGTCCTGGGCGATACGCGACGAAACACCGGTGTGCTCCAGGGCGCCGGCTTTCGCGAAGAGCATCATAAAGAAGAGCAGCTCCCACCAGTCGACCTCCACCTCGACGTAGTGTTTGGCACGCTCGCGGCGCCAGATCATCAAAACGCCGGCGATGGCCAGTGGGGCGGTCATTAGCAGGGTGTTTTCCTCCAGGCCGAGCAACACCTCGATACGGTGGTGGCCCGCAATCACCCCCACCGTGACGAGGAAGATCGCCAGGCCGCGACGGTAGGGCACGCGCACCAGCGGGCCGAGGTCCAGCTTCTGTTGGCGTCGCTCCTCGAGCCGATCGGAGAGTTCGCGTATCTCACGGCGGAACCACAGGAGCAGCACTCCCACGGCCGTGACCAGGCAGGCGAGCATGACGGGGAAGGCCCTTACGATGAAGTCCTCGAACGTCAGCCCGGCGCGATGGCTGATCACCAGACCGACCGGGTTGCCGATCATGGTGCCGGCCGAGCCGATATTCGTGGCCATCACGGCCATAATGAGGAAGGGGGTGCTGGGAACGCGCAAGGTGTCACAGACCTGGAACACCAGGGCGCACATGAAGACGATGGATGTGACCTCATCGACGGCGCAGGCCAGCACCGCTGAGAGCCCCATCAGGGCCAGGACGAAGATCCTGCCGGTCATCCGACGGCTGCCGACGATAAGTTGAATGATCCAGGAGAAGAGGCCCAGCTCCTTGAGTACGCCGACGGTCACCATCATGCCCACGAGAAAGAGAACGACCGGTAGTTCGCAGAACCGGACGAATCGGTCCAGGGTCAGCACGTCGCAAGCGAACAAGGCGGCAATGCCCAGGAAGGCAACGGCCAGTCGGAACTCCCAGAAGAACAGGGTCGCCAGTACGGTCATCGTGAATACCGTGCAGGCCAGCACCTGTGAGTCCGTGTAGTCGGCGGCGCGGGCCAGGGCACCGACACCGGCGCTGAACAGGACGATCAGCAGGCCTCGAAAGAACAACTGTATCGGGGGCAATCCCTTACGTTGGATTGGCGGCATTGGCGGCTACTCCCGGAGAACCTTGGTGATAAAATCCTCGATAGCGATGACCCCCACCAGCGTTTCGCCCCGCGCGACGAGCACTTGCCGGACGCCGCGCTTGCACATGCCTTTGGCGACCTCGATCGCCGGTGCGTCTTCCGAGACCGTGACGTAGTCGTCGCTCATGATGTCGGCCAGCCAGGTCTTGCCTTCGTTGCGCAACAGTTCGGCAAAGGGTTCGAAGTTGATGATCGGCGAAAGGTCCTGCATCCAGAGGATGTAGTCGGGCAGACACACCTTGAGAAGGGCGTCGGCCGTTACGAGTCCCATGAGCTTGTCGTCCTGGTCGACGACCGGAAGGTCGGCCAGTTGATGTTTCACGAACAGGTCAATGGCGGTGGCGCAGGTGTCATCCGCATGGACGCTGATGAATTCCTTCCGCATGATGTCCCCGGCGCAAACGTAGTCGGGCAGGATCAGGCCGTCGCGGTCGAAGAAGTGCCAGATATTCTCGGCGCTGGCGAGTGCGACCGCCTTCTCGACGGTGTCGGGGGCCTGGAGAATGCGGGCCAGCGAACTGAGTGTCTGGAGGTAGAGGGCTGGTGAATCATGCGGGGTCAGTATCAGGATGACCAACTTGGCCAGGCCCTCGGCCTTGTTGTTGAAGCGGATCCCCTTCTGGGAAGTGGCCAGCGCCACCACGAGCCTTGTCAGACCACGGATGCGGGCATGGGGAATCGCAATCCCGGGCGCTACGACGCTGGGCATCTGTTCTTCGCGGGCGATGACCTGGGCAACGACATCGTCCAATTCACCTTGCCCTAACGCGGGCCCCAGGGCGTGCACCATTTCCCGGATCAAGGTGTCACGGTCGGTAAGGGGGGTGTGGCAGAGCACCTGGAAGGAGGTGAACAGAGAAGAGAACCGGATGCCGTTCATGGACTCGGGCATTCGCTATTCCTTCACACTACTGGTTCAGTTCATGTGCTTCATACGCGTCACGGGTACAGGGCCATGACACTTCCATACACAACAACCGGATGAGTAGTTCCTGGAGTCTTTATATGACTTTCGGCGCGTTTTTTCGAGCGCAAAAGGACGGGCGGGAAAACGATCTTGCTGAGGATCAGTTCCTGTAGGTGTGTTCGGCGGCTGAAACCTGGCGGCCCCAGACGAGGGAGATCAACCCTGGGGAGTGGGTGCAAATGCTTTCTGTATATAGACTTAGTGGTGCTCGCGGCGGGCGGGGCCTGCGATACGGCCTTATGAACCGCCCGCCCTTGTCCGATGGCGCGGATACTCCCGCGTTTTTGAGCGATGAAGATGTCCCCTTCTCCGTTGACACCGATCGCCCTGTGGACCTAGCGCTTCTTGGTGAACGGGTGCCTTTCTCTATTGCTGCTCGGCGCCTCTACCGTTCCGCGTGACCCGTCCTACGGGGAACTCGTATTCGACACGGGCGTCGCTGCCGAAGACGCCTGCCCATGCTGCGCCTCATAGTGCTCGAGGGCTTCATGAATGATGGACTTGAACTCCTCCTCCAGCTTCCATGGCTTGGTCATGAACCGGAAGATCTCTCCTTCGTTGATGGCGGTCAACAGCGTGCCGACCTGGGTGTACCCCGACAACACCAGGCGGACGATGTTGGGATACTTCTCCTTGACAACGCGCAGCAGCTCGATTCCCGACATCTCAGGCATACGCATATCCGTCACGATGACATGGACCTCCTCCCGCTCGAGGATATCGAGTGCCTGCTTTCCGCTGGTCGCGAACAATCCGCGGTAGGGCTCATCGAGCAGCCCGCGCTCCAGGGATTTCAGTATGCGCTCCTCGTCATCAACAAACAATATTGTTCGTTCGCTCATAATCCTGATTCTCCTAGGTGTGCATTGCTGGGGCGGTGCTCGGCTCTTGGTCTTCCTGGATACACGTCTTGTGACAGGCCAGTGCTTGTCTGACCGCTTTCTTGAGTTGCCCGTCCAGGTCCCACGGCTTGGCCAGAAACGTGAAGATGGCGCCGCGATGGACCCCCTGGACGATGGAGGAGGCCTCGGCTGATTCGAGTGTGGGCTGCCCCGACAGAATCAGCGGTATCACGTCCGGGTAGTCCGCGGCCGCGATCTCGAGTAACTCCAGCCCTGACATGTCCGGCATGCGCAAATCCGTGACCAGAACATGGACGGTGTGGGCCAGGAGGAGTCCCACGGCACGAAAGCCGCTGTTGGCGAACAGCCTCTCATAAGGTTCGTCGATAAGGCCGCGTCGGAGAGACGTCAAGACGCGCTCGTCATCATCGACAAACAGCACAGTTCTCTTCTTCATTCGGCAATTCCTTTCCCTTGCTGGGGGTGATTCCCTGTATCGGCAGTTTGACGATGAAAGTCGTTCCCTTTTCCGGCTGGCTGTCCACGATCAGTTCGCCCTTGTGCTTGGTGACCACGATATCGTATGAGACGCTCAGTCCGAGTCCCGTACCTTTGCCCGGGGGCTTCGTGGTGAAGAAGGGGTCGAACACCTTGGATAGGACCGTCTCGGGGATGCCGGGCCCATCGTCAGTGATCTCACAGACCACATGGGTCTCGGTCGCATGCGTTCGTATCTTAACGTGGCCCTTTTCTCCCCTCTCCTGGCTCTTGATCGCCTGAGCCGCGTTCACAAGAATGTTGAGGAAGACCTGATTGATCTGGCCCGAATGGCAAGCGATCTGGGGAAGATCGGACAACTCCAGATCGATGTCGACGTCATACTTCAGTTCGTTGCGCGCGACGGTCAGGGTTGTCTTGATCCCCTCGTTGAGATCGTATTTGTGACAATCCTCCGACTGATCGACACGGGAGAAGTCCCGGAGGTTCTGAATGATGTCGGTCACGCGCTCCAGACCCTCTTTGGATTCGCTGAACAGCTCCTCCAGGTCGCCCAGGATGAAGTCGATTTTCATCTTCTCACGCGACTGGTTGATCTCGTGCATGTACTCCAGACGCGAGTCCCTGTCACCGTCCTCCACCGCCTTGGTCAAGCTTTCATACAGCTCGAACAGCTTCAGGAACTTGCTCATATAGCTCTGGAGGGTCTGGAAGTTGCTGGCGACGAAGCCGACCGGTGTGTTCATCTCGTGAGCGACTCCGGCGGCGAGTTGTCCGATGGAGGCCAGTTTCTCATTCTGAACCACCTGGCTCTGCATCTCCTTCAGTTCACGATTGGCCTGTTCGAGTTTGCGGTTGGCCTCGGCGATTTCCTTCTCCGCCTGCTTGCGCGCGGTGATGTCCACGAAATTGACGACCACGCCGATGACGGCCGAGTAGTCCATGTTGAAGTACGGCGTTGCCGTCGCCAGGCAGACGGTCTCTTCGCCATTCTCGTTCTGGCGTGAAACTTCGTATTGGCAGACACGGGGGGCCTCCATGACATTCCGTATCGGGCACTGCGGCGTGTGGCATTTCGAGAAGTCCATGAGCTCATAACACTTCTTGCCCGTCGCTTCGCCAAGGCTCAGGCCGAACAACGAACAGAACGTGTCGTTGAGCATCCGAATATCGTAGTTCGTATCGATGACACACAGCGGTGTTGCCGCACTGAGAATCTGTTGGAGTTCCTGCTGCGTTCGCTGGAGTTCTTCATTGGCCTGTCGACGGCGGGTGGTGTCATGGGCGATTCCCACGATGGCGGTTACCTCGCCCGCGCTGTCTTTCAACGGCGCTGCGCTCAAGGTGCACCAGCGCCAGTCGCCGTCTCTGTGCAGCATCCTAAGCTCCAGTCCCTCCTCCTTGCGGCCGGTCTCGGTGATTGCCTGGAGCATCTGTTTGCACGGGCCGACATCGTCCTGATGGACGAAACGGAGCAGGGGATGGCCCAGGACCTCCGCCATTTCGTGCCCCAGGACGGCGGGCCACTTCGGAGAGACGTATGTGAAGCCGCCCTCAACCGACAGACAGAAGATGATATCGTTGACGTTCTCCACGAAGCTGCGGAATCGTTCTTCGGCGGTTCGACGTTCGGTGACTTCTCTGGTGAGTTGGCGATTGGTGGTTTCGAGTTCCTGCGTGCGCTCGCTGACGACCTGTTCGAGTTCGTTCAGACGCGCCTCCACCGCGCGGGCCAACTGCCATTTCTTGGTCAGTGCCCCGGCAAGCTGTTCCACCTCGACATTGTCGAAGGGTTTCTTGAGGATGAGCAGTTTGTCCGAATTACCCAGTCGACTGACGATGGCGTCCCAGGAGTAGTCCGAATGGGCCGTGCAGATCACGACCTGGATATCGGGATCCACGCGCCAGATTTCCTCGATCGTCTTGAGGCCGTCCCAGCCCGGGGGCATTCGCATGTCCACGAAGGCCAGTTGATACGGGCGTTTCTCGCACAGAGCCTGTCGGACCCTCTTCAGGGCTTTCTTGCCCTGGAAGACGCAGTCGAGGTCGTAGCGGTTTCGCGTGCGGGTCTTCGAGGGTGAAGCCGCGTGTCCGAAGATCGCCGCCTCAGCGGTGTCCAGAGCCGTCGTGTCAATGCACGGCTCCATCAGCACGGCACGGAAATCGTTGTGAATGGATTCCGTGTCATCGACGACGAGTATGCGTCTGGCTATGTCACGTTCGTCATGCATGTTGTTGCCTCGACTCGATTCAGGGGCAGTTCCAGTGTGAACACAGCGCCGCGGCCCGGGCCGTCGCTATCGGCGCGAAGGGCCCCGCCCATTTCCTTGGCGGCCAGCGCCGCGCTGTGCAATCCGAATCCATGCCCGTCCTGTTTGGTGGTGAATCCATGGCGGAAGATCTTCCCCAACGTCTCCCGCGTCATCCCTATCCCGTTGTCTATCACCTCAATGCGAAAGCGACTGTCGCCGTGTTGGCGAAGCCGGATATGCATGACTTTGTCAGATCGCTCGCTATGGCTCAGTGCGTACTTGCCGTTGTTGATCAGGTTGACCAGGATCTGCACCACCTTCTGTTTGTTGATTTGAACGACCGGGAGGCTCTCGAATTCGCGCACCAGGCGCACCTCGTGACGCTCCAGGGCCGCCTGGTTGATTTGGATGGCGTCCTCGATGGGCTCAACCAGCGATGTGGGCTCCTCGACAGCCAGGACCCGTGCGTACGATTGCTGCGTGGTGATTGTGTCCTTGATATGCTGGACATTCTTGGTCAATCCCTCCAGCATGCCGACGAGGTGGTCCCGCTCGGTCCTGAACAGTGTGCTGATTTCCGTCAGAAAGACGGGGATGTGCTTGCCCTGAGGGTCCTCCTTGAGGAAGGCGCCCAGGTCCTCCCGGTGCTCGTCGAGCAGCGTCACGACCTTGGCGAGGGCGTCGACTCTGGAGGCGGCCACTGTCTCAGACATCTGCGTGATGGCGACGTTGACACTGTTGAGGATATTGCCCACGTTGTGGAGCACCTCAGAGGCGACGTCGGCCATGCCGGCGCGGTGCGCGGTCTCCACCAGACGCTTCTGGGCTGATTGGAGTTCCGCTTCCGCCTGCTTGCGCTCGGTGATATCGATCCCGAATGCGATGGTCCCCACGGCGTCTCCCTGTTCCCCCGCGTTGTTGCTCTGCCAGACGATGTAGCGTTCCTCCCCGCCCTTTGTCAGAATGGGACTCTCGAAGTTCCTGGGAACGCCCCCGGCCAGCAGCCTTTCGAATTCGCTCCACGCGTCGGGATAGCGATCGCGCGGGGCAATCACGTCGAACCAGTTCTCGTTGGACACTTCCGAGCGTTGGTAACCGGTGATCCGCTCGGCCGTCTGATTGAACACCGTGACGCGTCCGTCCTTGTCCATTCCCACGACCATGGCGTTGGCGGTTTCAATGAGGTTTTCCGCATAGTCCTTGGCGGTGCGCAGTTCGTGTTCCGCCTGCTTGCGGTCGGCGACTTCCCGGGCCAGTTCTTCGTTGGCGACGCAGAGCTCCCAGGTCCGTTCGTTGACGAGTCTGGCGCCCCAGGCGGCTCGCATCAGATGGGCGCGGAGATACAGGCTGGAAGCGGCCGTGACGACCAGGCCGCTCAGCAGAACCCACCACTGGTTTCGCCGCGCGTGCGTTCTGAGGAACCCAGGCCCCGCCGCACAGTGCACGGTCCACTCGCGGTCAGCCAGGCGGAAGGGATGGACCGACGTCAGATCCGCGCGATCTTCCCCGGGACGTTGTCCAGTGGTGCGCCGGGCGATGTCGTCGCGCCTGGGGTCGCTCGGCATCTGACGCCACCGAACGCCGGATTCGTCCCTCAGTTCCATGGCGACACCCATCGAACCCAGCATGGCCAATTCCTTCTCCACGGTCGGGCCCAGCGTGAATACGCCGAAGACATAGCCTCTGAGATTCTTCCGTTTGCCCTCCAGCGTGAGGGTGATCCCGGTCGTGTCATACACAGGCGCGAAGACTCGCAGACAGGTGGTTGATTCGCCATCGCATTCGTCTTCTTTGGTGACGGTGGTGACGTAACGTCCACTGTCACGCGCCTGGGCCAGCAGGTTGGCGGCTGTCGGGTCGGACGCCAGGTCCAATCCCATGATCTCCGAACCGCCGGCATAGGGTTCAATGTAGTAGATAGGCAGGTAGTGCGCGCGTTCGGCCGCCCGGACAAGTTGGCTCTCAGCATCACGCTCGACAATCTGGAACCGTTCTATACCGTCCCGTCTGGCGGCCAGTTCGCACCGCGCCCGGTCGGAATCAGGGACGGCCGAGATCCATCCCAGACGCCGTATCCCCGAGTAGCGAGCGCAATAGGGATGCACCAGTTGACTGAACTGATCGCGGAGAACCTCGGGCGACGCTTCGTAGAACAGGGCGATCGCTTCGATGACCTCCAATCGCTGTGACAGCGCGTGAACACAGGCTCCATTCAAGAGATTCGCTTGGGTCATGAAGTCGGCCTTCACGGCCTTGCGCTCCAGTCGCCGTGTCTCTCGGAAGGCGACCGCCGTCAAGCTCATGCCGATCAGCGCCACGGCGAGAACCGGAGCCAGGATGGGCTTCGCCTGAGAGTTCGGCGCACTGTGGGATGTGTCTGGCTGGGGCATGGATTACTCCTCCACCAGGACGTCGATATCCGCAATGACGCTCTGAGGGACCGTGAGATTCAGGGCGCGAGCGGTCTTGAGATTCAACATCGATTGCCCGGCCAGCGCGGTGACCATCGGACATTCGTCCGCGGTCTTGCCGTTCAGAATATCCAGGGCCATCCGGCCGGCGCGCCGACCGTGCTCGACGCCGGATTCGAGATAGCCGCAGAGTGCGCCGTCATCGACAGTGAAGATGAAGAAACCAACCACCGGCACCGAACTGTGGCGGACCGTCCAATCCATGACCATCGTCGGATCGAGACTCTTGTCACTGTCCGGCCCCTTCAGGGTGTGATACATGTACACCGCGATCGCGTCCGCGCTGTCTTGCAGCCGGCGCACCGCGTCCTTCCACTGTGTGAAGGTGGTGACCATCTCCTTGGTGATAATCTCGGAATCGGTGCCTTCATCGCACATGAATTTCAGCGCACCGGCCGAGGTGGGTGAGTTGTCGCTGAGCAGGGCGATGCGCCGGGCTTCAGGAACGAGTCGACGGAGCAGGGCAACGCTTTCGCGATAGTGCGGGCGCTCCAGCACACCCGTGACGTTCTTGGTTGGATAGCCGTACTTCTGTGGGTCCGCATTGACCCCACAGAAAACGATCTGAATCTCCTCGTCTCCGAGGTAGGAGGTTGCGACATACTCCTGGGCGTTGTCATCAGCGGCGATGAGAACGCGCGGCCGCCACTCGGCGAGAACGCGTCGCATTTCTTCACCGGTTCGTTGCTTGAAGGGTTCATCGGTGTGGCGCTTCGTGTCCATATAGACGACCTGCAAGTCCACCTCGCTGGCCGGCGAAGCCATACGAACTCCGCGTGTGATGGCGTCCACCCATGGATAGCCCGCGTGGTAGCTATGGACGAGCAATACGCGTGGTCGGGCCGCCGCTGGGGATACCTCAGCGGTAGTCTCCGGCTGTTGCGCCTGGCTGGGCTTCGGGGTGTGGCTCCACAATGTGACAGCCCCCAGCCCGATGAGTCCAGTGCAGAGAACGATTCCCCCAATGTGCCACTTGCTCATGATTCTCACTCCTCTAGTCTGCGGTGTGGTCGTCCTGGACCACGCTGGGCCCAGAGGCCCCGTCCAGGACAGCGCCGATGCCCTGAACTACCCCCATCTTCGGTTTGGTGCATCCCCCGCTGGGCAGAACATCCTTCTCTGCCCCAAGCGGGAGAAACCACTTCTCATCACACCTCCGACCCCCCCCATTCGGTAAGCGTGTTTCGGAATTCCATTTCCGTCAGTCGGTGTTTCCCGATTGGTCTATGCACCCTTCTGGGGCCATGCTCTCAGGCCGCCGCGCGAGATGCGCTCGACCCGAGGGCTCATGGCCGTCCTCCCTTGCTTCGGCACGTTGCAGCGCTCGATTGATACCAAGATACTGGTAGTGGAGGGGAGAAAAGCCCGTGTTTTCACCGGAAGCACAAGGCTTATTCGGGGTCACCCGGGTTCCGACGCCCACCCGCCGGGTGGGCCGGCGAACTCATGTCGGCTGCAATTCCAACGGTGTGATTCCGTTCAGGATGGCGTATCGAGTCAGTTCGGCAACCGAGCGCAACTGAAGCTTGTTCATGATGTTACGGCGATGCACAACAACGGTGCTTGCCTCCACCTTCAGGGCATAAGCAATTTGCTTAGAGCTCTTGCCTTCGGCCACCAACTGGAGCACCTGGCGTTCCCGTGGAGACAGTTCGCTGCCGTCCTGATCAAGGATGAGTCGCCCCACATGGGGCGTACTGCGCGCCACGTATTTGACGACCGGGGGGCTCAGGTAGATATCTCCCTGCAACGCGGCTCTGACCGCCGGCATGAGCTCATCCACGACTCTGGTCTTGAGGACGTACCCGCTCGCCCCGGCCGCCAGGCTGTCCAGAACATACTGCTTCCGGTCGGACATGGAGACGAAGACGATCTTCACACCGGCCGCTTGCTTCTTGATCTCTCGCGCCGCATCAATGCCGTTCAGGCCGGGCATGCACGCCTCCAGCACGACGAGGTCGGGCGATGTTTCACGGGTCAGCCGGATGGCTTCGAGCCCGTCACCGGCTTGGCCGGCGATCTCAAACCCGTCCTGTCTTTCCAGGAGCCATTGCAGACCGATTCGTACAATGTCGTGGTTGTCGACCAGTAAAATGCGCTTTTTCATGCCCATCTATTGCCTGCCTGGATCGGCTCATCCGGCCATCTAGTCTTCTCGGATGCAGCGGTCCTGCTTCGTTGTGGCAGAAATCCTCGGCTCTCAATGCGCCGGGAGTCTCCTCGGCGATATCAATTGCAGGGGACTTCCCTTCTTGCCTCATCTCGGCGACGGAACGAATCGCCTATATGTATCTTCGCCTGAAAACCTCCGAGGGCACGCAAGTAGTTCACCCAATCATCCAAGGAAAAAACTTGGTGACAGAGTAATATTCGCGTGGGGGCTTGCCTGGGCAGGGATCAGGCGTCTACGGACGTCCATCCTTCGCGTATTGCGAACTTGGTCAACTCGGCGATACTGAGAATGCCCAGCTTGTCCATGGCCTGGCGCCGGTGCGCATCGGCGGTCTTGGGGCTGATACGCAGGGTGTGGGCGATCTGCTTGGTCGTTTCGCCGTCGGCCACGAGGCGGAGCACCTGCTGCTCGCGGGGGGTCAGCTTGTCAGCCGCGCCGGTTGCGTCGGGATTGTCTCGCTCCCACAACGCGCCTATCAGGCCGCTCGCCACACGAGGACTCAGATAGCACTCGCCCGCTCGGACGACCTCGATGGCTCGGATCAACTCTTCAAACAGAGAGGATTTGAGGATATAGCCTGAGGCGCCGGCGTCGAGAACCTCGCGGACCATACGCCGGTCCGCATGCATCGACAGCACGAGCACCTTGGTTTCCGGGCAGTGATTCAGAATCTCCCGTGTCGCTTCGACGCCGTTGAGTTTCGGCATCGTGATATCCATGATCACAACATCGGGCGCCAGTTCGCGAGCCAGTTGGACCGCCTGGCGGCCGTCTTCGGCTTCGCCGACAATCTCCACATCAGCCTGTTTCTCAATCAGAGCACGCAGACCTTGCCGAAAGACCCCATGGTCGTCCGAGATTAGAATCTTCATCGTCTGGCCCCCTTTTCTGACTCATGGACGGCCTCTATCCTATCGGGACCGTGATCGTCACGCAAGCGCCATGTCCCGGCTCTGATTCGACTTCCAGCGCGCCGTGGAGTTCGTCCAGTTGCGCGCGAATACTGAACAACCCGAAGCTGTCTGTTCGGCTCGTTCTCTGAGAATCCGGTTCTTCAGAGAAACCCATGCCGTCGTCCGCGACCGTGACCTGGATGCGGCCGTTGCTTCGGCACAGGCGTATATCCACGTGGTCCGCTTGGGCGTGCTTGACGACATTGGTGACGAGTTCTCGCACCGTTCGGAACAGGACGACGCGGAGTTCCGTCGCCAATCCGAGCCGTCGGACACCATCATCGGCCTCGATGGTGTATGCCATCCCGTGCTTGTCGCACACGTGCTCCTCCAGCCACGATTCCAGCGCCGCCGTCAATCCGACCTCATACAGGACCGGGTTGCTCAATTCGGATGTCACCGAGCGTACGTCGTCGATGGTCCGGTCGACGTCGCGGCAGATGCGATCGATCTCGCACGACACATCAGACGGCTCGCAAGAAGCTGACAGGCTCTGCAACGACAGTTTCGTGACCGCGAGATCCTGCCCGACGCTGTCGTGCAACTGCACGGCAAGACGTCTTCGCTCGCGCTCTTCGGCCTGGCTCAGCGTCGCCGCCAGCGCCTGGAGTTTGGCCTGGTGTTCACGCACCTTCGTCTCGGCTTCCCTGCGTTCGGTGATGTCGACGATGTAGCCCTCGATCGCTGTAACGCGGTTGTTCTCGTCAGGGACGCCCCGCCCTTGTTCCCAGACATACTTCTCCGTTCCATCGGCGGTGATGATCCGGCAGACCACCTCGAACGAACGCTCGTCTTTCAGAGCCTTTTGGACGGTGTCCCAAACCATGGCTCGGTCGTCCGGATGGATCACCTGGCTGTAGGTGATGTGTGTGTCGGCGACCAACTGCGCCGCGGTGTATCCGGTCAGGGCATAGCATCCCTCGCTCACGAATTCCATCGTATATGGCGGTCCGTTCGCGCAGCGGTACGCCATGCCGGGCAGGTTGCTCAGCAGCGTCGCGAGTTGGCGTCGGCTTTCGCGCAGCTCCTGTTCCGCGCGCTTCTGGGCGGTGATGTCGCGCCAGACCGCGTGCAGTGCCGGCTTGCCCTCGAGGGTGATGGCGTTCAGGAGTACATCGGTCAGCAAATACTCGCCATCGGTACGCTGCATGGTCCACTCGAAGCGGTGGCTGCCGGCCGCGAACGCCTGATCGATCATCTCCTTGGCCTTCACCCGGGAATCCGCTCCGTCTTCCTGACGCGGCGGAGAGATTTCAGCCGGATGGCGACCGATGAGTTCGTCACGATCTGTCATGCGCAACATACGCAGGCAAGCCGCATTGCAGTCGACGATTCTCCCGTCGATGTGGATGACGTAGGCGTCCGACGATCGCTCGAACAGCAATCGGAACTTCTCCTCGCTTTCACGGAGGGCCTGCTCGGCCGCCCTCTTGTCGGTGATGTCCTCGCCAAGCGCCTGCAGCACCGTGACTTCGCCACGTTCATTGACGATCGCCCGATTCGTCCAGCGGTGATGGCGGATGATCCCGTTGGCGTCAACCGCCCGGTGATCATGGATGCACAGCGGATTCTCCTTGCTCAAGCCGCTCAGATTCGCCCGGACCCGCTCGCGGTCCGACTCAGGGATCAGAGTGATGAAATCCTTGCCGATCAGTTCCTCGCGGGCGAGACCGAAGTACTCGCAGTAAGCCTGATTGACAAACTCGATCACGCCCTCCGGCGTGTTGCGACAAACCAGCACCGGAAGATCTTCCACGATAGAGCGATAGAGCAGTTCACTTCGCTCCAACGCGGCTTCAGCCCGCCGGCGTAAACGCAGATGCCACACGAGCGTCAGGAGCGTCAGGATAAGCACGACGCCGACGGCGCCCAGGGCCCGCAAGAGGCCTGGATGTCGCTCCAGGAAACTGCCCGGGCGGTTC
>JANQFY010000274.1 GCA_028277585.1 Sedimentisphaerales bacterium
ATCACCGTTGCATCGGCGCGATGATGCCCGCCGTCCGCTAGGCCGCACTCCGAGGCAAAGGCCCCCCAGGTCCGACCCTCGGCCGGCATCTGTCGGGCCCAGCGAACCTCCGCGCGGTCGTTCCGCTGTTGCACGGAAACCGCCCGGAACATGGCGTCCTCGTGGACGATAGCGATAACGGAGCGCGCTGTCTTCGCGTTCTTACTCATCAGTAATTGGCTCCCTGGTACCAGTAGAGAATCGTGCAGGGCCTTTGGCCTCGGTCGACGACCGCTTCGGTCTGCACCTTCGCGCCGCTGACGTCCGCGGCCGAAACGGTCCGCACCGTGAACACGTCGGAACGAACGGTGATGTGGTTGGCGATGCTCTTGAACGTCTTGAGTTGCATGGAATTGTTCTTCATCAGATCCGCGATCGTCTGATAGCCGTAGAGTTGGCTCGACCGCTCGGAGACAATCGTTTCGGCCAGTCGCTCGGCCTCATCCCCGCCGCCCATCAGCGCCACGAGCACCTCCCTCGGGGCGGTGTTGATATTGACCTTGCCCGGGAGCTGCGCGTCATTGCTGATCGTGATCTTGTCGACGATCTGACCGAAGGTCTCCAGATCGATGGGCTCGGCGTTGTCCTGCGAACCCCCCTTGGAGTTCTTGTTCGCTTTCTTGGGGCTCTTGTTGCTGACCAGATCGCCAACGCTCTTGAACCCTCCGCCGCGATTCTGCGTGATCCACTTGGCCTGACCCGGACGCAGACCGAGTTGGTTTTGCAGTTGCCGCTCGTTGGCTTGGTTGATGTTGACCCGCTTCTGGCCGGTCGCATCGACGTTTTTCTCGTACGAATGGCAGGTCAGGTAGGCGATCCAGCCTTCGTCGAGGTACTCGTCCCCGTTGTCCAGCGGAGGGCTCTGCTCCCCGTCCATCTCCGGGTAGTCCAACTGGCCGTTGAGGTTTGTGTCCTCTCCGTAGAGAAGATCCTTCGTGACGCCCTTGACGCGGAGCAGTTCACGGATGGTTCTCAACGGGCCGTTGCGCATCGTATAGGGGTAGGCAAGGTTCTCATAGTATCCCGTTTCGGCCCCTTCGGCGCGGGGGCTTTCGTTGTCATCACGCCAGTCGAGGATCGCGTCGACGATCTCCGGCGTCATGTAGGGCAGCGCCATCAATTGTTCCTTGGTGGCGACGTTGACATTGAGTTTGCCCGCCTCATCGGTGACGCGCACCCTGTAGGAGCAGCCCTCCATCTGCACGTCGTTGAAGTCTTCGTCGTTGTCGCTCCACAGATCCAGCAGCGAGTCCGTGTCCCGGAGGTCTTCATTGAGCAGCCCGATGGCGATCTCCGTGCCGGCCCGACAGGCCCACTTGCAACGGGTCTCGTCCAGGGCGGCGGTCGTCATCTTGAGATTCAGGCGACTGCCCTGGCTCACGACGGCCACCAGCGCGGTCATCAGTACGATGATCCACAGCACCGCCACGAGAACCAATCCATTGTCATTGCTCCGAGAGTTCATCGCTCTGCTCTAACTGTCCTTTCTCTTTCGGCCCTCAGCGTCCCGGCCCACCGTTGCCCGGACCGGGCCCGGAGGGGGGTTGTCCTTGAGGGACGTTTCGCTGGGGTTCGACCAGACGGGGGAAGTTCGTTGTAAACTGTTCGGTCGTCGGGGCTTGCGTGTCCGGGTCCAGAGTGACCAGCGTCACCTCGATCAGCTTCGGGATCGATTCCAACTCCTCCGGCCAATCGGTTACCCATTGCTCACCATCGTAGAAACGCATCTGAAACACATCGATGTTCCGGGCGACCGGGACGAGGACACCACCTGGGTCGCGGTCGCGATCCGGGTTGGGCCACCATCGTCGAAAGAGCATCGAGACCGTCTGGTCTGCTCCGGAACCGGCGGCGTCCTTCGAGGCCGGGACCTCATTTAGAAAGTACTCGACTTCATAGACGTCGCCTTCAGGCTGGCCGGTCCGAGCGGGGGCGCGGCCCACTGTGTAGAATCGCAGAAAAGCCGTCTCGGAACTATCCGATCCCTGGGAGGCGCCGATCAGACGCATGCTCCGCGGGTCCGGGTCGCGATAGAGATTGGCCAGATCGTGGGAGATCATGCGGGCGGCAAATCCCACCTCAGAGGTCGTTTCTCCAATGCGGTTGATCACCTGAGCGCTGTCAGTCACCGTCTTGAGCGCGCCGACAGCCACCAGTGCGATGAACGCACTGATCGTCGAGGCGACCAGCACCTCGGCAAGCGTAAACCCTTTGTGGGAGGACATTCTCATCGCGGCGCCCCTTCCTCCGCATCGGCCGATGTGATCGTGCTGGCGCCGTTGAGCATGGTCTGAGCGCTCAGGGTGTAGGGTGTCTTGCGCTCCATCCAACTGACGGTGATGGTCACGATATACACGTTGTCCGTGCCGTAGTACTCCGTGCTGACCTGCCATTGGTAACCTGGGTCAAGCTCCTGGACGACGCCCTCGGCCGGCTCGGACTCGATGAACTGATCGATCCCCACCGAGTCGATGTACTGTAACTGCCGGTCGATCAGTTGGGCCGCTGTGCGGTAATGTTCGTTCAAACGCGTGCTCGTCAGCGCGTTCGTGCTGATGGCTCCAAGGGTCAGGACCGCCCCGGAGAGGATCATGCTGGCGACAATGGTCTCGACCAGATTGAAGCCTGAACGGGTTGTTCGCAATAGATCTCTCACTGTGCATCCAGGTCCACAACGGCGGTTGTGATTTCCTCGGCAACGCCCTCGTGAAGGCTGGCCTTGCCGGTCGAGGCGATGATGACCACCGTGTAGTGCGTGCTCCCGTCGCCGAACTGAATCACGGCCGATTCCGCCGAGCCACTGGGCAGGAACGTGATCTTCTGCCGGGGCTCGGTGTCGGTCATCTCCTCGCCGGCGAGGGTCGCGATGTTGATCGCCTCAAACGTCACATTTCCTTCGAGTATGACGGGCTTGCAGTAGTAGTCCCGAACCACGATCGTTTCGCCGGCGCCCGTTTCCGGATTCCACTGCGTGGTAGTTACGGCAAACCCTTTCTCCTGCTCCGTGGCGTTCAGCAGGACTTCATACGGGCGTCCCTGCTCAATGGCGGTGACACGGGCATATTTGGCGGTCAGCAGGAATTGCCGCGCCGCCTTTTCGACGAGCAGCCGCTTGTAGCTGCCCATGTACATACCACCGCCCAGGCTTCCGATCATGGCGATAATCGCCACGACGAGCAGAAGCTCGACCAGGGTGAAACCGCGGCTGGGCCGCAGTCTCGGCGCGTGCACATGGACTTTCACAAGCGACACAGCCGGCATCCACCTATTCGTTGACGATATCCGCGTTTTCCCCTTCGCCACCCTCCTGACCATCCGCTCCGAAGCTGATCAGGTCGAAGCTGCCCGGGTTGTACTCGCCTTCGGAGACATAGATGTAGGGATTGCCCCAGGGGTCCTCGAGTTCACTCCTCTTCAGATAGGGATTCTTCCACTTCTCTTCCAGGTCCGGCGGCGCCACGAGCAAGGCCTCGAGTCCTCCTTCCGACTCATCGGGCAGCCGGCCGCAGTCGAGCTGGAATCGCGCCAGCGCGTCCTCGATCCGCGCCATCTTGGCCCGGGCGATTTTGCTCTTGGCTTCGCCGAGGCCCGAGAACATGCGCGGCGCCAGCAGAGTCGCCAGCATGCCGATGATCAGAACCACGACGAGTAACTCAACGAGCGTGAATCCCTTCCGTTCTAGTCTTTTCCGTGTCATCCAATTTACCCCGTTCTTCTTTTTCGTAGGTGGCCTCTTGATTTCGGTATTGCTTCGGCTCCCGACACCCTCCGGGCAACGCTTGGCCAATCACATGGTCCCAACGTTCAGGGACATCATAACGATCGGCAGCAGCGCCGCGGCGATGATGAATCCGATGACCAGCGCCGAGAGGAGAATCACCAATGCCGGAAACACTTCCATGAATCGCGTAATGGCTGCGTCGGCATCCGTGTCGAATGTCTCGGCCGCGTTGAGCAACAACTCGTCCAGCTTACCGGTTTGCTCGCCGATCGCAACGATCTGAATCAATAGCGGCGGGAAGTAGCCGGACGCCTCCAGCGGCTCGGCCAGTGCTTCGCCCCGTTTGACCTTCTCGGCGACGTTGTCGATCTCCTGAGCGAGCATCTCATTGCCCAACGTATCGCGGACCACTGCCAGCGCCTCGAGGATGGTCACGCCGCCCTGTGTCAGCGCGCCGAGCGTACGGGCGAACCGCCCAACGGCGATGGTTCGCAAGACCGAACCAAACACGGGAATACGCAGTTTGAACCCATCCCATTGCAGTCTCCCTGCGCCCTTCGACCATCGGCTGAACGCGTACCACCCGGCGCCGATCGACGCCAGCACGACCCATCCGGGGAAGGTCAGAAACAGCATGCGCGCCACACCGCTTATATCCATCAGCATTCGCGTGGGCAAAGGCATCGCGGCCACGGGAATGTCCACCGTGCTCAGAATCCTGGGCAGAATCCCCAGGACAATCACCACCGCTGAGATCAGCCCCATGACCAGCAGGAAGATGGGATACGCTGACGCGTTCCAGATATTCGTCTTGATCTTCTCTTCGCGACTGAGAATCGACGCCAGTTGCGTGCTCGTTCCTTCCAGGATGCCGCCGGTCTCACCGACGCGGATCATGGACAGATACAGCGGTCCGAACGCCGAGTGCGCCCCCATGGCTTCGGAGAGCGATTGGCCCGCATTGACCGATTTGATGAGGTGGTCGAACATCCTCTGCATCGCCGGCTTTTGAAGCTGCTTTCGGATCAACTCCAGG
>JANQFY010000420.1 GCA_028277585.1 Sedimentisphaerales bacterium
AAAGCGTATTCCCGCTCGGGCGTCAGCCGGTCGCCCAGGAAGATGCGCCCGTCCATGCCCTCGGGCCGTTCGATCCCCGCGAAGCTCAACGTCGTGGGCGTGATGTCGATCAAGCTGATCACCTCGTCGCTCACCGTTCCTGGTATGTAATTCCCAGGTTGGTGCAGCTTCTCCGGGATGTGTACGATCAGAGGGACGTGCAGGCCCGTATCATAGCACCAGTGGATCCCACGGGGCTCGATGCGCCCGTTATCGCCGAAGAAGATCACGATCGTGTTGTCGGCCAGCCCGTCGGCTTTCAGTTGGCGCAGAACCTTGCCGATCGTTCGATCCATTCCCGAGATCGAATTCAGATAGCGCGCCCATTCGGCGCGCACCAGGGGATGGTCGGGATAGTATGGCGGTGGTGTCACGTTCTGGGGTGTCGCGATCTGCTCGTGGGTCCGCTCGCCCTTCCATTCCACGCGGGGCTGGCGCCACGTCTGTCGGTCGTAGATATCGTACTCGGCTTCAAGCGTGTTGAGCTGACCGAAGAAGGGTTGGCGGCGCTTCAGGTCTTCCCATTCGTCCCCGTCATAGAGCTTGCCCTCATTGACGAAGTTCAGATCGAGCTTGCCGGACCCTACAACCTCTCCACCCAGAGTCTTGATATTGGCGGTGAAATAGCCTGCGTCCTTGAGCCGGTGCGTGATGGGGCGCACCCCTTCGGGCAAACGGTAGTCGTCATCGCGGTGCGAGCGCATATTGTGCGTGTCGGAGGTCGTCTGGTACATACCCACGAAGAACGCACTGCGACTCGGCGCGCAGACAGGCGAGGTGGAAAACGCGTGCGTGTAGCGCATTCCCCGGGCCGCCAGCGCGTCGAGGTTGGGCGTGCGCACGTTCTTCGCCCCGTAACAGCCCAGATCCAGCTTGAGATTCTCGCCGACAATCCAGAGAATGTTGGGGCGCTCGCACGTCGGTCCGCCTCCCGTTCGTGTGCCCCCGGTCCGTACGCTGCGGCAACCCATTCCCAGCAGCCCCGTCGAAATCGCCCCCGCACCAGCCCGCAGCAAGAACTCACGACGCGATGTTCCTCGTCCCATGAATCGACCTCCTTGCGTAACTCCCCAGCCCAACGACCGAAATCCAGGGCGTCTCCATCGCCCAAAGCACTCCCATGATAGCCGTGCAGCCTGTCCATTGCACGCCGATTCCACCGACCCACGCGGCCGAGAAACGTGGGAACGCCCCACCGCGCGGGCAAGAAAACTGATTGTCCGGCGCCTTGCGATGTGGGGCCGGCCTGCTACAATGGCTTGCCAGGCTGAGGCAGTGCTGGATTTGAGAAAACGCGGAGTGCGACCGAACGAATCTGAGAAGGAGAAAAGCGATGGCTACATACGAGGATCTGGAGTTCACGGAGGTGGAGGTGGCGGAGACTGTTGCGGCGCAGATGGCGACCGAAAGCGCCACCGCCCCGGAGGCGATCGGCGCTGCGATGGGCAAGACGTTCGCGAAGCTGGAGGCGTTCATGCAGGATCAAGGGCTGTGTCCGGCTGGTCCGCCTCGGACAATTTACACCGGCTATAGTGCCGAGGGCATCCAGTTCACCGTCGCTCTTCCGATCGCTGAGGCCCCCGCGACGGCGCCAACCGAAGGCGAAGACGGCTACGTCGGCACGCTTGGCGGGACCAAGACAATGCGGTTTGTCCATCGCGGCCCCTATCCGAACCTGATGGCGACCTATGGACGCATCACGGAGTACCTGACCGCCAAGGGGCTGCTTCAGAGCGAGGCGGACTGGGTGAAATACATGCCTATGTGGGAGGAGTACGTCAACGACCCCGAAGATACGCCGGAGGCCGAGTTGCTCACCTACATCTACTTGCCCGTCGTGTGACAGGCGCTCGGGAGCAAAACACCTACGCTGAAAACAAAGCGATCGGCGGATCTCCCTCAGGGACTCCGCCGATCGTCGTTTTGCCAATACCTGGTGCGGTCACCAAGTGGGTTTTCATATTCGCTTGCGAAGCCGAATACCGGCTGCTCCCTGTCCGAGTACGCCAGTAGGGCTGCGGCCGGAAGGCGTCGGGAAAACGCCTCGTTTTAGCGGCGAAAGACAGCGATCCGATTTCGAAGGATGTCCGAGCGGCTGATAACGCCCACGAGTCGCCGGCCGTCGAGGATCGGTACGCGATGGAAGCTGTTCTCGGTCAGGCACGCGCAGATGTCGCGCAGATTGGCCTTGCGGTCGAACGTCACTACGTCGCGCGTCATGAACGGCTCGACGGTCGCGGCGATGGCCTCGGGATTGTCGATACAATCGAGGACGTCCTTCTCCGTGATAATGCCAACCAGATTCAGGGCGTCGTCCACGACGGGCAGGCCCGTGATGTGGTGCTTGCCGATCATGTCCATCGCATCATAGAGCGGCGTATCGACGCCCACGGTGAGCAAGCCGCACTTCATGGCGTCTTCGGCCAGGAGTTCGCCCTTGGCCGTCGAAGCCGCCGACCGGGTGGGCGGTCGCAGGCGACCTTTGTAGACACAGATCAGATCGGAACGCGTGATCATGCCCGCCAGTTTGCCCTTGTAGAGGATGGGCACGCGACGGAAACCTTGTGTCACAAGGTGTTCGTGAATCACACTGAGCTTGTCCTCGATGTCGCAACTGGTGACATCGTGCGTCATGTAGTCTTCTACGATACCGGGCAGGTACTTCGTCTCGTAGAGCAGACGGAGCAGATCCCTTTCCGAGAGCATGCCCGACAGCGCTCCATCGCAAGTCACGGGCAAGCCGCTGATGTTCTTGTCGATCAACAGAGTTACCGCCTTGTGCACGGGCGCCTTCTGTTCGATGCTCACTACGCCGCACTGCATGACGTCGCGCGCCACCAACTGGTCGGTCGCGTCCACCGGGGTCATCACGCAAGTCGATTGTGAGTCTTCTCCACGTCCAGAATAGGCGTCACAGTCCATGCTTACACTCCCGAATAAAGGGCGATTGATCTGTCTCTCGATGATACGAAGCGACGTCCAGGGGGCTTCATCTGGTTCCATGTCGACCGATAGTCCGCCGGACTTTACGAGACAACCCTCCAAAGCAATGTCCGGCCTCTGTAGCGTGTTATATCGGGCGAAGAGCGTCCTGGGGTGCAATATCGGACTTGAGGTGTGGGATCCAGCAAAGCCCATCAGTACCTCGCTATTCCGTAGCCCCCTCCCGTTTCGACTGAGACATCGGCGCAGAGAACCGGGCGAATCGCTCACTGAATTAGCCCATTTCCAAGAAGCCCGAGATGATCGCGCCTCAGAAAAATGTGGAACTACCTGGTGTGTTCTGGTAGAATGCTACGTGCGGATTTGTAGAGGAATAGACGAATGAGGGTTCGTCGAAATAGCGGTAGTGCGGAGTGGAGGTCTGTCGGTCAAAACGGGCGCGGTGAACGTACGCTTTCAGGACGACGGTGGGCCCCGGCAGCAGGTCTCGCGACGATTCTCTTGCTGGGCCTCATTCTCAGAGTATCGTACCTCCGCGAGATTGTTGATCGTCCCGATTTCTCACTTCCTCAGGTCGATGCGTGCTATGACGATTACTGGGCGCGCGGCATCGCGACAGGAGACTGGACGGTTCCGAAGAATCTGAGCGACTGGGTCGATCCCGGCATTCGCTCCAACCCATACCTGCGTCCTCCGGCGTACCCCTACTTTCTGGCGGCGGTGTATCGCGTCTTTCGCGGCAGCTACCTGGCCGCGCGGATCGTGCAAATGGTCCTGGGGTTGGTCAACTGCTCGCTGGCCTATTGGCTCGCCAAGAGAGTCTTCGGCAGCGCGGTCGGACTGATCTTTGCGCTGCTGATGGCGTCCTATTGGGCCTTGATCTACTTCGAAGGTGAACTCCTTGCCCCCGTGCTTCTGGTCACATTGACCCTGACCCTTCTTGCTGTCCTGAGTTCCTGGTCCCACAAGGTCACGTTCGCACGCGGGCTGGCGGGCGGAATCGTGTTAGGACTTTTCGCCCTGGGGCGCGCCAACGTGCTCCTGTTCGTGCCGGTCGTTCTCGGCTGGTCTTACTGGCTGGCGCACCGCCGCGGAGACCGTCGCCGCGCCGCCCGGGTGGGCGTCGGGTTTGTGTTGGGAACGGTGTTGACCATTGCCCCGGCGACGATTCGAAACTGGATGGTCTCCAAGGACTTCGTGCTGATCACCGCCAAT
The DNA here is from genome assembly GCA_028277585.1 of Sedimentisphaerales bacterium. Classification (GTDB taxonomy): domain Bacteria; phylum Planctomycetota; class Phycisphaerae; order Sedimentisphaerales; family Anaerobacaceae; genus Anaerobaca. The sequence continues at coordinate 4,198 of JANQFY010000420.1, forward strand.
GCGGGCATCAGTCTGTACACGGGCAATCACGAGGGCGCCAGCGGATCGCACGCGGCCGGCCCGGAGTTGCAGGAGCTTGGCGCCAACGAAGACTGGACGTGTTTCGACTACCCGAAGATCGTCCAAGGGGTCGCCAGGCTGAGGGGCAAAGAGACGGGGTACGCCGATGTTTCGTCGTACTTCGTCGATAAGGCCCTGGATTTCGTGCGTCGGCATCCGTGGCAGACGCTCAAGCTCATGGCGATCAAGGCCGCCCTTTTCTGGGGCCCCGCCGAGGTATCGAGCAACAAGGCGATTAGTGTTGAAAAGGCCGCCTCGGCCACGCTACGTCATCTGCCCGGCTTCGCCCTGCCCGTGTCGCTGGCTCTGCTTGGGGGGCTCCAAGTGCTCTCAGCTCGCAGAAGGTCTCGAAAGGACAACTCTCCCTCTTCGTCCTTGCCAAAGGAACAGGGGGAACTGCTCGTGCTGGTGGTTCTCTTCGTCGGCGCGTACTTCGTGTCCTTCCTGCCGTTCTTCGTGGTGGGCCGATATCGCATCCCCGTGATACCGCCCCTCTTCCTACTGGGCGCCTGCGGCGTGCACCGCATCGGACGTCTATTTCGCGATCGCAAACGTCGATCGGTGGCCGGTTGGCTGGGCGCCTTTGTCGTTTTGTATGCCATTGCGAGCGTGCCGGTCGTTCCGTATCAAGCCGACCGAGCGGCATGGCACCTTGTACGGGCCAGTTGCTATCGGCTGGCGGAGAAACCACATCTCGCGATCCAGGAATGTCAGCAGGCGCTTGATTTCAATCCAGACTCCGTGAAAGGCCACCGCCGCCTGGCGGACCTGCTGTTCTTCCAGAGAGACTACGACGGGGCAGCCAGACACTACGCCAGGGCTGTTGAATTGCAGCCAGACTATCTCATCGGCCGCTACAATCTGGCCGCCGCTCTCCTGGAGCAGCGCCGGTTTGACGATGCCATCACACAACTACGCTGGATTGTGCACCGGCATCCGGATCATGCACGCGCTCATTATCTGCTTGGCCGGACGCTCAAGGCAACGGGCCAGGTCGACGAGGCGGCCCGATGCTATCGGCAGGCCCTCCAGTGGAAGCCGGACTACCACCAGGCTCACAACAATCTCGCCAATATCCTGATGACTCAGGGGCGAGCGGAGGAAGCCATACGTCATTATCGAGAGGCGCTGCGGATCAAGCCGGACTATGTCACGGCCCAGCACAATCTGGCCAATGCGATTCGCAGGCAAGACAGGCGAAACTAGATTGTCAGAACAACTATGGAGCGAAAGGGAGAAGACGTGCCTTTGTGGCGAGTGATCATAACAGCATTGTCGAAGGCGACGTGTGGGTTCATGTCGGCTCTATCGGGAGGCAGATCCGCCCATGTCTACGACTGAGACCAGGGGTGCGACCATTGGGAGAAGCGCAACACCGGCGAACTGGACGGTCGGATTCGGTGTCTTCCTGTCCTTCTTCCTGGCTCTCGGCGCCGGTGTTTCGGCTTGGTGGATCGCTCAACTGGACGGTATCACGGGGTTGGTTGGCCGTCTTGGCGCCATCGTGTCGGCGCTGGGACTGACGATGGCGGTTGCCGTGACAAACATCTCTTTTCGCTGGATACGCTGGCACTATCTCCTTCGATCCATCGGCGCCCGCCCGACGACAAAGGATAGCCTATTGATCTACCTGGTAACCTTGCCCGCCCTTCTGACGCCCTTCTACATCGGGGAGTTGATCCGGGTGCCGCTGCTGGCTCGGAAGTACTCTTTCCGTAGTTCGGACATGGTCGCTGTCTGGCTTCTGGAACGTTTCAGCGACGTCTTCATGCTGTCGCTGTTCGCCGCCCTGGCCGGCCGCGCCTATGCTCAGGTCGCCGTCCTGGCTCTGATCTGGTTCCTCATGGTTCTCTTCATGCGATTCATGTTTCGCAACAGCCGGCTTCGAAACTGGCCTCGTTTCTCGACGCTTGCTGTTGTCCTGGCGCTGACCGCGCTGACATGGTTCCTCGTCGGAATGGCCCTGTCGGGTACGCTGGCCCTGATGCAGTCGCCCTTGTCCGTTGTCCGCTCCTTGGGCATCTTTGGGCACACCACGGTTCTCGGCGGCGCTACCGCCATACCCGTAGGCATCGGCGTCACCGGGTCGGCGCTCGTTCAACGACTGGTCGAAGAGGGCGTCCCTCAGTCCGGCGCCATTACCGCAACGATCGTGTTTCGCCTGGGCACTGTGTGGTTCGCCGTTTCGAGTGGAGCGCTCGTCCTGCTATTGAAATGGCAGCAACTGCTCCGGCGCCTACGCCCTGAATCTGACGGCGACCACTTCGATGACATCGCAGCCGGGTACGAAGACGAGATTCCCGAGCACGTGCGTCGGCGCCTGCTGAAACGCAAGGTGTACTACATGAGCCGGGCATTGCCCTTGCCAGGGAGTCAACCACGGGGGTTGGACATCGGATGCGGCCATGGGTGGTACGCCTGTGAGATGGCCCGCTTGGGATACCGTATGGATGCGGTCGATCGGTCTCCTGCTCAGATTGCGATGGCCCGGCGCTATGCTCAACAGCACGGAGCGGCGTGTCAGTTCGCCTGTGCGGATGCGGCAAAACTACCCTTTGACGACAACACGTTCGATTTTGTCTATGCCATCAATGTGCTGCATCACGTCGTCGCATCCGATGCCCAACTCCAGGTCCTGACTGAGATCGTGCGAGTTCTCAAGCCCGGCGGCGTGTTCTTCTTGCAGGAAGTCAATACCCTCAATCCACTGTTTCGCTTCTACCTGGGGTATGTGTTTCCTCTCATCCGTGGAATTGATGAGGGGAATGAGCAATGGATACGGCCGGATAGGTTGCCCAGTGTCGCCGGCGCCCATTGGCTTGAGGAAAGACTCTACTTCACCTTCTTACCGGATTTCGTTCCCGATCTTCTGCTTGAACGCCTATCCGGTCTGGAACGCCGGCTGGAAAGATCACGGTTGCGAAAGGGCTCCGCCCACTACGTGGCGACGCTGGAGAAGGACATGTAGTTAACGATTAGCATGCAAACGAACGAGACAGCCTGGGACAGGCTGGGGAAGCGGGAGAGACATGAGAGCGAAGGTTGCCGTGCTCCGCACGAGTCCGAAGACCGTACTGGAAGACTATCACCGACTGATGAATCTGGCGGAGTATCAGGATACGATCGCCAGAGATGTAGACACGGCCCTGAAGATCAACATCTCCTGGCATTTCTTCTTCCCGGGCTGTTCGACAACGCCCTGGCAGCTCGAAGGAGTCATCCGGGCGATGAAGCAGGACGGCTACAATCCCGATCTCATCCATGGCTGTCACAACAGAACCGTGGTGATCGATGCGCATCTGGGCGAGCGCGAAAACAAGCACATCGATGTCATCCAAGCGCATGGTTTGCGGAATGTGCATCTCTATGAGAACGAGCCGTGGATTGATATCCGCGAGGCCGTGGGCGATCTCGTGGACAAGTTCATTTGCCTCAACGAGGTGTACCCAGAGGGATTTCACATTCCCGAACGATTCATCGGCGAGAACATCATTCATCTGCCCACCGTCAAGACGCATGTGTTCACGGGGACCACGGGCGCGATGAAGAATGCCTTCGGGGGGCTCCTGAACGAAAGACGGCACTGGAGCCACCCGGTCATCCATGAGACGCTTGTCGATCTGCTCATGATCCAGAAGCGAATCCATCGGGGACTGTTCGCTGTGATGGACGGGACTTTCGCCGGTGACGGTCCCGGCCCCCGGTGTATGACGCCGCACGTCAAGAGCGTCCTGCTGGCCAGCCAGGATCAGGTGGCGATCGACGCTGTTGCAGCCAGGATGATGGGCATGGACCCGTTGAGAGATCTGAAATACATCCGACTGGCGCACGACATGGGGCTTGGTTGCGGCGATCCGGCGCGTATCGAGATCGCCGGAGACGTCGAAGCCGCCGGCGAGAACTGGCAGTTTGAAGGCCCCTTCAAGAAGATGACCTTCGCCTCGCGAATGCAGCATAAGATCTACTGGGGGCCTCTCCGGGCGCCACTGGAGTGGTCCCTCAAGACCGTGCTCGCGCCGTGGGCCTACATCGCCAGTGTGCTGTATCACGATAGCTTCTGGTATTCCTTTAAGGCCAGGCGCCCTATGCAAAGGATTGCGACAAGCGACTGGGGTCGCCTCTTCCAGAACTGGGGAGACCTCACTGCCGACGAGCGAGGCTATCCCGAGGTGGGCGACGAGCCGCTCAGGATCAAGCGAGCCGGCCCGTCGGCAGCGGTGAAATCCCTGCGTGTCCTCGGCGCATGCCTGAAGGAAGCCCCCGAATTCGCGCGCCGAGAATCGGGTGTCCACTAAGACGTGTGTCGCTCTTGCCGCACTCGGTTCCGACTGAATGCGTTGGCTCACGACTGTGGCAGCGCGGGCGAGATGAACAGGCTCACTCCACCGTCATCTTTCGGACACCCTCGTCGCTGAGGATGGCGGCTCCTGCTTCGGCCAAGAGGGCGCGGTCTTCATGGGTGTAGGTTGTGTCGTGACTGAGGGTCTTGATGTTGGCGTCGATCTCGGCGGGATAGCGCATGCCGATCGTCAGGAGTTGGACGCGATCATCCTGGAGGGCGTAGCGGAGAGCCGCGCCGGGCAACCCGGCGTACTGCTTCATGCCGAAGCCTCCGAGCATGCCGGCTCCCAGGACTTTCATCGCGATGACTCCCATCTGAAGTTCGTGTGCTTTCGCCAGGCACGCGTTGCGCAGCTCTGTCGTTTGGGGAGAGAAGAGTCGACTGTGCCCACGCGGCAGGTAGCCGTAAGCCAACATGCACAGATCGAATTCATTGGTCGAAATCAACGCCAGAGCCTTGTCGAAGTAATGATGCGCCGAGAAGCCTACGAAGCGAACCAGACCCTTGTCACGCGCCGCAACAAGCTCCGCATGGACTTCTATGCACTGGTCCACGGTCATCTGCTCGACGCCCGGCGTGCCGTGGATGAAGATGGCGTCGAGGTAGTCTGACCGCAGTTCTTTCAGGTTCATCTCAATCTGCCGGGTCGCCTCGCCCTTGGGGATCTTCGTGAAACGTCCATCCGGCTTGGATGTGTCCCAGAAGTCCACCTTGGTCGTAATGAAGACGTTGTCTCGAACGCTCTTCAATGCTCTGCCGATGATCGTCTGGCTGTCACCATAGGTATAGCTGATGGCGGTGTCGAAGTAGCGAATCCCCCTGTCGTAGGCGTGGCGCACCAGCTTCACACGGTCCGCCGTCGACAGGGTGTTGCCCCATTTTCTGGGCAGCGCCGCCCCGCCGTATCCCAGGATCGGCAGCTCAATACCTGTCTTGCCCAACCGGCGTGTTGGCAGAGCGTCCGGGAAGGTAATCTTCTTGTCGTCCGGTCTCGTTCCCTGGGCAACGCTAGCGCCCCACAGCGCCGCCGCGGCGCCGGCGGTAACCTGCCCTCCCCTCCTCATGAAATCGCGCCGATCCATTTTGCTCTCTTGTCCAGGCATCCTAATGGCTCCCTTCCCCTGGCCGCAGAAGGATCACGAAGGGGATTCACGCACTGTGAACTCCTACCTGGCGTTGCCACCGACCTCATAGACGCCGAGTTTCGTGCCGTACCGGACGTAGAGCCTTCCTCCGAAGACGACGGGATGCGCCCAGGTCGGGCGTTTGCCGGGATCCTCGATGGTCAGTTTGCCGGTGACTTCGAAGCCGCTGTCGGTCGCTTTCGCCAGGACCATCTTGCCGTTGTCGGCATAGAGGTAGAATCGACCATCGGCGTAGGTGAGGCAGCCGTTCTTGTATTTGTAGGAGGACTGCACGGGAGCAGACTGGAAGATCGTATCGCCTGACGTGAAATCGATGCACACCCATGGCTGCGACCTGTTCTGACTCGGGGCATATCCGTAGATCCTGCCGTCCACCAGAACGATGCCCCCCTGTTTGTTATCGAGCGTCTTGTTGTGCCAGTGTTCCTCCACCGAACACTCATTGCCTGAGACCTGAAGCCGCAATGCCGTCGTCCCCTTTCCGACACAGCCGGAGATGATCAGGAGTCCCTGGTGAAAGAGCGGTGTCGTGATGTTCTGGTCGGTGTAGACCTTGTGGGGATAGCGCCAGAGGAGTTTGCCATCCGAGGCGCGAACCCCGACGATCGCTTCAGACATCGGTGTCACGATCTGCTTGAGCCCGTCGTATTCAATCAGGACCGGAGAGGCGTAACCCGGCTTGTCGCCACCGCCGGCGCATTTCCAGATGACGTCACCCGTCTTCCTGTTGAGCGCCACCATACTGACATCCTTGGCGCCCGGCGTGCAGATGACCTTGTCGCCGACGACGAGCGGGGATTCGGCCAATCCCCAGATAATGTTGCGCCCCTCGAACTTCTCCAGGATGTTAACGTTCCATACGACGTCACCGGTGTCGGCGTTGAGGCAGATGAGATTCCCAATCCCACTGAGGTGGTAGAGCAGACCATCGACGATCGTCGGGGTGGAGCGGGTTCCGGCGTAGCTCTTGCTCCACGCCCGGCCGCTGGTCCGAGTCCAGACCTTGTTGCCATCCATATCAAGCGCCGTGATAACGCAATCGCCGTCGATCTCGCCGGCGGTGTAGATCCTCTCGCCGACGATCACCACGGTGGAGTAGCCTTCGCCGATACCCGTTGCTTCCCACAGGCGATCCGGGCCGGCGTCGGGCCATTCCTGCAGCAGATTCGTGTCGGGTGATTTGTTGTCGCGGTGCGGGCCGTGGAACTGGAACCAGTCGGCGGCGTACGCAGGTGTGGCGCAGAAGATCAAGAGTATCGCCAGTGCATGCTTCATGATGGACTCCTTATTTGGGCGTCGCTTCCATGTGGGGATATCGGTAGTCGGCGCCCTCTTGTGTCGACACTTTGACAGTCGAGCCGTCCTCCACATTATACAGATACAGCGACGGGCTCGCATGATAAACGATCACTTTCTCATCCTTGGACCAGCGCGGGTAGGCGAACCAACGATTCGCCCCCTCCTCGTTGGCGAAGGCCTTGGCGTTGGCGATTGAGGGCTTCTTCGCGTCGAAGTCGGCAATGTACAGCGTTCGCCCCGCATCCTTGTAGCGATGACCTTTCTGGAATTCGAAGCAGACCTTCGTCTCGCTCGGCGAGACGCTGATCCGATCCAGGATGCCCTTCGCGGCCAGAGGACAGTCGATACGCTCGAAGCGGGGCCCACTCTCGGGATGGGGCGTCATCAGGAAGTAGCCCCACCCTTGCGAGGGGTGTGCGGACTGAACGAGAATTCGCCCGTCGATGAGGCACGTGTAGGCCCAGGTGTGGTAGCGCTGGTCCGTCAGAGCGATTTCCTGACCCGGCTCGCCGCCTACTGTGCCCGTCATCACGTAGAAGCTGACCTTCTTCGGGTGTTTGCGGTTCCAGATGGGTGTGTTGGTCCCGTCGCGCGTCCAGGTCTGATTGAAATCGGTATGGGTCCCGTCGGTGAGTTGATGAAAACCCGTACCGTCGACGTTGATGATGCAAATCGCCGTCTTCCAGTTCGTCACGACGCGATCGTTCTTCAGTCGCCGAAAAAAGACGAGCATATCGCCGGTTCTCGACCAGGAGGGTTTGAAATCCCAATGGCCGGTCGTCAACGGTTCGCCTTCCGGCCTGCCGTAGGTATTGACGTGAATCTCGCCGTTGACGTAGTAGGAACCGCGGTAACCAACGCTCTGCGTCTCCGCACCTGCCTCAGGCGATAGGTGTCCCCATCCCGGACCGGCTAATCCTGCACAGATGAGCACGCCGCACAGCACTAGAACGCTTCTTCTTGTCTGGATCGGTCGCATAGGATCGCTCCTAACATCCATCCGGGCAGACTACTCGTGCCGCAGCGCCTCGATCGGATCCAGCGATGCGGCGCGGCGTGCCGGGTAAAGGCCGCTAACGACGCCGACCGCGACCGCCATCAGCAAGGGGCCGATGAGCATCGATACCGAGACAATGGGCGTCACATCGACGATGTCCTTCAGCAGTGGAGGCACGAAGTAGCCGATGATCACGCCGATCAACCCACCCAGGGTCGTCATCAGCATCGCCTCGATCAGGAACTGAATGACAATCTCGATCTTCTTGGCGCCCAGGGCGCGGCGGATGCCGATCTCCCGGGTCCGCTCGGTCACACTGGCCAACATGATGTTCATAATACCAATGCCGCCCACGATGAGCGAGATCGAAGCGATCGCTATGAAGATCATGTCCCATATTTTCTGCTGCTCGGCCTTGGCCTGAATCAGCTTCAGCGGCACCATGATGGCGTATTCGAGCTTGTCATGGTTCTTCTCCATGATCGAGCGGATGATGGGAGACGCCTTGACCACCGCGGCTTCATCGGCCATCTGGAGAATCAACTGGTCGACCTGGACGTCCTCGGACGTCATGTTGCCTTCGTGCCAGTTGATATTGATCTGCCCAAACCGTGACACCTTGGTGGCTTTGGGAATGAAGATCGGGATGTCTTCCTCGGTGATCCCCAGCTTGGACGGGATGAAATCGATCACGCCGATGATCCGGAAAGGTTGGCCCTTCAGTCGCACCGTCTTGCCGACCGGATTCATGCATCGAAACGCTTGCCGCGCCAGGGTCTTGGTGATGACACAGTACGATTTCCGGTGGAGCATGTCGACGGTTGAAATGAACCGGCCCTGCGAAATGCGGAGGTTGAGGATGTCGGCGTAGTTCGGCGTGACCCCCATCACCAACGAGTACCGCTTGCGGTCCTCGGGGCAGTAGTATCTCAGTTTCACCTTGTGGACGGTTGCGTAGTCCTTCACCCCGGGGACATTGTCGACGATACACTTGATGTCCCGGTGTTGAATGCCGTACTTCTTGAGGACGATCCTGCCCTGCCCGCGTCCCCCACTGGTCTCGCGGGCCGGTTCGATCGAATTCATGATTACGTTATTGCTGCCGAGCACGCTGAGCTTCTCCTGGGCCTCCTTGCTGGCGCCGGCCTGGATCGCCAGCATGATGCTGACGCTGCAAACGCCGAAGACGATGCCCAGCATAGTCAATCCCGAGCGTACCAGATGGACGGAGAGACTGTGCAGCGCCAGCAGAATGATGTCGACAAGCTTACCCATGGTTCGGACGCTCCTGTCTATCGTTCGTGAC
>JANQFY010000424.1 GCA_028277585.1 Sedimentisphaerales bacterium
CGGCGTCGATCCCTGGCCCACCGAGCCCGACGGGCAAGGCCAAGCCCTGACCCGGATCGACCCAGCCGCCTACGGCAACGACCCGGCCAACTGGCAAGCCGCCAGCCCCAGCCCCGGCGCAGGGAACTGACGCCGATCGGCCTCTTGTCAGACTTCCGGTAATGGCTTAGTATGGCCCGCATCGCATGGGCTCCGTGCTCCATGAGGAGAGAGATTGCCAAGTAGTCATTTGCGAGGCCATTGAAAGCATGTTCAACTTCTTCGAACAACCGTGGACGCTGCTGGGTGCGTCGGTTCTGGTGTTATTCGTCGTCTGGACATACCGCAGTGTCTGGGACGAGAAGCGGCGTTGGTGGCAATTGTTGATTCCCATCATCGTGGCTGCTACTGCCGTCGGGCTCGATTTCTTCGTGGTGACCGATCTGGAGAAGATCCACATCGTTGCCAAGTCGCTGCTCAAGGCGGCTGAGAATGAGGACTCTGACGCCATCGCGAGGCTGATAGCGTCCGACTACAAGGATTCGCGTCATACCAACAAGGCGGCGCTGGTGAGGCGTTGTCGGCAAGAATTCAACGGGCCGACGATCCAGGTCTTGAAGAAGAAGGGACATAAGGTCGAACTGTCGGAAGCTCGGGCGACGATGACGGCCTCTCTGTTCGCTCGTCTCGAGAAGGACAGTCGGTGGGCGCGACAGTACAAGGAGGTCGCCCTGGTGCGCATTCGACTCGACCTGGCCAGACAACCCGAAGGACGCTGGTTGATCAGTCGCGCCGAAGTGCTTCAAGTCGACGGTTTTCCCGTGAGTTGGGGAGCGATCTGACATCATAGACGGTTGCAGCCATGGGCGAGAAGCCGGGTGTTTCATCAGGTGCCAAGAGTCTGGTGGAGGTTGGGCACTCTAGTGAGGAGTTCAAGCGTGAAGTCTGATACGATGACGAACGGCACAGGAGCCTTGTTGGTGTGCTTTCTGGCTGCGATGATGATGTTGTCATTTTCCCAGAACGGCATAGCAAGTGACAATGGGAATTGGCCGGATTGGCGCGGCCCGAGTGGCCAGGGGCACAGCGACGCTACCGGTCTGCCCCTGCACTGGTCAGAGACCAAGAACATTGTGTGGAAGACGCCCATCCACGATTTGGGCTATTCGACGCCGGTCGTCTGGGGCGATCAGATCTGGCTCACCACGGCGATGAGAAAAGGAACGATTCTCTACGCTGTTTGTGTCGATCTGAACACTGGCCGGGTAGTGCACGACGTCGAGGTCTTTCGTCCCGCGAAACCTCAGCGGATTCACCGAAACAACTCCTATGCGACCCCCTCGGCTGTTGTGGAGGAGGGCTTCGTCTACGTCCACTACGGGACGCATGGCACGGCCTGTCTCGATTCCGGTACCGGCAAGGTTCTCTGGCGGCGCAGCGACCTGAATTGCGATCACCTGCAGGGACCGGTTTCCTCGCCAGTTCTGTACGAAGATCTGTTGATCGTTCCTCTTGAAGGTGTCGACGTCCAGTTCACGGTCGCTCTGAACAAGAAGACAGGTGAGACTGTCTGGCGCTACGACCGTCCTCGGGATCTCTACGAGGGGATCGAGCCGTTGTACCTGCTCAAGTCGTATCACACGCCCGTTATCGTGGAGGTCGACGGCACAGCCCAGCTGATCAACAACGGCGCGATGCTGGTTACGAGTCACGAGCCTCGCTCCGGCGATGTGCTCTGGCGCGTCCTCTACCGCGATGACAATCCCGTTTCTCGGGTGGTGAGTGGCCATGGGCTCTTGTTCATCAACTCCGGCGGTTCTCCGGGGGACGCCCACTTGCTGGCCGTGCGTCAGGGCGGTGTGGGCGATATCACCAAGTCGCACGTGGTCTGGAAGATAACCGAGGACGTGCCGTCGGAGAGTTCGCCCGTACTGGTCGGCGACCTGCTCTATACCCTGACCGACTCGGGGCTGCTCATCTGCAGAGAAGCGCTCACCGGAGAGACGGTGTGGTCCGAGCGTCTGGTGGGCCGGTACGGGGCATCTCTACTGTATGCGGATGGCCGGATATACCTCTCCAGCAAGCAGGGCAAGACGACGGTCATCAGGCCGGGGCGCACATTCGAAGTCTTGGCAGTCAATGAGTTGGATGGATTCCTGGGCGCCTCGCCTGCGGTGGCCGGCAAATCCCTACTGCTTCGAACCAAGACCCACCTGTATCGCGTGGAAGATCGGTAGGAGGGCAGGGGGCTGAGGAAACCCGGCCGGCCGCAGGGGTACGGGCATTCCCTTCATTTCTGAGACCCAGGGCGTTAGGGGCAGGTTCCCTTACCGCAGCGCGTGCGGCCATGCCCGGCGGCTTTTGTCCGCTAAATCCTTGACAGTGTCTGTCCAGAAAATCAAAATAGGAGTATCGGCCGCTATCTATCGTGGATGCTCCGGGCGGGGCGGTGCAGAATCTCGAGTTCGCGGCGGTCGCACCGCACTCTTTCGGCAGCGAGGGGATTAGACCGAAGGCAGGTTTCGTTTGGCCGTGGAGGGGCCATGAGACGCCCCGAAAGGAGACCGAGTCTGGAGACGAGAGGTGTCGATCATGTCTGAGCATACTTCGCAAGGCAGACGCTTTGGCGCCGGAACGCTGAGGGTCGTTGCTGTTCTGGGCCTGATAGGTGTGATTGTAGCCGTTGTCGCGCTATTCCGGGTCGTCAAAGGCAGCGGCTTGACGCTTGAAGAGAAAGCCACGTTTGTCGCACGGCGCGGCCCTCTGACCATCAGCGTGCTTGAGTCCGGCACGGTACGGGCCAAGGACCAAATCGTCATTAAGAACGAAGTGGAGGGCCGAACGTCTGTCATCCACCTCGTGGACGAGGGCATGCATGTCAAGAAGGATGACTTGCTGGTCGAATTGGACTCGAGCCGGCTCAAAGATTCTCTCGTTGACCAGGAGATCCAGGTCCAGAACGCGGACGCCAGTCGCGTCGAGGCGGAGGAGAACCTGGCCGTCGTCAAGAGCCAGGGCGAGAGTGACGTGGCCCGAGCCAAGCTTACGTTGCAGTTCGCCGAGCAGGACCTCCAGCAGTACATGGAGCCCAACGGCCTCTACGAGAATGAGGTCAAGCAGGTGCAGGGCACGATCGGCCTGCGTCGCGAGGAACTGACTCGCGCCCGCGATTCGAACGATTGGTCCGCGCGTCTGCACCGTGAACGGTATATCTCGGACACGGAGTTCCTGGCCGACCAACTCGGACTCCGGCGCGCGCAGTTGGAATTGGATCGCTCCGCAAACGACCTGAGGATCCTGCGTGAATACACGTACAAGCGGCGCATTGCCGAACTGCAGAGTGAGGTCGATCAGGCCAACATGGCCCTGGAGCGAACCACGCGTCAAGCCCGAGCCAACGACACCCAGGCCGAGGCCAGGCTCAAGGCCCGGCAGTCCGAGCACAAGCGTCAGGTGAGCAAGCAAGAGAAGATCGAAGACCAGATCAGCAAGTGCCGGATCATCGCGCCTGCCGATGGTTTGGTGATCTACGCGACCAGCGCCAATCGCAACATGTTCAATATGGGCAAAGAGCCTCTGGATGAAGGGGTGCAGGTGCATGAACGCCAGGAGCTGATTCATCTGCCCCAGACGCAGTCCGTGCTGGCCGAAGTCGATATCCACGAAGCCAACCTGCGCAAGATCAAGCCGGGCTTGCCTACCATTGTCACCCTGGATGCTCTGCCGGGCGAGCGTTTCTTTGGTACGGTCACCAGCATCGCTCCATTACCCAACGCGGGCATGCCCTGGCTGGCGGATGTGAAGCTCTATAAGTCCGAGGTTGACCTGGAGGCCGACAGCGCCTCGCTGCGCAGCGGCATGACCTGCAAGGCGGAGATCGTGGTTGCCCAATACGACGACGTGGTCTATGTCCCAGTTCAGGCCGTGATCAACGTGGGCGGCGAACCGACCGTGCATGTGCTGGAGGATGGCGTGCCCGTGGCGCGGGCGGTCAAGACCGGTCTGGACAACAACCGCATGATCTGCATCGAAGAGGGTCTGGCGGAAGGCGAGTTTGTGCTGATGAGTCCCCCGTTGGACGCGGGCGCCGCTGAGCCGGCCGCCGCGCCGATCTCAGCCCAGGAAGAACCCAACGATGTGGAGAGCATCGCCGCCCAGGCGTCCGGCGACATGGCACAGAAGATTCGCACCCAGTTGGACACGGCGGCGGAGTCGCCGGGAACTGGTCCGCCGGGTGCCGGAGAGGTGAAGAATCCTGCGGGCCCGCCCCAACCCTCGTCCGAACAGATCAAGGAAATACAGGCGAAGATGAAGCGCTTGATGGACAGCCTTACCGACGAGGAGAAGGAGCGTCTCAAGACGATGTCGCCGGAGGAAAAGGGCCAGTTCTTCAAGGACAAACTCGCAGAGATGGAGTGACCATGCGATCGTACCGGGATCCTGCATCGTTCGTGACAGGCCGGCGGGAGGAGGCAGACGCGTGAAGACCATGCATCTCGTACGTGAGGTTCGGCTTGGCGTTGAGAACTTGCTGCTGCACAAGTTGCGCTCTTTGCTGACTCTGCTGGGCGTGGTTTTCGGCGTGGGCAGTGTCGTGGCGATGCTCTCGGTGGGGGAGGGAGCCAGCAAGGAGGCTCTGGACCAGATCAAGCGCCTGGGCAGCACGAATCTGCTCATTTCGTCGGTCAAACCGGCCAAGCAGCAACTCCAGAGTCAGATGTCTTCCTTTGTGAGCACGTACGGCCTTACGTATGCCGACCATGCGCGCATCGACGAGGGCCTGGCTACGGTGGAGCGCACGGCGCCGGTCAAGTCCATGCGGCAGGATGCCTCGCTGCATGGCCGCACGATCGAACTGCGTGTGATTGGAACCACGCCGGATTGGTTTGACCTGGTGCCGCGCGAGGTTCTGGCCGGACGCGAACTGCTCGATTCCGACGCCGATCGCATGGGCGCCGTGGCGGTGCTCACCGAGTTTGGGGCGCGCAAGCTCCTGGCCACGGAACGCACCATAGGCCAGACCATTCGCATTGGCGCGAATGCTTTCGAGGTGGTGGGTATCGTGCGCAGCATGGGGGGGCAGGCCGGCCAGATCCAGTTGCCGGACGATGAGATCGACGTGTACATCCCTCTCGGTATAGCAAGGGCTTACTACGGTGATGTGAACATGCGTATCGCTACGGGGTCGGTCGACGCCGAGCAGGTCCAGTTGCACCAGATCATTGCCCAGGTCGACGCCATCGAGAACGTTGAGGCCGCGGCCGAGGCGATCGAGCACATGCTCGCCCGTTTCCACCAGAAGAAGGACTACATCACGCATGTGCCGTTGGCCCTGCTGCGCGAAGCCGAAGCCATCAAACGGCGCTACAACATTGTGCTGGGGTCGATTGCGGGAATCAGTCTCGTCGTCGGGGGTATCGGCATTATGAACATCATGCTGGCCTCGGTCACCGAGCGTACGCGTGAGATCGGAATCCGCCGCGCCATCGGCGCCAAACGCAGGCAGATCATCGCGCAGTTTCTCATCGAGACCGTCGTGTTGTCCACTGCCGGGGGGATCATGGGTTTGGCCGTCGGGGTCCTCGTGCCGCGCCTCATTACCACCGTTTCCGGCATGGCGACGATCCTGACCCCCCTTGGGATCGTTCTGCCCTTGCTCATCAGCGCGTCGATCGGCGTGGTCTTCGGGTTGTACCCAGCAGTGCGCGCCGCCCAGGTCGAACCCATCGTGGCCCTGCGCCACGAGTAGGCAACGCGAAAGCGCGACGCACAGAGTGTCACTGTATCCAGGTCCTGCGTACCGCCTCGCCGCGATACGACCGGCGATGTGCATCCCAACAGAATGAGGGCAAGGACCTTATGTCATCAATCTGAGGTGGCGTCCTTCTTCACGAAGTCTGCGAAAATGCGGCGAAGGAGGGAAAGCCTGAGCCGGAAGAACTTCCCATCCCTGTGCGGTATCAGCTTCGCGAGTTGCGGGACGGGGAAGGTGCCCATGAGTCCCATGTAGGAGCATTGTCGGACGGCGAAACCAGTGTCTTGGGCGAGTTGGATCAGTGTGTTTCTGGTGGTGGGCAAGACATGGGTGTAGTGGGCTCGCCAGAAGTCCACACCATTCTGACTGTAATCCGGGGCCACCAGGACGAGTCGACCTCCCTTGGCCAGCGCGTTATGAGCGCCTGTGAAGACCTCGACGGCGTCAGGGGGAGTGAAGTGCTCGATGACTGCTGAGGCAAAGACGATGTCGAATTTGCGATCCTTGGCGGGGACGGGCGGAATGGTTTGCTGGATGACCTCAAAGCCGCGTTCTCGCAGGCTGGCCACCAGCCCTGAGTTCGCCTCGGCGGCCACGTAGTCGGCCCCCGCGTCACGGCAGGCTTCGGCAAAGAAGCCTCGGCCGGGCCCGATCTCAAGAATATGTTTCCCGGAGAGGCTCTCTTCCCCGATGGCGCGGAGGGCCAGGCGAGCCAGACGAGCATTCGCCCACACCCCATAACCCGTAGGAACGGACCCCTCATAACTGTCAAACTGCATATCTTCACTCCTGTCAAAGTACGTGTCGGATCTCGTCTTCCCGTACGACAGATCCCAAGAGATTGCCCGTAGGGATCATAACGGAGGGCGTGCGTCGGCGTCAACATATCCCCGGCAATTGCTATCTTTCGCAGTGTTCAGGAGAGGTGGACGCAGTTGGTGAACGCTCGCGGCTTGATCTTCGTTCCGTGCAGAGCCGCCTCAGGATGCCAGGCGGGGCTCTGCAACTCGCCCACCGTGATGGGGCTGTGATTTGCAGAGGGACATGCGACGGCATGTCCGTGCTGCGGTTGACTGCACGTGGGGAGAACTGTATCATATGGATATGGAGTGCGTTGACTGCGAATGATCGATATTCGGCGACGCGGCGGAGATGGATGCATTCACGGAAGGTCATAACGTGTGATGTATTCACATCCAGGAGGAGACGGCATGACTCAATTCGCTGTAGACAGAGATCCGAGAGGGAGTACTCCAATGGGCAAGTGGACAGGTTCATTGATGTGGCCTGCGGTTGCTGCGTTTCTTCTTGCGGTGTGTCACGGAAGTGCATTGGTGAGGACGTCCGTTGCGGGACAAGGCCATGATCCGTTGCTCATTCCCCCGATGCCCCCTTGCGTGGTCCCAGTCATCAGTAGGACCTATGCCGGTGACGTGGATGGTGATCGCATAGACGACCGACTGCAGAGCTCAGACGATCCCTTCGCGAAACCCCGGTCCATGGCTGTCGAGCCCGGCACACCTTGGGACAGAAGGCCCTGTGACGAAGACTTGGTGTCTGTTGAACTCGTCTTCAGCCAGCCTGTGACCGGGGCGCAGATAGAGACCTTTCAAGCAGTAGGGGGGACAGTTACCTACGTGTACAAGGCCATCTCATATGGCTGGAAGGGCTATGTTCCCAGGAGGTCTATTGAGCTGTTGCCCACACTCATGGGAACGGGTCTGGTGTTGGTAGAGCCTGCTCAGCAGTGGACTCCCTATATGGATGTGGCCAGCCGGACTGGTCGCGTACGCCCCATATGGCGGTCGGGGTTTGCCGGCAATGTGGCGGGATTTGACGGCGATGCAGACATCACGATTGGCTTCGTGGTCGATGGTGTCGATGGCACTCACCCCGATCTGGCGGGGCGATGCGCCTATTGGTCCGATCTCACCGGCGAGGAGGCGCCGCATCCGGTGGATTACTCTGGGCACGGATCCCTGACGGCTGGGATCGCTGTGGGCACGGGGCAGTCGGCCGTCCCGGAAATGCCTGCCTTGTACTACACCTACGTGGGAGAGGAGCCCAGCCCGGTTCACATCGTCAATCCCATCTCGTTCGATTCATCGGTCTACTTGGATGTCGACTCGGAGGCCACGTGGCAGGGCGGGTGGTCAGCCGTTCTGATGCAAATTCAATGGGCGAGAGGCGGCTACTTCGACGGTTTGGATTGGATCGGTCAGTTCGTCACGGGGAGCCCGGACCTTCATTTGTTCAATTCGTTCATGGTGCAGCGAAAGCAGGTCTTCTCCGTCATGCTGGCCGAACAAGACGATCAGGGTATCGACCACGTGGTTATCACGAATCGCGTGTCGAAATACGTCAGTGTCGATGATGGATTCCCTTGGTTCCGGGGCGTCGCACCGGCCTGTCGTTGGGCCTGCGCCCGCGCTGGAAGCGTGGGTCGCTTTGGGCCTAGCGAGGGACTCGGTGAGTCGCTGGACGATCTCGTATTCCACCGCGAGACGAACAACATCAAGATCATCAATATCAGTCACGGACTTGTGGAAGGTGGCCAGCCTTGTGAGAGTCAGTCGCTCCGCGACAAGGTCAATTCAGCGGTTCGAAACGGTGTGGTTGTCGTCTCGGCGGCAGGCAACAGTGCCTTCGACCTGCGCGAAGAAGACCGTATGATGGCCGATCCTCCCCGGGCCTCCCTGGCGCTCACGGTCGGAGCATCGACTGATGAGAATGCGCTGACGTACTATTCAACGTATGGAGTTGTCGACCCTGATCACAGCAAAGGAGAAGGCTACAAGCCCGATCTCATCGCCCCCGGCGGTTCAATCCACCAAACCGGTATCATGTCGGTAGATTCGGGCTGTAATGATGGCATTGACATGCCGGATATGCAGCCGAACGACTACGCCAACGAATACGGCACGTCTTTCGCCAGCCCCTTTGTCGCCGGCTGTGCTGCGCTGGTGATCGATGCGATGCAGCAGAAGGGTCTCGTCTGGGACTTCAATTCCAGCGAACAACCTCTGTTCGTCAAGATGGTGCTCTGCGCGACTGCATCGGAGACCAATAGCAGGCGAGAGGAGTGGCACCACGACCCATCTCTAGATCGCGCGAGCAGTGGGCCTGAGGGATTTCCCGTGGGCAAGGACCGTCACGAAGGGTACGGCATTATAAATGCAGACGCAGCGGTTGAAGCCATTGCTCTGAGCTATGAGCCTGGCACCGTGGTGACGGAGACGTTTGGCGAGGATGTCGCGGATAAACGCGTTTGGGCTCGATCCGTCGATCTGATGGCCGAGCACAAGGTCCAGATTTCAATGGATAATCCTCCCACTGGGGACTTCGATCTTTACCTGTACAGCACGACGCCAAGCGAGACAGGCACTCCCGTGATCCTCGCTTCCAGCACCCGTTCGAAGGCCGGTGTCGATGAGTTTCTCAGCCACACGCCGGATTCGGACACCACGGCTCTACTCGTTGTCAAACGGGCGTCGGGATCGGGCTCGTTCTCACTTCGATCCGACCGTTTCGGTCCGCCGGCGGCTGGTGACATATCGGTGAACACGACCCCTGGTGTACCTGTGACGATCACGTTGAGAGGAGGGGACATCAACACTCAGAATCCTACGGACGATTCAGATCAACTGAAGTACGTCATTCTCTCACTTCCCGCTCACGGGAGGCTCGAATACCCGGACGGGACTCCGATCACCGAGCCGATGCGGTTGTATGGACATAACGACACGGTTGTCTACTGGCCGGGTGATGGATTCAT
The DNA here is from genome assembly GCA_028277585.1 of Sedimentisphaerales bacterium. Classification (GTDB taxonomy): domain Bacteria; phylum Planctomycetota; class Phycisphaerae; order Sedimentisphaerales; family Anaerobacaceae; genus Anaerobaca. Next base: position 9,510 of record JANQFY010000424.1, read on the forward strand.
TGGCGAAGATCGCTTCACCTTTCACGTAGAAGATGGTCAGCTCCCCTCTGGCAACGTGTCGAATCCGGCGACGGTCACCATCACCGTAGCTGCGGCAATTCCGGCGCAGCCTCTGCACCGATGGTCATTCGACGAAGGGCAAGGCGGCATCGCCTATGACTCGTGTGGAAACAAGGATGGCACTATATACGGAGCGCAATGGATGCCCGGACCGGTAGGAAGTGCGCTGGGGTTCAACGGATTCACGGATTATGTTGAGTTGCCGAACAACAACCCGATCTGGTTGCCGCGGAATGACTTCACCATCGCCTTTTGGGTGTGGTTCGCCAAGGGAGACGCCACCTCTGGTTTCACGCGGAATGAGATTCTCCTGGACTTCAATTTCGGCGGCAGTTCGAACCCGAGCAACGAACTTGGCTACAACATACAGCGACGCGGATACTCCCGCGAAATCCTGTTTCAAATGACCACCTGGACAAATCCCGATGAGGATCTGTACACAGAAGCCACCTTCTCAAAACACCAATGGTACCATATCGTTGCCGTGCGAAGAGGCGCGTCGCAGGAGATCTACATAGACGGGCAGTTGGACGGTCGCAGAACCTGCGCAGTAGATCCGATCGATTTCGTAGGAGGGTATGATGATGACAAGGTCAATATGGGAAGGTACACCACGAACTCCCGCGAACCCGCCGGTCATCTCCAGGGCAGACTTGATGAAGTCATGATCTTCGATAAGGCCCTAACCCCAGACGAGATTCTCGGTATCTACAATCAGCAGGAGGCCGGTATTCCCTAGGACGCTCGTTATGCAGCGTAGTATTCGTCTGGCCTCGGCTTCCGGAGAGTAATCCTGGGGCATGCGGAGCGCGAGAACCTATACGTCTGTGAACGCCCAACCATCGTTTCTCCAGGGGCTCCGTTCCGTCACTCAGCGTCTTTGGGGGCCAAGGCGATCGAGGTCTTCATAAGATAGCTACACGTGCACCGGTCGGTGGCGTCGGGCATCAGGATGAGGCCCTCAGCCACGATGGCGTTGATCCAGCACCCTGGACGCACGGGTCCGTAGTTCTCCACGGCTGAGCCGCTCGTCAGATCCGTGAATCCCAATGTCCCCGACCGATACAGCAGCAGATGGGTCGAACCGCTGATCGTGCCGCAGCCGCCGGGCTGACGATCCTTCAGTTCGAAGCCCACGTGACGTTTGCCGGTGAGCAGATCGAAGGCGTGAGGCTGCGCGTAGACCGTCCGGTCGTTAACGATCGGGCGGGAGATGTAACGCGCTGTCGTGTCCCAGAGCCGCTCCCCGTCCGACGCGCGGAAGCCGGTGAGCCGGTCGCCCTTCTCTGAGGGCAGTTGATACGCACGCTGCGAATATTGATAGACCATCAGCAGAACGTCGTGCTGCGAACTGACCGCCAGCGTCGTGCCGTAGATGTCCTTGTCTTCTTCCCACAGAGCCTCACCCGTGCGGGCGTCGAGGCACAGCAGGCGCCCACCCTCGGACTCCTTCGTCTGCGGCATCGGGGCGTGCTTGCCCTTTTCCTTATCGGGAAGATCGACGATCTCCTTGGCTTCGTCGATCAGATAGACCTTGCCGTAACAGATTGCGATCGCGTTGTGGCGTATCGACTGGCGGGCTTCATAACTCCACAGGCGCTCGCCCGTCTTGATATCCAGTGCGAACAGGCTCTTCGACTGGGTCAAAAGGTCCTCCATGTTCGAGACGTTCCGGAAAAGCTGACGCGCCACGTACGTTGGGTCCGCGATCGAGCCGTAGAGAACGCCGTCACTGAACGCAATGTAACCCCACACGCCACCTTTCTCCGGCGTCGTATACTCGCGCTTGACGGCGCCCGTCTTCATATCGATGCGAAGACATTCGCCACCCTGTCGAACAAACACGCTGTCATCGCCCAGGCACATGTTGCTTCCCGTGCCGGCCGTGCCCAGCAGATGTTCCTGATCGTAAGCGGCGAGGATGCTATTCATGGCGTAGGACCAGAGCCGCCGCCCGGTGAAGGCGTCCACTCCGAGCAGGCCGTCGACCCCTTCGACAATCATGATTCCGTTGCGGCACAGCGGCGCGGGGCCGCGTCCGTGCCGGTTGGGCATCCGCATGCCGAAGTCGGTGAACCAGCGCATCTTCAGTGGGCTCTGCGCCAGGCGATCCAAAGAACACAGGGTGTTGGCGGCGTCGGCATACTGATGGGTCCATTCGCCCGTGCCTTGCGGCATCCGACCGTCCGTCCGCCTCAGATTACCCGGCTTGCCCAGCAGCGCGACGCCGTCGTACGGGTGGAGCATTCGACTGACTTCCTTCGCCGCCGCCACGTGGGGACCTTCGGTCATCGATCGCGCCGAGACAACGAGCCTTGCGAATTGTGAAGGCAAACCGGTTTCAGAAGGGGTCCGCTGCAGAACCGTCACACGTGTGCCGTACAGGCCCGCCGCCGTGAGCTTCTCGCGAGCCGCCGCGATCTGATGTGGGTCCTTATCAACCGCAATAATGTGGAGTTGACTCGCCCGGGCGAGGGCGCAGGCCAGGCTGCCATCGCCGCACGCCAGATCGACGCAATAGCCCTCGGTCAGGTTCGCCGTCTTGAGGATTTCCCGAGCCATCTCATGATACGGGCCCTTCGGCGGATCGGTTGCGGCATGGGGCTGGATTGGCCGAATCGGATTCGCAATCCGGGAATCCTCAGCGTCGACGAAGCAGTAGATCGTACCTTTGTCGGTGGCGACGTACAATGCCCGATCCGCCGCAGCCAAGCCCAGGGCGACGCCGTCGATTTCCGTCGATGTCACAACGGTCTTCGCATCCATGTCCATTGTGAGGATCTTGTTGTTGAGCGTGCCGGCCACGACCGTGCGGCCCGCGACGATCAGGGCCGGATCCGGAACCTGGAGCGCTTGCGGCCAATCCGCTGTCTCGTTCGAGGCGCTCTCACGCACGATCGATGAACCCACCGGGTCTGGACAGCTGACACGCCACACAATGCCCTCGAGAGAGAGTTTGCGTACGGGCTTGCCGTTCTTGTCCTTCGCATCGACCCACAGCGACGCCTTGCTGACGGCTCTGATCTCACGGTCTCGCGCCAGCACGATCGTATCGGGCAGCACAGCGGCCGAAGAGACCGGCAACCCGCGTGCGAGGAAGCGCCCATCCGAAGCTTGGAAGACGTCGTCTTCAACGATATACAGATCCTCGTCGAGAAATGTCACGAAGGGGCCCGCGCCCTTGCGATTGCCCCATCCGGCGCCGAGACCCATGAGGTGGAAGTACCGGAAACGCCCTGATTCGCGATCGAACACCGCCGGGGTGGCGCGCCCGGTCGGGATCGCCAGCGAGTCGCCCGCCAGGGCAAGGTACCCCTGGATCGAGACACCGCTACGGGCCCGGTTTCCTCCGTGCGGCTGTTCGAGCACCAGACTGCCCGACGAATCATTGACCCAAAGCGGCTCTCCGGTGGCAGCTTCGACGGCGTAGAGATAGATGCTCTCCGAGGGCCAGATCCCTGCGCCGAAATAGACAATCCCATCTTTGACGACCGGCCCGCCCCGCGCCGGCCAGCGTGAGATCAAGCGATCGTTGCCCAGCACCATCTCCTGATTCGGTCCACCACGTCTCTTCCAGAGCAACCTCCCATCGGCAACGGCCAGGCAGTAGAGATATCCATCATCGCTGACGACGAAGAGCCGGTCCTTCCAGACAGCCGGTGCGAACCGTACGGGTCCGTCGGTGGGATAGGTCCATTTCTCTCGGCCGGTCCGGGCGTCGATCGCATAGATCCTGCAATCGGCCGAACTGCCAGAGAAGACCAACCCGCCGGAGACCACCGGCTGAAAGGCCAGGTCGAAGGGCATGCGTGTGTCACGCCCGGACCAGGCGGGCTGGGGGGGGCAGTCGACCTGCCGGACCCAAGCCATCTTCAGCTTGGCCGGCAACGGGGCGCTCGTATACCCACTCCGTGCCGCATCGGCACGATACATCGGCCAATCCGAAGCGTGAAGGTCCTGGGTCACCAACGCAACCAGGGCCAGCATGAGCCCGGCGCAAGTAGTTGTTCGGCGAAGTACTTCCAGCGATGGCTTCATCTGGATACCCCTTGCAGTATCTTGTAGGACATAGTCTGACTATTCATCTGATCTGCTCGAGCCAGTATCAGTGCAACGCTGGGCCTCCGAGCGTTTGGATATTGAATCAGCCATTATCATGCGACCTTTTCCGATGGCCTGCAAGCATTGCTTTGAGCTTGTGACAGGGTTCGACAATGGCTCATCGGGTCTGTGACTTGATGTGTCACTTGTGCCATTCGACTTCTACGCTCGGTAACCTCACTCGCCGGCCATCGAGGCGGTGGCGTTCCTGGCGATGGGGGATTTTCCTGGTACGCTCGCTTCATGTAGGGCATTCTCATGTGGATTGGCCGCGTGCATCTTAGGAGGGCCCAGAAAGCAGGAAGGCTGACAAACACAAGTGCTTGTCAGCCTTCAACGTGCATAACGAGGTCAAAGGGCCTCGAACCCCAGCTCTCGGATCGACAGTCCGAACAGGCCTTTCATAGGTCTTTTTTCCGAGAAGGCCAGTGAGGGCCGGACAAGAAGTTATGGGGGCAGGGGTGGATCAGACACACATCGTTGGCGCGCGCGATCGCCGAGGCTGGCAAGACCGGTCCTGTCGTGAACAAGCGGCCCTGAGTCAATCCAAGAACCGCTCTAGTCTACAGAGCCAGTGCTCCAGGAACTCAACCCTTGGAAAAACAAGCACTTATGGTCTCGGCGAGTAGGAGTTGACCCCTCATTCGACATCGGAAGTCTGGAGCCATACTCAAACTGACACGCCTTCCCTACCGCCGGATCCAGCCGATATTGTCACGGTTTGGTCGGAGATGCCCGATGTCATCCGTCCGCCCGTTCTGACAATCGTCCGGAATTGTATAGAAGAGTAGGCAACATAATTGCTGACGAATGGGTTACAATCGCTACTGGCCGCACAGTTCGCTACGCTACATGAGGACGGTGGTATTCGCGACGCGTTGATTGGGGCCTGACTCGGCCACGCTTCGTCAGCCCCGAAACAGCGACAGCTCAAGACGCGCGTAAGGAGCGGACCAGGATCGGATGGGAAGATCAGTGAATGTCCTCCTCTCTCGGAGGCTGATACACGAAGTCGGTGGCAGGCTAATGGTGGCAAAATCCAATCTCGTATCGGTCACCACCCTGATTGGGGACCTCAAATCCGTCTGGATTGGGGAACCCAGACACACGAGAGTGTCCCAGTATCCGACCGCCTTTCTGGCGGACGCGAAACGCCTCCAGGCTCGGGGGCTTGGAAGATTCACGACAGATTCGGTTGAAGCCTTTTCGCGAGGAGGCACCGGGATCTACAGTGACAATCAGATTCGGCGACTGGTCAACAATGCGTATGCGGAGTTGCGGATTCATCCAATGGAGGAGCATCTGCAATCGCGTATGCAGAAATCCCTGTACTGGGTTCTGCCGACCCTAAAGAGGGCTTTACGGAAGCTTGTTGAAAGAGGCGACTTGGAGGATATCCCTGCAGATCCGACACATACGATCCTGCAGAACCTCAAGCGATACCGCATCATCCACACTCCCAAGACGAGTTTCGGCGCCTATATCATCGAGGGCACCTTGTATGTGGAAAGGCCGTATCTGGGGCTCCATATGCATGAGGAGATCTTGTTTCACGAATTGCTTGAAGCTTGTGGAGTATCTCATTATCAGGCCGTGAAGCTGACGCAGGATCACCTCTGGGATGCGCTGCTCCCTGAAAAGGGGTATGTTGCAGCGGATACCGATAGCACTCTCGACGAGTGGGATGATGCTGACGCTGTCATTGATGAGATCTACACGCCCAGGGAGGCTGCAATTGCATCTGCGAAGGCGGACATTGAAGCGGCCCAAGAGGATATTCAGACCGGGCGAGCTTATGATTTGCCTGAACAGAGCAATAAGGCACAGGAATTCTTCCATAAGAAATTCGAGCGGTTCAACAGAGCCGTCCACAACGCCGCGTATCAGCAGGGAAACTATGTGGATCTGCGCGAATTGCCCCACGATGTGGAAATCCATGTAGTTGGCGATGTGCATGCCTGTTGGGACAATGTGGAATTTATCCTCAGGCATAGAGCCCAGTTCATTTCCGGCACAACCATTGCGATCGATGGAATTCCATTGTCGGTGCTGGAGAAGGTACAGAGAGGTGAAGCTGTGCTTCTCTTCAATGGGGATGTTGTGCACTACGACATTCACAGTGAATACACCCTCTCACAGCAAGGCGATATCCTGAGGAAGGCAGGCCAGAACAAGGCATTTCTGAGGAGCAAAGAAGCGCAGATCATGCGCAAACTGGCTGATATGAGAGCAACCATGACCCTTCTTGACCTGGTGATGGACCTCAAGATAGAGAATCCGGATCACGTCTATTGGATCTTGGGCAATCATGATGACTGCATCTATCGCGGTGCGGGAAAATGGAACATTTATCAGCATTCGCTCTATTGGCTTGCACTGAAGGAGCGATTTGGTCCCTGTTGGGGACATCACTATATCCGCTTTGTTGATGATTGCCCACTGGGGCTGATTTGCGACGGAATGCACGCCTTCCACGGCGGATTTCCGTTGGAGCGATTGGCTGATTACGAACAGTGCAGGAAAAACGACCCGGTCGTCAATGAATTCGTTGGCAAGGGTTTTCGCAATCGCCATTTTGACGCTGAAATATCTTCCTTCCTGGAGGCGGAGGGGATCTTTTTCAGTTTGATTCTGCTGAGTCATATGCCGGCCTTGTTGGAGAAGAATGAATACTGGGCATGGTTGCATAGCAATTCCGTCTGCTTGATCTACGGCGCCAAGATTTACACGGGATATGCCGTCTTCAAGAATAGAGGCAGTCTTGCCTTTGAGAATGTGACTGACCCGAAAGGCGTGGAGCTTACGCCTCCCAAGGATTTTGCCATCCCTGCGGTCGAAATCGAAGGCCGGTGGGACAGGCTAAGAGTGTATGTCAGCAATCTGCGTCTCGGCCATTACAGAGATTACACCCTGTACGACGAGGCACCTGTTGTGACGAGGCTCCAGAAGGAGGAACTCATCAAGGTGTCCCTGCGGCAGACAAGCGAACCTCCTGCGGAAGAAACGCATGAGACCCATGAGTTGCCGCGTCAAAGTTGGCTTGCGACGCGTAAGGAGAAGATGCGATTCTTGCGGGATACAGCCTCGACTGTTTGCTACGATGCCGCGATCGCCGTCGTCAGCGGGATTTGCTATCTGGGTAAGGAACTCCGGGCCCTGGCTGGACTACTGGGGCGATTGGTTAGCCCCCTCATCGAACTATGGAGTGTATTGAAACGAGTACTCAGTCCTGTCATGAGATTCGTGGGGATAATAGCGCGCCCCTTCATTCGGGTGGCACGCTATGTGATCCGACTTGTCGCAAGAGTCATGAAGGGCATGGTACACATCTTCACTTCCATGTATGACCAATACCACAGGTGGGGCTTGTCTGACCGCATGATTGTCTGTTTGACGGGCATGGAGGAAGGGTTCTTCTGCGGCATCTGGACATTCCTTATCAACCCTACCTTCAAGTCCATGCTGCGCTTGAATCCATGGACTGGAGTGATTCTGGACCTGTTGGGCAATGTGGTCCCGTTTCTGCTGTTGCACCACCAGCGCTCAATTTACAGAGGGGGTCATATCTGGCGCGTTCCTCCGGATGATACCAGGCGGGAGAAGTTCCGCGATTATGCTTGGCTGGTGGGTATGCGCGTGTCCTTGAATCTGATCTTCGTGCTGCTGCTTCATCTTCTGCCATTGAGCATAAGTGGTTTCTTAGCATTGCCAGTCCTTTGGGTCCTCCACAGCGCGATCAATTTCTTGGGCCAGCCCATGGGGATGGTTTCACGCAGAACAGAATCCGCAACTCCACAAAGCGGTGCGCTCTGCATGGAGAGAGGATTGAGAACATGAAGACATGGATTTACTCTACCTGATCATCCCGTAGGGTGCAGTTGGTGTCTGTCACCATGTGCTTGTTGCGCGCAGACTTGCGTTGCGTCCTGATGGAAGCTATTGCGTTGACCAGGAACTCAACAGAGCGATTGATCGTCTCCGGGAATAGGTCCGAGTGCTGATCGAGCAGCAAGAGAAGGACCAACGCAACCGATTTCTCCTTGATCCGATCTGGGAAGAGACATATCATCTGCACGGATATGTAGAGCACTTGACACGTGGCTCTATGGCCCGTTCACGTCGCCTCAAAGTAATCGCCAGTCCATGCGGGAGGAAACATGAAGACATACATCTGTCTGCTGAGTCTTCTGATCTCGGGGAGTGCCTTTTGCCAGGTCAGGGTGTACAAGCAAGAAGACGTCATTCCCACGTACAAACTGGGACCCAATGAGAAGAGTCCTCTGTTCTATGTGCCTCGTGACGTCCAACTGGCCAGAGGACATTACTATCCGTATCCCGCGCAGACGGACATTGCCAGGGAGCGTACCGAGGACGTGGCCCACGAGATGATCTATCTGGAAAACGAATACGTCAAGGTCAGTATCTTTCCGGCCCTGGGGGGCAAGCTGCAGACGGCCATAGACAAGACCAACGGGTACGAGATCTTCCATCTCAACACCTCGATCAAGCCAGGCCTCATCGGCACCTTGGGCGCCTGGGTGTCCGGCGGGATCGAGTGGTGCTTCCCGGACCATCATCGGACTACCACGATGATGCTATCAGACCATTACATCCAGAAACACGACGACGGTAGCATCACGGTTTGGACCGGAGAAATCGAGCGCAAGAAACGCCTGAAAGGAAACGTGGGCATCAACCTGCATCCCGGCAGCTCATTGATTCATGTGGACTACAGGATCAGCCACACGGCGCCCATGACGGAGACGTTTCTGTTCTGGGCCAATGCCTCCATGGAGGCCAACGAGGACTATCGCGTGTTCTGGCCGCCCAGCCAGGAGATCGGGGTCTTCCACAAGAACAACGATGTTACGCACTGGCCTGTATCGCGTCAGAAGTATAAGCAGACCGACTATACCGCAGGGGTAGATCTCACTTGGTGGAAGAACCACCCCAGTCCCATCTCATTCTTCATGTGGCACCCGGGCAAGGACGAGGATTTCATCGGCGGGTACGACTACGGCAAGAAGGCCGGCACGATCCACGTGGGGGATGTCTTCGAGAACGAGTCTTCCAAGCTGTGGCTCTGGGGGCCCAAGGCCGAGAGCGCCCGCAAGATGCTCACCGATGACGGCAAGGCCTACGTCGAGTTGATGACGGGCACCTTCTCCAACAGTCAGCCGGACTACAGTTTCATTGCCCCGCACTCTGTCAAGGACGCCAAGAACTACTACTACCCGATCCGCGACCTGGAAATCGTCAAGGATGCCACGGAAGACGCCGCCGTGACGCTGCTCCTCCGGGATCCCAGGACGGTCTTCTATGGGTTCAATACCACCCGTCTGTTCAAACGGGCCAAGGCGATCCTCAGGTATGAGGGCAAGACGGTGGCCCAAGAGACCATCGACATTGACCCGGCTGCGCCATACACACACACATGGACCAGTTCTGCCGACCTGGACGAGTCCCTGTTGAGCGTTGAGCTTCAGGATCGCCAGGCAGAGACCCTTGTCTCGTACAAACCGTACACACTCCAACACCCCAAACTCCCCGAGCCGGACACGGAGCCCAAGAAACCGGACGAATTGGATAGCGTGGAAGACTTGTATCTCGTGGGACGCTATGTGGAGCAGTATCACCATCCGTTCCTCGATCCGGAGGACTACTACACGGCCGCACTGGCCCAATCGCCTGACGACTACCGCGTGAACATCGCCATGGGCGTGCGGCGCGTCAAACAGTGGCGCTACGCCGAGGCCGAGGCCTTTCTGAAGCGGGCGGGAGAGCGTTTGCGCATCCTGTACTATCACCCCAAGGAGAGTGAGCTGTATTACTATCTGGCCCTGGCCCAATTGCATCAGGGCAAGACCGATGAGGCGTATCACAACTTCTTCCGCGCAACCTGGTACTACCAGTGGTATTCGGCGGCCTATTTCCAACTTGCCCAGATCGAGAGCCGGAGGGGCAATTACGAGAAGGCGCTCGAGTACATCGAGAACGCCTACTCCACCAACAACCGCGACAACAAGATCGTGGTCCTGTACAGTGCGATGCTGAGACGAGCCGGTAAGAAGGCAGCGGCCAAGGCGATTGTGGCCAAGCAACTGGCGTACGATCCGTTGAACTTCCCGGTCTCCTACGAGCACAACCTGCTGCAGGGGCAGCGTTCGATGGCCCAGTGGCAGGTGAACATGCAGGACCCGGACAACAACTACCTCGAGATCGCCACGTCGTATTTCAATGCCGGTCTCCACCAGGAAGCCATAGACCTGCTTTCCGAGTTGAAGGGTCCCAGATCACCGCTGGTGTACTACTACCTGGCTTGGTTCTGCGCTCAGCAGGGCGATGAGGGTCGCGCTGCAGCGGCCCTGTCCAAGGCCGAAATCCAATCCATTGACTACTGTTTCCCGTATCGATTTGAAACGGAAGCCGTGCTGAGATACGCCACCGAGGAGAATCCGCAAGATGCCACGGCCCACTATCTGCTGGGCAATCTGCTGTACGACAATCGGCCGGCCGAGAGCATGACCCACTGGAAGAAGGCGGTGGCACTGAAACCCGACCTTGCCATGGCCTGGCGAAATCTCGCCTGGGGCGCGTTTCACTTCAAGAAAGACGGCAACCAGGCGCTGAGGGACCTCCGCAAGGCTCTGAGTGTCGACCCGCAGCATGCACGCTGGTTCGGCGAGTTCGAGTCTTACTTCAATGAGTCAGACGCCGATTACAGGGAATACCTGGCCATGCTGGAAGAGAACATCGACGTGGTGCGCGACGATATCGATGCGGCCAAGACCTTGGCCAAGATGTATGTGCTCGATAAGAACTACGATCGGGCCATCCGTTATCTCTCCGAGACGCAGTTCAGGTCCTGGGAGAACGAACGCTTGATCTACTGGTACTACGTGGACGCCTATCAGTTGAGGGCCTTGAAGAGGTTGAAGCAGGGACAGGTTGACGGTGCGATTTCTGATCTGGAATCGGCCATGCAGCACCCCGACAATCTGGGTGTCGGTAAACCGTTTAACGATGAGCGCAACGCCATGCTGTACTACACCATGGGGCAGGCCTATGCCAGGCAGGGTGATGACGTCCGGGCCAAGGCATGCTTTGAGAAGAGTGTCAAGGCCGACAACGACCCGGGCTGGAAAGACCTGGAGTATTATCAGGGGCTCGCCCACCGAGCGCTCGGCCAGGAAGACAAGGCCCAGGCTATGTTCGATGGGATCGAGGCGCATGGTGATACCCTGATCAAACGGGAAGAGGATAAGAAGGAATCGAGAAAGAGGAATCGGGACAACCTGGTCAAGGGTTACTATCTGAAGGCCCTGGCGAGCAGAGCCATGGGGCACAAGCAAAAGGCCCAGGAACTGCTCGGTCAGGCCAGAGCCCTGAATCGCAATGACGTGTGGGTGAACTACTTCTGGGAAAACCCATAGGACCCCTCAGGCTTCTTGCAGAAGGCCCTGGAGTCTTCAGTTCTGAGTGCCTGGTCTCCAGCGAGGGGAGAAGCCCTATGGAAAGGCCGTGGGCGCAAAGACGACCCAGGTCCAAGCTCGTGTTAGGAAGGTACCTAGGTCACGACCTGGTGAAAGCCCTCGCCTGTTCTGTCCTGAACTGCAGTTGCGTCACGTCCTCTGCGAGTACCTTGAGTCATGCCATCACCAGCGAATCCATCAGGGCGTCGTTCGGATCATCGGCCAGATCGGTCAAACGCCTACGAACGCGGACATCAACTTCCATCCGATCGTTCATGGCGATGATACCGAGCGAGAAGCCTAGCATGGGGATGTCGGTGAATCTTGCCCCATTGGCCACCCTGGCCAAGCCATCGAAGCTGCGTCGCGTATCGACGGGCCACAAAACACGAACCGGGCAGACGGTGAACTCATCCCTCGGTGCATTTGCGGAAGGCTCTTAGCGTTTCCTTGAAAGCGTCGCTATCCAGCAGGTTCGACCAGGCGATGGCCTCGTCCGGGAGTTGACCCATCTCGTAGTGCGGATCGGCGTACATGAGAACGGGAATCGATCGAAACACCCACGGACCTTCCTGGATGGCGTGGCCCACCTCCGTCGCTGCCCGGGCAGCGGCCGTCTCATCGACACACCGGTAGATCGCGAACCGGTCCGCCTCTATGGTTGCGGCAACGGCACTGAGTGCGCCGACGCGCAACTGGCTCCGCGGTAGAAACGCGGCTTCCACCACATCGTACCGGTGTCGCCTGAGATGGTGGATCAATGACATGAAATGCCCCTCACCGATCGGGCCCGCCCGGGACCCATCACTGTCGTGCAATAGCCGACACCAGGGTATCTCGTTGTCGGGATAACGGACCGTCTGGGTGGGCTCGGCGTACTGACCGACCGGGTCGGATTCGACGACGCAGTCGCCGATTTGCAGGGCTCGCTTCCGCCCGATCTTCGCGTCGAAAGGCATACAGAACCAGGCGCCCTGAAGCGCCACATAGTCGGCCGCGGCTGCCGGCGTGGCGAACCGGTAGAGATTCAGTCGGTCCTCACCATAATAGACGCACAGGCCCGCCGTTGCTTCCTGGGGCAAGGCCAAATCCACAAGGACATGGGAGAAGTCCAGATGGGTTTCCGCTGTCGCGAGCCTGGTCAGAATCTCGCGTAGGGGCTCGATCTGAGGCAGCTCGGGGAAGTTCGGGTATTCTGGACGCGGTCGCGTGGAACGGAATAGCTCCGTGCTGGGATGCGGATAGACCCAGGCGTGCCAACGCACGTACTGCCAACGCAAAGGTATCAGATGACGTCCCGCCAGCGAACCAGAGACCGCTCGGCCTTCGATCGTCCAAAGACTGCCCGTTTCCTGATCGCGGAAGTGGTCGCCGGATCGTTCGAATGTCAGCACCTGATCGTCCACCGCACGGTGGAAAGCCGACATGGTAATAGACTCGGGAGCCGGACCACAGAAGACCACAATGGGCACCTCGCCGAGACTGTCGTTGACCATGCCCCCTTCGCGTTTGACCTCCAGCATTGGATAGGCGCGAATCCCAGCGTCCACGTTGATCCCCAGGACCATCTCGTTCTCCGGGTAGCGGTGGTCAAAATGGCCGGTGATCGTCTTAGCCAGAGGCGGATCCATTCCCGGGCGGGAGAAGTACTCTTCGCGCCCGTGGCCGTGCCTGGCGTCGCGGTGGTGGGGATCATCAGGGGCTAGCATAACGTCGGTTTCGGGATGAGCCTTTAGCCAAGCGCTCCAGGTTGTGTGATAGGTTGGTAATTGCTCGAGAAATCGGCCCTTGTCGGGACCATCAATCGCCACACCCTCGTAGTGGAGCCAGAGGCTGTGGTCGTCTGTCTTGCTGCGTTTGCGATTGACCATCGTCAAAGAGGCATTGTACATGCCCATGGCGCTGAAGCGCGTGGCATGACCGTCCAGCTCAGCGACAAAGGCCGAACCGGATTGACATCGCTCGCATGTACTGAAGAGAATCGGATCACCAGCGATACGGTCGTTGATGATGTGGTAGTTGTCAGTGATCCAGAGTGGGTAGGCGCGAAAGTGCCCCCCATATTCCAGTCCCACGACATAGTCGTCGGCACGCATGTGACAGGCTTCGGCGGCCGCAACGAACTTGGGTCGGTCCCAGGCGGCTATGAGCTTGCCGATGTGCAGAGGGATTTCAAAGTTGTCAGAGATCTGTGGTTCATACGGGGCCAGTCGATCCGCCGCTCTGCGGCCGCACATCAATGTTGTGTTCACTGCAGTCATGGTGCCTGTCCTCCCTCATCCAGTCTGACCCAACGCTTGGCTTTCATTTCATAGCAGGGCAGGCTGCCCGTTGGGGCCAACTCCACCGGGACGCGTAAGAACATGGCTCGTTCGAAACGCTCCTGCAAATCGTGACAAGCCGCCGGGCCGTTCGCAGTTTCAATGATTACCTTCATTTGGGTCTGGTCGTTTTCGGTGTACAACTCCACTCGGTATTCGTCAATTCCACCGGCAGAACGGACGATCTCCTCAATCGCGCTGGGAAAGACGTTGACGCCCCGAATGACGGCCATGTCGTCCTTGCGACCGAGAATGCCACCGAGCAGGCACAACTCCTCCGTCCCGCAAGAGCAGGGAGACCGCCTTTCGGCGCTGACGATGTCGCCGGTACGATAGCGGAGCAACGGTGATCCTGACCGACACAGCGTCGTTAGGATCAGCTCATCGTCGATCACTTCCGGGTAGTAGGCGTCCTCCATGACGTGCAGCACGCCCGGTTCGGCCGGGCATTCATACGTCACCGGACCGACCTCCGTCATACCGTGATGGTCGAAGACTCGCGCGCCGTTCCAGTGCTCGGTGATGTGACCGCGAGTGGCTGGAATGCTGCCCCCCGGTTCACCGGCTACGACAATCAGCTTGACGTTGGTTGCGCTCAGATCGAATCCATCCGTCTCGGCCACATGAGCCAAACGGATGGCGTACGTCGGGGTGCAACACAGCACTTCGGCCTGTGTATCCTGGAGTAGACGCAGACGTGAGGCCGACGAGAGTCCGCCGGCGGGAATGCACATGTGCCCGGCCTTCAGGGCGGCCTCGTAGGCTGTCCAGAAACCGAGAAACGGGCCGAATGAAAAAGCGAAGAAGAAGCGATGTGGCCGATGCAGTCCTGCCGCTGTGAAGACCCTGATCCAGCAGTCGAGCATGGAATCCCAGGTTTGGCGCGTGTCCAGCCAAATCATGGGCCGCCCCGTGCTTCCGCTCGTTCGACAGAAGCGAATGTACTGGTCGATCGGATAGGTCAAGTTGGTCCCAAACGGCGGATGGTCGATCTGGTCATGTGTCCATTCGGAACGAGTCGTTAACGGTAGACGGGCGCTGAAGTCGTCAAGAGTCAACGTTTCGGGATCGAGTCCGGCCGTAGCAAGCTTGCGCGTATAGAAGTCGTTGGCCGAGACCAACTCGCGGCATAGGGCGCGCAGTGCCAGGGTCTGTCGCTGGCGAATGGTCTGGAGATTAGTCATGCCGTTGGTCTCCTGTCGTTGCCATCGGCGGATTCGTGGCCGGCGCCGGGCTTGGCTTGGGTTTGTAGAGGGTAACCAGCGCGGCCCCGGTCACGGCCAGGACGATGCCGGCCACAAACGGCAGTGGAAGCGATTTGAGTCCTCCTTCCGGCCGATGAAGCGTCAGGGCAATGACGGCATTGATGACCGGGGCGCCGGCAAAGACGATTGTCATCACCGTGGCCGGAGTCCCTTTGGCGCCGAAGGCCAGCAAGACACAAAAGGCCCCGGCCGCCCCGGCTAGACCCGCCACCAAAGACCACGACCAACCGGCGATGGGGATGTTCCAGTGGGCGCCGCGCAACAGAAGTATGCCGGCCGGCGCCAGTACGGCTGTTAGGAAGTACGCCAACCCCACGAACAAGAAGGCCTTGTAGCGTCCGTTGACCGGGTCCGCCATACCGACCTGGCCCGTGTGCAACAGGATGCCATAGAGGCCCCAAGACAGCACCGTCAGCAGGGCGAAAGCCAGCCAGGTTAGGCCGCCTGATCCACTTGCAGTTGCCATCGGCATAGGAGTCACTCCCATCACACCTTGGCCCGCCCGTGCTGGATTGGCTCGGGCAGGTCCAGGAATTCGGCCAGCGCTTCGTGCAACGCCGTGAAGTCCTGATCCAGATTGCCCACGAGGCAATCGGTCACAGCGCCCTTGAGATTCGGATACTTCATGATGAGCTGTTTGAAACTGAAATCATTGGCGTAGAAAGCATAGACCAGACGGCGCAGGATCTCGATGCGGCGACAGATTTCATGGCCGTAGCCCTGGAATCGTTGGCCCGAGACGTCTCCGGCTCGCAGGGCTTCGATCGTCGCGTCGGCGGCCAGCTCGCCGCTAACGAGGGCCAGATACATGCCGGTGGAAAACACAGGGTCCAGAAAGGTCAGTGCGTCTCCGACCAGGACGAGGCCGTTCTTGGCGCAGTATTGTGAGCGGTAGGACCGGTGCACACACGTATGAAACTCGCCCGTCAGTACGGCGGGAGCCATACGCCCTTTGACCCAGGCATTCTTTCCGACCTCGCGATTGAATACGGTGGCCAGATCGTTGGTCTCATCGAAGAGGTAATCCTTGTCACCCACCACGCCAACACTGACGATGTCGTCCCGCAGTGGAATGTACCACAGCCAGTTCTTACCCTCCAGATACGTGATCGTCGTAGCGCCTTCGTCCAGTCCAGGGTCGCGCTTGGCGTGACGGAAGTAGCCCCAGATGGCATATTTGATCAGATTCGGGTCGATGATACGCCAGGAGAGCTTAGACATCGCGAATCCCTTATTCCCGCTGGCGTCCAATGTCACCTTGGCATGGAACGCGTGCGACACACCCTTGGCATCGACGCCGGTGATACCGACCGTCGCCCCACCCTCTTCGAGCAAGTCGCGGGCGCTCATCTGCTCGAACACGGTGACTCCGTGCTGGCGGGCATTGTCGAGCATCATGGCGTCAAACACATCCCTCGTGACCTGCCAGGTCTGGGAGCAGGGATGATCCAGGTGCTGAGAGAAGTAGAAGGGTTGCGACTGTTTGCCGCGACGTCCGACGAATTGCACGCTGTATTTCTTGGGGAAGTCGGAGGCCTGCATTGCCTCGATCATGCCAATGCGCTCGAGAGGGAAGTAGTTGTAGGGAATCATGGATTCACCCACGTGAAGGCGTGGGAACTTCGCTCGGTCGATCAGAGCCACGTGAAACCCGGCGTCGGCTAGAATGGTCGCCGCAACGCATCCGCCTGGGCCACCGCCCACGACCAGACAATCATATGAGTCTGTTCCTTCTGTCATCGTTTGCTCCGTTTTGTGGCACGCACTTTCTCAGGGGGCAATACCTCACAGACTTCAGCGATGGCGTGGCCATCGAGTGCAACTAGGGTGTTCCGGCGTCCGTAGAAGTATGGTTCGTCGCCGGCGCCGAAGGCTTCGGTGAAAAACGGTGTGGATTGAATCTTAAAGAAGCCCGACGGATGAACAGTGTGTTCGCAATCGCAGACACGCAGGATGGTGCCCAGCGGCAGACGCCCGTCGTCGACGAGGAATAGGGCTTCGTAACTGAGCTGATGCCGGAATATGCGACTGGCTCCGTATTCAAGCGGCTTGTCGTCGGTATCACGGCGGAGGATGACTTCGCGCGTCGTCTCCTTGTCATTGGCGATGACATTGATCGGTTGGATGTAGATCGATCCTCCATGGTAGCCCTCCAGCGTCGGGGTCATGTTGCGCTCGTGCACGAGCAAATCTCGGTAGGGCTGGGGCATGTGTTGTTTGAACAATGGGGTGATCTCCGGCACGTCCCTATCGTAGCGGGCGCAAAAGAGATTCAGCGGCCACAACAACGATTGCGTCAGTTCGTCTGCATTGTCGCGATCTTCTATCCGCATGTCACGACCTCCTGGATAGCGCGACGAGTATAGAGGAACTCGAACAGATTACCTTCGTGAGGCTGATCCCATCGCACCTGCCCGGTGGGAATAGGACCAAGGTTGAGCCGCTGGATGGCAGGACAGCGAAGAAGCTGTCGGCGGAAGGATGCGTCTTCGGTGATAGCCGTGACCACCAAGCTAGGACCGATCCAATCGAGCATTTGGGCCTGGGGGTATTCCACGACAGCAGCGAACGGGAAGAGGAATTCCGTTCGTGCCAAAGGGTGCTCGGTATCTTCGCAAGAGACGATGGTAGGCTCGAGATACGTCTGGCCGTTCAAGCGACTCAGGCGTTCTCGACCCCGGTACGAATCGCTAACGTCAACAGCGCCGGGCCGACTGAGGGCCCGGTCGATCTTCTGACTGATCGCTTCCGGTATCCGCGCATCGACAAAGCCGGCCAGCTGCGCATCCGGCGCATCGAGGGGTTTGGGCGCGATGCGTGTCAAACGCTCGGCCAGCGCCTCAGCCAGTTCGCGGCCGTGGCGAGGAACAACGATGGTTGAAGCGTTAACGCAACTGCGGCCTCCGTTTCGAGCCACCGAATCGGCCAGTACGGAGATGTAGTCGGGCCAGTTGTCGATACAGTCGGCGCCGATGAGGACCTTGCTGAATCCCGGTCCATGAACACTAATCCGCGGGTCATCGGCATGGCGCGCCACCGTACCGGCATCGCCGAACATGATGACTCTCTGGCATTGCGAGAGGATAACGCTGGCTCCGTCATGGTCGGTTGGATAGAAGCCGAATGCCTCGGCCGGGCAGCCGGCGGCGATAAGTGCATTAATGAGGCGCCACGGCGTCCATGGATCTTCCCGGCCCGGTTTCAAGATGACCGGAACGCGTAACGCCAGGGCCGGCAGCCACAGCGAATTGACGCCCGGAGAGTTGCTGGGCAGAACGGCCGCGAGGTGGGTTGTGTTGGGATAATAGCTGACCGGAACGTCGTCCTGTTGGCCGATGCCGGTTTCAATCGCGGCCGGATCGAGACCGCGTGTCAGCCCCTTCAAGATCACGGGCATATTGGCGAGCACATCAGCGATCTTGGTCATGTTCGCTCGGATCAGCGCATGTGGCAGCCCGCACGTAGCCGACAACGCGCAGACGTATTCGTCAGGTGTTTGTTCCTGATCGGCGCAGAGCGGTAGCGTCGCTCCGATGAACAGCTCGGCCGCCGCGGCGCAGATCTCCAGCATCTTCTGCACGCTGATTTCTCCCAGACGATCGAAACAACCGCCCACCTGACGCAGGTCGCGGCGAATCAGACCGGGATTGACCAACCCCACGCGCGCGACGACGGTGTCATCGCCGGGGACGGTGATCGTAGACAACGCTAGGCTTT
>JANQFY010000434.1 GCA_028277585.1 Sedimentisphaerales bacterium
TTCCGCGGTGTCGTCACCACGTCTCGGTCGCAGGTCCCGCTGCTGGGCAATCTGCCTCTGTTGGGAGCCGCCTTCCGCGGCACCACGGACACGGTGACCCGGGAAGAGGTCATCATCATGCTCACGCCGCACATCATTGAGGAGCCTTCCGAAGTCAACGGTCAGGATCGCGCCGACGACATTCGCATGAAGATGGACGCGGCCAAGAAGGGCCTGCAGGCCATCGACCGGGCCCGTCTCGCTGAAGACGCGTATGCTCGCGCTTCGCGGTACTACCTGGAAGGCGACATCGACAGTGCCGTCTACAACCTGAAGGTTTCGCTGATGATGCGTCCGACGTATCTGGAAGCCCGCCGGCTCCAGGAACGCATCGTTGCGGAGACCGATCCTGAGGAACTCAAGCGGATCGACAGCATCGTGCAGCAGGCGATCGATCAGCAAGAGGCCAAGAACTGGCGGCGACGCTAGTTGACGTTTTCGGTGATGAAAAGCGAATACCCGCAGTTTGCGGGTTCGGAGGAGTAGCTTTGAGACGCCAAAGAAGCTTAGGTTGGGCCGCGACGAGCGCTGTGATTCTGTCACTGTGCGTCGCGGCCCTGACCGGGCTGCACAATTCTGGCATCGGAGTAGGGTGGCGCAGCCCCACGGTTGCGTTGGGTCTCATCGCATGCTGCATCGGGGCTGTGGGCGTGATCTTTCTTGGCTTGGCCTACCATCGGCTGGTCGGGACGGTCATGTCCATAGCCAGGCAGCTTTCTTCCGCATCGACCGGTTCCGAAAGTGGGCTCCAGTCGGGAAGCTTGCTGGAGATGGTTTCCGGCCTTCGCAGCGAGCTTGATGAACGGGCCGAGCGTATCGGTCAATTGGAAACCGAACTGAAGGACCTGCGTCTTCAGTCCCGGCTGGCCGATCGACAGAAGCAGCACGCCGAGGCGATCATCTACAGCCTGCGTGACGCCGTGGTGGTCATCGACGAGTCCGATCGTCTGCTCATGGCCAATGAGGCCGCAGCGAATCTCCTTGATTTCGATCCTTCAGCGGCCTGCCACCAGGCGCTGGCCGAGACGGTAGGACAGAAGCACAACGAGTTCGTTCAGTTGCTGCAGCAGAGTCGCCAGAGCGGCATCGAAGCGACCCGGCGCGAACTTGAGTTTGAGCAATCCGACGGACCCCACACGCTGGACACGATAGTCTCCTGTGTTCACGAGGGTGACAAGGTCTCCGGCGTCGTCGCGATTCTGCACGACATTACCCGGGAGAAAGAGATCTCCCAAATGAAGAACGACTTCGTCAGTCATGTCTCTCACGAGCTGAAGACGCCGCTGGCTTCCATCACGGCCTACTCGGAAATGCTGGCCGACGGCGAGGCGGACGACGAGGAGACACGCAAGGAATTCTACGCCATTATTCAGAGTCAGGCACAACGCCTGAACCGTCTCATTGAAGATATCCTCAATGTTTCTCGCATTGAGTCCGGCCTGATCAAGGTCCAGAAGGAACCGGTCAGCCTGGCGATCCTGATCGAGCACCAGATGCAGATGATCAAAGGGTTCGCCGAAGAGAAGCAGATCACCGTTACCGGACAGACGCCCATCATCTTCGACCAGGTCAACGCCGATAAGGACATGATTTCGCAGGTGGTCGTGAATCTGCTCAGCAACGCCGTCAAATACACGCCGGCCGGCGGTTCGGTGAGAATCGAAACCCAGGTCGATGAAGTCGAGCGTCTGGCGCGGGTTACGGTGGCCGATACCGGGGTGGGGATTCCCGCCGATGAACTGGATCATGTCTTCGACAAGTTCTACCGCGTCGGCGCCAACAACAAACAGGCCAAGGGGACCGGGCTCGGTCTCAACCTGGTCAAGCAAATCGTCGAAAAGGTTCATGGCGGCCGCGTGTTTGTCACCAGCGAGGTGGGGCGCGGCAGCACGTTTGGGTTTGAGTTGCCCCTGGCTGCGGCTGTCGCAGCCGGAGCGACCTAGTATGGGATGACGTCACCAAGCAACACGGAGGAGAACACTCCCCAACTGCGTTTTGAGAGAGGCTTACCATGACAGGCAACAGAGTACTGATCGCTGACGACGAAATTCATATCATTCATGTGGTCGCCATTAAACTGCGTAACAACGGGTTTGAGGTCATCGCCGCCAACAACGGGGCCGAGGCCTACGAACTGGCGTGCACCGAGCACCCGGACATCATCGTAACCGATTATCAGATGCCGTTCGTCACGGGCATTGAGCTGATTGAGAAACTGCGCGCCAACGAAGAGACGAAACACACACCCGCCATTCTGCTGACCGCCCGCAGCTTTGCCATCTCCGAAGAGATGCAGGAGACACTCGGGGTCGAAGCGTGTTTGAGCAAGCCGTTCAGCCCCAAGGAATTGCTCAAGACCATCCAGGACATCCTGCATGAGAAAGCGATGGCCCTGCACGTCTGACCCGGCGGGGCTGCCGGGTGGACTGAGGACTCGGGGGACAAACGGACCTTTGGAAACGGTCATGCAGAACACAACGACACGAGAATTCACTTGTCTGCAGCGGCGCGAACTGGAGCGTTTTGGAGAACGTCTGGGCCGGTTCGGGGTGAACTTTGCTGCCGTAGATGCCCACGGCCAGATTGCGGTTCTCCTGAATGCCGGGCAGTTCGAGAGTGATACACAGCAACTCGTCGACGCCGCCGGTCAAGTCATTCAGGCTGAGCCGAAAGAAGCGGACTGCTCTCCGCACAAGGGGGTCTGGCAGTTCGCCGAGGATCATCTTCTTCTGGCGATAGCGCTACGCCTGCCTCCCACGGCCGCCGGTTGGCGCGGCGTGGTGGGAACGGTTCTCCTCGATCTGGGGCACGCTGATGATCAGCTCCATCCGCTGGATGCGGTTTCCCAAGACGAGGCGGGGCCGGTTCAGACGCGGATGGCGTACTTCACCGAGATGCTTCAGCTGCTGGCCGAGAAGTTCCAGATGATGGTCCGTTCCGACGAGCAGATGGTCAAGGTGGGGACGGAACTGTCCCAAGTCTACGAAGAACTGGTCCTGCTGCACAAGATCAGCATGAACATGAGTGTCACCGAGTCGGACACCAACTTTCTGCAACTGGCGTGCGATAGCCTGACCGAGATCGTCCTGGTCGAGGGGATCGCCGTGTTGCTCGAACGCGTTTCCGAAGGGGACGGCAAGTACATGGTCGCCGCCGGTTCGGGGTTGATCGATCTCGATCACGGCATGGCGGCGATGCTGCACAGTCGGCTGACTGAGCAACTGAATCGCGGTCAGGAAGCATTGCTCGACAGCGATGTGGATACGCCTTGGTTGTACGAGTGGCCGGCGGGGATCCGAAATGTCATCGCCGTGCCGCTGTATGCGAGAGAGCAAGGGGAGTCCCATTTGGGCTCTCACGCCGGGCCCAGCGCTTCGATCATCGGCTTCATGGTGGCGGTCAATCACACGGCCAAGCCGGACTTCGACAGTACGGACATCAAGCTCTTCACCTCGGTGGCGAGCGGGTGCGCCGTCTTCATCGAAAACGGACGGCTTTTCAAGGACCTCAAAGAGCTGTTCGTCGGATCGCTTAAGGCGCTGACGAGCAGCATCGATGCCAAAGACCAATACACACGCGGCCACTCCGAAAGGGTGGCGCTGATTTCTCGGTGGTTGGGCGAACGTCTGGCCGAAGAGGAGCCTGTGGATGAGGAGCAGATTCACCGCCTGTACCTCACGGGACTTCTGCACGATATTGGCAAGATTGGCGTCGAGGAGCGTGTACTCTGCAAGAACGGCAAGCTGACACAAGAGGAGTGGGAGTGCATCAAGCACCATCCCACGATTGGCGCGGGGATTCTCAGAGACATCAAGCAGATGCAGGATATTGTACCCGGCGTATTGTGTCATCACGAGCGCATTGACGGAAAGGGATATCCAGCCGGTTTGAAAGGCGATGAGATTCCGCTGGAGGGGCGCATCGTCGGTCTGGCCGATAGTTTTGACGCCATGACATCCAAACGCGTCTACCGCAACGCGCTGACGATTGACCATGCCCTGGACCAGATTCGCAAGGGGCTGGGAACGCAGTTTGATGCACGGATCGGCGAGGTGTTTCTAAACAGTGATATCGATCGCCTGTGGGACCTGATTCAAGGAACCGGAGCCTCGATGTACAGTCCGGCCCGAATGGCCGACTATGGGACCGCGGCGGTGGGGACGTTGCTACGATGAGAATCAACGCACAGGACTATAACGACGTAACCGTTGTCGAACTGCAAGGCGACGTCGATGGTGACATCACTGATTCGGTGAAAGATCTGATCACCTCCGTCGTGGCGGGCAATCGACTGCGGATCGTCCTGGATATGAGCAATGTCAGCTCCATCGATAGCCAGGGATTGGAATTGCTGCTCTGGGTCCGTCAATACTGCCAACAGAACAAGACGCAACTGAAACTGGCCGGTCTCGATGAGAATATCGAGAAGATCCTTGAGATCACGGGCCTCCAGACGGATTTCGATCGTCATCCGGAACTGGCCGAGGCGGTGCGCAGCTTCGCCTGACGGCGCGGGGTCGGGGGATTGAAGGTGGGATATGAGTCAGATTCTGCTCGAAAACAAGATGCAGTTGGGACAGTTGCTTCTGGCCCGGCGTGTCGTCACCCAGGAGCAGATCGATACGGCTCTGGCCGAGCAGCAGGATAAGGGCCATCGCAAACTCCTCGGCGAGCTGCTCGTCGAGATGGGCTACTGCACGGAGAACCAAATCGCCGCGGCCTTGGCCGAAGCCTACGGCGTCCCCTACGCTCAGGTCAGCCCCAAACTCTGTGATCCCAAGGCGGTTGAGATCCTCCCGCGCGATTTCCTCGAAGCCCACATCGTCCTGCCGTTGTTCCGTGTTCACGATGTTCTGACGGTGGCGGTCAACGAGCCGACGAACGTCTTCCTGATCGATGAGATCGAGCGGATCAGCGGCTGTCGCGTTCGCGTGGTCTGCTCGACGAGCAAGGACATCAAGGCGACCCTGCAGGCTTATCTGCCCGCGGCCAATGTGTTCGTCATCGACGACATCATCGATGAGGAGGGCCTTGAAGAGTTCACGCTGATTGAGAGCATCACGCAGGACATCAGCAATCTGGAGGAAGTCGCGGGCCAATCGCCGGTCGTCAAGCTGGTGAATTACCTCTTGTACAACGCCGTTCGAGAAAACGCCAGCGACATCCACATCGAGCCCGACGACAAGAAGCTTCGCGTGCGCTACCGGGTTGACGGCAAGTTGTATGAGAAAATGCGTCCGCCGTATCAGATGCATGCCGCGGTGGTCTCGCGCATCAAGATTATGGCGGAGTTGGATATCGCGCAGCGGCGGTTGCCCCAGGACGGCGGCATCCATGTCATGGTCGAAGGACGCCCGATCGATCTGCGTGTTTCGGTTATGCCCGGCAACTTCGGCGAGAAGGTGGTCATTCGTGTCATCGATCCGCAGAAGATCCTTTACAATCTGGAGGCGCTCGGGTTCACCTACGACAATCTGCTGCGCTTCCGTGAGATCTTCCAGGTTGCCAATGGCATCGTCCTGGTGACGGGGCCGACCGGATCGGGAAAGAACACCACGCTCTATGCGGCGCTGTCGGAACTGAACAACGAGGATGTCAATATCTGTACGGTTGAGGATCCGGTGGAGTGCAATATCGCCGGGATCAACCAGTTCCAGGTCAGCACGGGCGTGGGCTTCGAGTTCTCGACGGCGTTGCGCAGCCTGTTGCGGCAAGACCCTGATATCATCATGGTCGGTGAGATTCGCGACGACATCACGGCCAATATCGCTGTTCAGGCGGCGCTGACGGGCCATTTGGTGCTTTCGACGCTTCACACCAACGACGCTCCAGGCGCCGTGACGCGCCTACTCGATTTGGGCGTGGCGCCCTATCTGGTCAGCGCGTCGCTCAAGGGGGTCCTGGCGCAGCGACTGGTCCGGAAGATCTGCCCCAACTGCAAGACTGAATATGACCCACCGCCCAGCATCAAGAAGGGCGTGGAGAAAGAAACGGGCGACGTCGGCAAGTTCTACCGGGGTCTCGGCTGCAAGAAGTGCCGCAACACCGGATACGCCGGGCGGATCGCCATTCACGAGTTGTTCGTGCCTGACGACGAGGTCATGGAGATGATCAACGACCGCGTCAGCACGAAGAAACTCCGCAGCGCGGCGCTCGCCAAGGGCATGACCCCGCTGCACCTCGACGGGATGGAGAAGGTCAAAGCCGGGATCGTCTCGATAGAAGAGATCCTGCGCAGCGCCGGCTCCAGCGCCCCGGTCGATACGGAAGATTGACATAGTTAGAGTGAGAAGGTAACGATGACGACGCTATTGGACGAAACCCAACCGCTCCAGGACCAGCGCCCCGCGCGGCTGAGTCGGGTGGGCGACCAGGCGTCGGAACTGTCCCAGGGAACGCGTGTGGTCCAATGGTCCGAGCACCTGTACAAGGTGCGGGCCAAGAGCACGGACCTGATCCTGTTCACGACGCAACTGGCCGTGATGCTCGACAGCGACGTCGTTCTTAGCGACGCACTCGATGCTATTGCCCAGCAGGCTGGTGACGCGCGTTTCAAAGCTGTCATTCTCGACATCTCCGAGCGGGTCAAAGGAGGCGAAACGTTCTCGCGAGCCTTGGCTTTCTATCCCAACACCTTCGATTCCATGTTCGTCAGCATGGTCAAAGCTTCCGAAGCCTCCGGCCGCATGGTCGAAATGCTGACCGTCTTGACGGGCTATCTCAACTTCGAAGCCGAGACCCGCAAGCGGGTGTTGGGCGCTTTGACATATCCGCTGATTATGGTCCTGATGGCGATCGCGGCGACCGGGACCCTGATGTTCTTCGTCTTGCCGCGCTTCATGCGTATCTACGAGAGCCGGGGCGCCGCGTTGCCCAAGCTGACTCAGGTGTTGGTCCACGTCAGCCATATCATCGGCGACTTCGAGATGTTGACGGGGATTGTCACGACGATCATCGTGTTGGGCGTGTCGCTGTACTACTGGGCGCACACCGCGGCCGGACGACGCATGATCGACCTGGCCAAGATACGCACACCCGTCATCGGGACCATGTTCGTGGACTTGGTCATTACGCGCAGCATGCGCATCATGGCGACCATGGTCAACACCGGCGTGCGTCTGCTCGACGCCATTCGTGTCATCGAAGGGTGTGTCGACAACGTCTGTTTCCAGAAGCTCTGGCAGGAGGTTGATGAGAAGATCCAGGACGGATACCAACTCTCCGAGGCCATCCTGCTGGCCGAGGACGGCGACCTGATCGCGCCGGGCATCATCCAGATGCTCCGGGCCGGCGAACGGGGTGGTCGACTCGGTGAGGTCTGCGACAAGGTCTCGACGTTCTACGAGAAGAAGCTCGAAGCCTCGATCCGCAGCGTCATGACGATCATGGAGCCGCTCATGATCACGATTCTCGGCGCGGTCATCGGCACGATCGCGATCGCATTGCTTCTGCCCGTCTTTAAGGTTTCGAGCGTCATGGCTCACTAGGCGTTGTCGTTCGAGACTCAGCCAGGCCTCACCCTCAGGTATTCACTTCTGCGAGAACTTCTCGACACGTGCAGTGATTGCCCAGATGGCACACCGCCAGGGTCCGAGCAGTCAGATCTGCGGGGAACTGCATCGGTGCGACAACCTCTCCGTAGCCCAGCGTGAGGTGCGGGAAGAACACGCGAAAGGCCGCCTTCTGGCGAAACGTACGAATCCACTCCAGGCTCGTTGCCGCGACCGGTTCGTCGCCGTGCAGCATCGTCTCGGCTACGTCGTAACTGAAGAACGGTTGCATGGCTTCCATGATTGCTTCGTGCAGAGCCTGCAGCGCCGGCGTAGCGCGGAGCGCGAAGGCCGAGACGGCCTCGCCTCGCCCATTTAGGGATGTCACCACTCCCGTGATGGCAAGCGCACTGACGGGATGCTCTGCGAGAACGGCTCGCAGCGCGTCGGCAATTGACGGGACGTCACCGCGATCGATGCATCCCATGGCCAGCGAGATATGAGGCAGGCAGGTCGCGGCGTCGAGGTCGATGCGCCTGGCCCCGCTCTGATCGAG
>JANQFY010000502.1 GCA_028277585.1 Sedimentisphaerales bacterium
ATCCCACCACCAGCCTGGGGCTGCGGAATTGCGGGGTCTCGTAGATCTGCAGTTTGTCATCCGCCATCAGGCATCCTTCGCAAAGTGTACTGTCGAGTCAGTGTGGCCGCGCAGTGATGGTACGGTACTCGCACCGCCCCTGCAAGAACAATCGTTCAGGCCCAGAAAGCGATCTTCCCCGGCGGCGCCGGCTCAGCCAGAGCGGGCAAAAGCGGTGACTAGGCGTTGATTTGCCTTGTACGAGATGACAATCTCCGTATAATCAGGGTAGTATCGTTGTGCGTACCCGAGAGCTGCAGGAGCGAGGGAATAGCGTGGGACTGACCCTGGTCCGGCGGAATCCGTATCCCAGGATCACGGATTGAACGCCGCCGTGGATTAGGTTCCGCGTTCGGACGACCCCACCCCTCATGCCCTGACGCCCGGTTAGAGCGCCCGATTGACGAGAGGAGCACTGTTACTTTCAAGAAGGGAGAAGCGGTATGAAAGCAGCGAACAGCAACGGTGTGAGGGTGGCGGAGAGGCGGCTGATAACCATCATGATTCTCCTGGCGATCGTCCTGGGCGTTCCCCCGGTGCAGGCCACGCCGGACGCCCCGGAGACGGAGGCTTTGGCGAAACCGAACGGTGACGGGCCGAAGTACGTGCCGGGTGAGATCATCGTCAAGCTCAAGGACGGAGCGTCCCGAGGGCGCGTGACGTTTCAAGGCGGTGGGCAACGGCGCCGGGATGCCATCCTGTCTCGCCTGGAGGCAAAGTACCGCGTGAACCGGCGTGAATCGACGGGGTCACTCACGGCTCCCCCACAGCAACGCGAGCAACTGCGTCGCCAGATTCTGCACACCGATGAAGATGTACCCACCACCTGCGCGGCGCTGCGCGAAGACCCGGATGTCGAATACGCCCAGCCCAACTACATCTACCGCACGTGCCAGGCGCCAAACGACCCGGATTTCCCCGACCAGTACGCCCACCAGCTCATTCAGATGCCCGACGCCTGGGACATCTCCACGGGCAGTCATGATGTTGTGGTCGCCATCCTGGGCACGGGAATCGATGTCAACCATCCCGACCTGAAAGAAAATATCTGGACCAATGACGGTGAGATTCCTGGAAACGACATCGATGACGATGAGAACGGCTACGTCGATGACGTCCAGGGATGGAACTTCGAGAGTAGCAACAACGACGTCATTCCGGAGCCTGACTTCTGGGGCGTTGCCGGGCACGAGACCCAGGTGGCCGGCGTGATTGCGGCCGTCGGAAACAACGACGAAGGCGTCTGCGGCGTCAACTGGCAGTGCAGTCTCATGCCCCTGCGTCTGAGTATCTACATCACGTCGGCCGAAGTGGCCGAGGGACTGGACTACGCAGCCGCCAACGGCGCCGACATTCTGAATATGAGCTTCGGCTCCGATGAATTCGGACCCGAGGGCGATCCGATCGTCAAAGAGGCCATCGACAACGCGTACGCTCAGGGCGTTCTACTATTTGCCAGCGCGGGCAATTCGGATACGACCAAAGCGAACTACCCGGCCGCCTACTACAACGTCGTGGCCGTGGCCTCCACCGACGGCGAGGACATCAAGACGGGCCATAGCAGCTTCGGCCCCTGGGTGGACATTGCGGCGCCGGGCACGGACATCGTCACGACCGATCTGGCCGGCGAGTATATCGCCACCGCGGGCACGTCATTCTCGTCGCCCTACGTCGCGGCCGTCGGCGCCCTGGTCCTGGCCCATCGCCCGGACCTGAGCCCGGTCGAAGTTAGGGCCATCCTCGAAAACACGACGGACCCGGTCTACTACGGAGACCTTGACCCCGAGCGCTCCTACGTCGGAACCGGACGGGTGAACGCCTATACCGCTCTCCAGAACGCCGACGTCGCCTATCCTCTGGCCGAGATCATCGCGCCGAGACAAGCCCAGACACTGGAAGCAGATGGTGACGAAAACAGCGTCGAGGTGCATCGCTTCACACACGGCGACGCCTTTATCCTGGAGTACAGTCGCTACGGCCAGGACGATTGGATCGTGATCGATGAGGGCGAGGTCCAGCCCCATCCCGACGGAAGCGTGCATGTTTCGGTCGTGGATCTGGATGCGGGCGTCTACGAACTGCGGCTCTCGGTCAGTAGCGGAGACCTCACGCACGTCGATCGGAAGATCTTCGCGATCGGTTCGGCGACCGATCAGGCGCCCTGGCCCCAGCCCGAAACAGTGGAGGGATTCCTGGCGGACTGGTATGTGGGCAATTCCATTTGCATGGACGTCGACGGAGACGGTCGAAACGAAATCATTCAAGTTTCGATGTCGCTGGGCGACTGGTGGTTTGAGGGCAAGGTCAATATCTGGAACGAGGACGGCAACTCACTGCCCAACTGGCCCAAGAGCATGCAGGTGCTATCGGCCGCAGGCTGCGCCGTCGGCGACATCGACGGAGACGGCGACTACGAGGTGGTGGCCGCCTCGAACTCCGATGGCTTCGTCTACGCCTGGCACGTTGAGAGTGGCGACTTGCTGGAAGGCTGGCCCCAGGCGCTGGGCGGCTGGTACACCGGCATCGTCGGCCCCCCGGTGCTGGCGGATCTGGATAGTGACGGCGATGCGGAAGTCCTCATCGCGCTCGATGAGGAATCCAGCGACACGGACAGTCTGTACGCCCTGCAAGGCGATGGAAGCTCGCTATGGCAACGCCGGTATCGTGCCATCGGCGCACTGACCGCCGCCGATCTTGACGGCGACGGCGGCGTGGAGATCACCCTGTGCGGCTATGGCCCCGGCGTCACGAACGTCTACACCTATATCCTTAACTCCGACGGGCAACTGATCAAGAAGTGGAAGAACGGCAGCCAAAAGGGAACGGCGGTGGTCGATCTGGACGGAGATGGTGAATCGGAACTCGTCCACTGCACCGACAACAGCGTCAAGGCGGTCCAACTCGACGGCCGCACCCTCTGGACCGCCAAGCTCTACGAGCCGTTTGGCGAAACCGGCGCCCTGACGGTCGGCGACATCGACGGCGATGGGTTAAGTGAGGTCTATGTCAACAGCCATATCGAAGCCGACGGCTTCGCCTTCAGTCGGGTTCACGCCTTCGACCACCGTGGGCGTCTGATGACCGCGGCGGGATTCCCCAAGACCATCATGGGGGTCCCGGCCAACAGCGCCCCGCTCATCGGGGATGTCGACGGCGACGGACAGAACGAACTGCTCGTCGGCTCGGCGCGGACCCCCCTGATGGCCTGGGAACAGGATGGCGCCGTAACAACCGGATTCCCCATGCTCACCCTGGCGCCCGAAGCCGGTTGCACGCCGACCCTGGCGGACCTCGATCAGGATGGGGACATAGAGATCATCGTCGCCGGGAGCGACAGCCGGTTCCACGTGATCGACGCAGCCGGTTCGGTCGAGGTCAACGGCCAACCCTGGCTCATGGCCCGGCACGATGCTCAGAATTCCGGCTGGGCCGCCGAGACCCCCGTGCTGGCCCCCATCGCGGCGCCCGAGCAGATCGCCCCTGGGGAAAGGCTGCGACTGGAGTTGGTCGTCGCCAACGAAGGAGACCAACCGCTCCGATTCTCGCCGGGACACCTGCCCGAGGGCGCGTACTACGATCCGAACAGCATGGCGGTCGTGTGGAAACCAGCCGCCGATCAGGCTTATCACACCTACACCTTCTCGTTCCTGGTCACGGACGGCGTTCATCAGTCCAGTCGGAGCGTCTCGGTTACCGTCATGCCGGACGCGATCTACCATGCGAACATGGATACCGACCCGAACTGGGAGTTGGATGAAGGATGGGCCTGGGGCCAGCCGACCGGCCAGGGTTCGATTAACGGCGATCCCTCCTCCGGCTATACGGGGGAATCCGTCATTGGCTTCGTGCTTGACGGAGACTACGAGCACGACCTGCAGGAGACGCGGTATGCCACGACGGGGCCGATCAACTGCGAAGGTCATGAGAATGTCCGGCTGAGTTTCTGGCGCTGGCTTGGCATCGAGGCGCCCTATGACTACGCCAACGTTCAGGCCTCCAACGACGGGGAGAATTGGGTGGATCTCTGGACGACGGGATACGCTCACATCTCCGAGCAGTCCTGGCAATTCGTCGAGTACGCCGTGCCCGCATCCGTCGCGGACGGGCAGGCAACCGTCTACTTCCGCTGGGGCATTGGCCCGACGGACGAATCGGTCGCCTACCCTGGTTGGAACATCGATGATGTTCAGGTAACGGGCGACCGCATCGAGTAGCCTTCTCGCCCAAGAGAACAGACCGTTCGACCCCGCCCATCTCTGACCGGAGGTGGGTGGGGTCTTCTTCTTTCGGCCGCGCATCGCATGCCTCCGAGCATTCCCGCATTTGTCGCAGAAAAACCCGTTACAGCTTTCGCGCGGTCAGGCACTAGCAGTATAGCCGTGAAAGAAACGGGCGAGCGCGTTCGACCCGATCTCAGTCAGGCGGTTAAACGATCCGGACGCCGTTGAGATCGGAGCCATCCCGAGCATCACGCGGACTGTCTGAGGGGAGCCGTGGGATATCCACAAGCAAATCGAGGGGGGATCGGTACGTTCAGATGACAAGAAGACCATGGATGGAATGTTCACAAGTGAAAGGAGTGGTGGTCATGTTTAGAATGGTGCTAATCAGTTTGTGTATCGCTGCGGTCTGCCTCGTGCAGGTGAGCGCAGCGCAGGATCGCGACCGCGATGTCGATCCCGAACTCGTCATTTGGTGGCCTCTGAACGAAGTCGCGGGCGGCACCGCCGCGGACGCTTCGGGGCACCGCACCCACGGCATCCTGCGTGGTGATCCGGTCTGGGTGCTGGGCATCGACGAGGGCGCCCTGCAATTGGACGGGCGCGACGACTACGTCGCCGTCTCGGGCGTCTACTACGGGCGCAGCGACAACGTCGGCGTCACCGCCGCGGTATGGATCCGAACGGAAAACGAGAACGACCAAGTGATCTTCAGCTTCGACCGCAATGAATACTGGCGTCTCGAGATCAACGGCTCAGGCGCCGAGGCCGGTCAGATTGGCTGGGACCTCATGACCGACGTCGGCCAGGTGGACCTGGGGAGCCGCGCCCGCGTCGATGATGGACAATGGCACCACATCGCCGGCATCTTCGATCGGGGCCAGATCAGCATCTACATCGACGGTGAGGTGGACGTCACGACACGCATGGGCAACACCTTCGGCACGGGCAATCCCCGTTTCGGGTTCGTGGGTGTGGGCTCCGAAGCCGATACCTTTGACGGCATGAAGGGACCGGAAGCCTATTTCGACGGTGAGATCGACGACGTGCGTCTCTACACGCGGGCTCTATCGCCCGACGAGATCCGGAAGTTGGCCTTCCAGGGCTCCAGCAACGATGATTGCGAAAACGCCAGACTGATCACCGAGGCCGTGGATCTGCCGTTCGACACGAGCAAGGCGACGCATGACGGCCCGGGCCTGGCGATCCGCAGCCCGAATATCTGGTTCCGCTACAGTCCCGCCTGCACCGGCGTGGCGACGGTCAGCCTGTGCGGCAGCCAGTACGACACCATGCTCGCCGCCTATATCGGGGGCGCCTGCAATCCGACTCCAGACCGGTTGATCGGATACAACGATGACTCCTGCAGCCTCCAGTCCGAACTGACCTTCGACGTCATCGCCGGTCAGAAATACCTCATCGAAGTCGGCGGTTATGGTCACAGCACAGGCCAGGGTGTTCTCAACATCGCCTGCGCCGCTGTCGCCCCGCCGGAATCCGATCTGGGCGACGCACCGGACAGTGGAGGCGAGCGCAGCACTCGTATGACGGCCTATCTCTCAGGCGGATTCGGCGCCGTGGACGCCCACTTCCCCACTGTCTTCCACGACACGGAAGGTCGCCCGGCCGGGCCGCTTCACCTCAGCCCGCTTGGCGTGGCGCATCTGGGCGAGGCTGTGACACTCGAAGCCGAGGCCGATATCGGCCAGGACGAAGATCCCGCCAACAACATCGACCCCAGCGCCGACAAGGCCGATCAGGATGGCGCCGACGACGGTGTGATCGTGCCAATCGCCATGCCCCAGTGCGGCTGGACCAGCTTCGAGTACACTGTCAACGTGATCGATCCGGGCGAGGACCTCTGGGTCAATGTCTGGTGCGATTTCAACCGCGATGGCGACTGGGACGACAGCACGGAAAGCGACCCCGAAATGGCGTGCGGCGAGGGGCCTGTTTCGGAGTGGGCGGTTCAGAACCAGTTGCTGTTCGATCTGCCCGTCGGCCTGCACACGATCCAGACACCCGCGTTCCTGTCCTGTCACCCGGCCAAGGGCCCGGAAGACATCTGGATGCGGATCACACTGTCCGAGCGTCCCTGGCGAGGGGGAGAGAACCCCGGCGTCCTGGGCAATGGCGGGTCCGGACCTGCGGCAGGCCATGAGATCGGCGAAACCGAGGATTACCGCTTCGTCCCCGAAGCCCATTGCGTGCTCTGCGAAGACCTGAACAACGACGGCAAGATCGATTTCGACGACCTGATTGAACTGATGTACACGTGGATCGACTGCTGTATGCCGTAACCTCCGTACCCTCCGGAGTTTGCTACGCGATTGGGGCCGTGCGTTCGAAAGGCGCACGGCCCTGACCGTGCGCGCTGCCCGTGACTAGCTGGAGACCGGGCTCGGCGCTACACCAGTTCCGGTGGTCGATTCCTTCGCATGACGGCGTCCAATGCCTAACCATCTCGCCAGACGACTCAGCATCACATAGAGGGACGGGACTACGACCAACGTCAGAATCGTGGCGAAGCCCAGGCCGAAGATGACGACGACCGCCATGTTGCGCCACCACTGGGTGGACTCGCTCTTGGTCGCCCAGGTGAAGGTGTGGAAGTCGTAGGAAATCCCAATCGCCATGGGAAGCAGGCCAATGATCGTGGTCATGGCAGTCAACAGCACGGGGCGCAAGCGCGTGACGCCCGCCTCGGCCGCGGCCGTGATCAGGTCCATCCCCTGCCGCTGTAACTGCTGCGTGTAGGCGAGCAACACGATCGCGTTGTTGACCACCACGCCCGCCAGGCTGATAATGCCGATCCCCGTCATGATGATGCCGAACGGCAGATCGCAGATCAGCAGACCGGTCAACGCGCCGATCAGCGAGAGTATTACAGTTGTCAGGATGATAAACGGCACCATCAGCGAGTTGAACTGAATCACCAAGACCAGTGTCACCAGCAAGATCGCAATGCCAAAGGCCCTGGAGAGAAACGCCTGAGCCTCTTCCTGATCCTCTGCCTCCCCGGCGTAGCGAAGCTCATACCCCAGGGGGAATTCCATCTCGCCGAGACGTTTCTGGACGTCGGTCAGGACTTCGGAGCCGAGTCGCCCTTCGGCATCCGCGGTCAGCGTAACGACGCGTTTCTGGTCGATCCGATTGATCGTGCCCAGGCCGCCCTGGTACTCGAAACGACCCAGCGAACTGAGCGGCACCGCCTGGCCGGACATGTTCGGAATCTGGAGCCGGTAGAGATCGTCGACCCGAGTGCGGTCCGCCAGGGGCAGGCGCACCGTGATGTCGTATTCGTCGTTGAACTCGCGATAGGTCCCGACCTTGCTGCCGAAGATCGCCATCTTCAGGAAGTTGCCAACCGTCGCCGTGTTGACGCCCAGCATCATGGCGACGCGCCGATCGACGATGAAGGCCAACTCAGGGCGGGCCGCCTCGTAGTTGCTGCGCAGGTTGACGACGTTGGGCACCTCCGCGATCATGCGCTTGGCCTGTTCGCTCAGTTGTTCGAGGGTCTTGAAGTCTTCGCCTACGATCTCAACGGTCACCGGGGCGCCGGTGGGCGGTCCCTCTTGTTCCCTCTCGACCTTGATTTCCGCGCCGGCAATGTCGGATAGCGCCTCGCGAATCCCCGCGATCACCTCGGCTGACGGCCGTTCGCGATCGGCGAAATCGTAGAACACCAGCGTCACGTTGGCCAGGTGCGATCCACCAGCGCTGGCCGTCAGATCCATGCCGCCGCCCCCGGCCGAACCGACGTTGGTGACGACATGCTCGATCCATTGCTTGTAGGGCTGCACGCGTTCTTCCACCAGACGCGCCAGACGGTCGGTCTCGCGAATGTTCGTCCCCTGGGGCGCGCGGATGTCAATGATCGCCCGCTCGGGGTCCCCTTCCGGGAAGAACTCCGTCCCTTTGCCGATCTTGCCGTAAAGCATCATCAGGCCAACCAGCAGGCAGAACGCCAGGAACAGGGTCACGCCGGGGTTGTTCAGGCCAAGACGCTGAAGACGTCGGTAACCTCGGGTGAACCGGCCCTCTTTCTTACTGCGCTTCTGCGGCCGGCCCGCCCAGACCGAACAGATCACCGGGTTGAAGATCAGCCCCACGAACAACGAGGCCAGCAGTCCGAGCGTCAGCGTGATGGGCAGGTACTTCATGAAGTCGCCCATAATGCCCGGCCAGAACATCATCGGTAGAAACGCACAGACGGTGGTGAAGGTCGACGTTGTCACGGGCCAGGCCACCTCGCGAGCGCCGAGGATGGCCGCCTCTTTGTGTCCGTAGCCCATCTGCAGATGCCGATAGATGTTCTCGACGATCACGATGGCGTTGTCCACCAGCATGCCCAGCACGAGGATCAGGCTGAACAACACAATCATGTTCAGCGTGAAACCGAGCATCTGGACGAGGAAGAAGGTGATCAACATGCTCAGCGGAATAATCATCGCGACGATCGTGCTGGGTCGCCAGCCAAGGAACAGCAGCAGGACACCGGTAACGAGAATCAGCGCCGAAGCGATATTGTTCTCGAGGTCCGCCACCATGTTGCGAATCATCTTGGACATATCGAACGTAATGTCGAAGGTCACCGCGCCGGGGAGTTTCTCCTGCGCCACAGCGATTACCGCTTTGACCGTGTCGGAAACCTCCACTACATTGGCGCCGACGCGTTTGCTGATGCTCAGCGTGATGTTGTCCAGCCCATCCAGACGCGAGTAGCTCGTGCGATCCTTGAAGGTGTACCGCACCGTCGCGACATCAGAGAGGTAGATCGGGGCGCCGTCGCGCGTGGTCAGAAGCAGATGATCGACGTCCGCCGGCTGGACGAACTCGGCCGGAATACGCACGTTGAACTTCGTCCCGGCTGTCTCCAGACCGCCGGCCGAGATATTCACATTCTCCGAAGGAATCAGCGAGAGGATTTCCGTGATTGTCAGATTGTACTCGGCGATGCGGTCGGGATCGAACTCCAGACGAATCTCCCGCTCCAGATCGCCCGCCATCTCCACCTTGAGCACGCCTCGAATGGCTTCCAGCGCATCCTGAACGTCATCGGCGATCTCCTTGAGCTGGACGGGAGAGACCTCGCCGGCGATGCTGACCAGCATGATCGGCAACTCGGCGAAGTTGATTTCGCTGATGACCGGCTCTTCCGCCTCCTGGGGCAGTTCGCCTTTGGCCAAGTCGACGCGATCCCGCACGCGCTGCAGCGCCACGTCACTGGGCACCTCCGGCGCGAACTCCACGCTGATCATCGAGAGCCCCTCAGCACTGCTCGAGGTGATCTCCTCGACGCCGCGGATGCCATTGAGTTCTTTCTCGATCTTCATCGTCACAGACGTCTCGATATCCTCCGGTGAGACCCCTTCATACATGGTGCTGACCATAATGTACGGAATGGGAATGTCCGGAGACGCCTCGCGGGGCAAGACCATGTAGCTGTAGGTGCCCATGAGGATGATAATCAAGCCGAGAACGGCTACGGTGGTTCGATTTCGGATGGCAGCGTCGGTGAGGAGCATGGTGTTTAGCCGTTCCCTGAGACCACTTTGACCTGTTGACCCGGCGCCACGAGGCGATGGTTTTCGACGATCAGTTTCGCGCCCGGTTCCAGCCCGCTTCTGATCTGAACGCGATCGCCCTGGATGAGGCCGAGTTCAACCTCGCGCCGCTTGGCTGTCGAATCCTCGACGGTGTAGACCGCGTAGCCCTCCTCCAAAGGAATCACCGCCAGCAAGGGAATCAGAACAACCTGATCCAGCACCCGGCGAGTCAGACGCACGCGAACGATCTGCCCGCTGCGGAGTCGACTGGCGGAGTTGTCCAGGGTGATCTCCATGGGCGTCGAACGCGTCTGCATGTTAGCCAACTCGTTGATGAAGGTGATCGTTCCCTGGATCGCCTCTTCCCGTTCGTCTCGCCCGCGGGCCTCCAGCAACACGCTGGCCTTCTGTCCGACCGCGAAGAACGCGATGTCACGTTCGGGAACGTTGACCACGACTTTGACAACCGACGTGTCCACGACCTCAGCCACGGGCGTTCCGGCTTGGACATATTCACCTTCTTCGATGGGCAGGTCGTTCAGAATGCCGGACAGCGGGGTGAAGATCTTCGTGCGATCCAGGCGGGCCTTGACCTCGGCCAGTTGCGCCGTGCTGGAAGCCAACGCCGTGGTGGCGTTGTCGAGGTCCTGACGGGAGGTCGCATCTTCCCTGACCAACGCCTCCATCCGCTCGAACTCGATCTGATCGCGTCGCCTTTGAGCCTGGGCCGTATCGAACTGAGGTCGAATCAACTCCTCGTTGAGTTGGACCAGCAAATCTCCCGCCTCGATCCGGTCGCCCTCTTCCGGGGGAATTCGTTCGACGCGGGCGGCAATCTCGGCCGCAATGGTAACGACGCGGTTCGGTTCGAT
The DNA here is from genome assembly GCA_028277585.1 of Sedimentisphaerales bacterium. Lineage (GTDB taxonomy): Bacteria > Planctomycetota > Phycisphaerae > Sedimentisphaerales > Anaerobacaceae > Anaerobaca. The sequence continues at coordinate 10,684 of JANQFY010000502.1, forward strand.
CACCGCCGGCAGGGTGAATGTGTCGGCGAAGTCAGATTCGGCCGCCACCGGCATCACCGCAACGTTGACCGTGGGCGTTTCCATGGGCGGAACTTCGCGATCCGGCTTCGGGGTCATTCCGATAACAACCAACGCCCCCACAGCCGCGACCACGATGAGGCCTTTGACGGCCAATCGCCATAGCCACCCATTGTGCCTGACTACCTGCTTCTCGGTTTCTGACGCCTTCGTATCCATCAGTGCCACCCGTTCATCAATAATGGAGATCCGCCGTTCCCGCGGCAGGCTCTGATCCCACTCCTGCGTAAATGGACATCGGCACAATCTATCGACTAAGAAGACAATCTCAGAGACCCTCTTCGGTCACAGGCGCCTCCGCAAGCGATTGTGCCACTGCATCCTAAACATATGTTTAATACAATAGTTTAAAACACTTGTTTGATTCGTCAAGCCCCCCGCTCGGAAAATCCCTCAGGAATCGACGCCAAAGGCCGCCAAAGAGCCGAAACTGAGACATCAGTCGGGGCAGGTCGGCGAGAATTCGCCGCGTTTTGAACATTTCTTCACATTATTTCGCCTTGGTCTCTTCGGGCGAATTCCGACTGGACCGACCACGAAACACCGATTATCCTCTTGGGGGTAACCGTTTCCGGTCGCCCCAAGGTCTAAACACGAATTGAAAGGACGAAGAATGCCCCGTCGATCTGCTCTCTTCCTGATTCCGGTTCTGTTGCTCGCCGCAGGCGCCTCCGGCGCAACGTGGAAACTGGTCTGGTCGGATGAATTCAGCGTCACGGGCATGCCCGACCCCAACAAGTGGGACTACGAAGAAGGCTTTATCCGCAACAAGGAACTGCAGTACTACACGAAGGCTTGCCCTGAGAACGCCCGCGTCGAGAACGGCTGCCTCGTTATTGAGACCCGCAATGACAACTTCAAAGGCCATCCAATCACGTCGGCCAGCCTGAACACGCGAAAGAAGGCCTCATGGCTCTACGGCCGGATCGAAGTCCGGGCCAAGTTACCCACCGGCAAGGGGATGTGGCCCGCAATCTGGATGCTCGGCGTCAATCGCCAACTCGGCTGGCCCGCCTGCGGCGAGATCGACATCATGGAAAACGTCGGATTCGACCCATTGACGATTCACGCCAACGTCCACACGAAAGCCTACAACCACACGATCGGAACGAACAAAGGGAACAAGATCGAGGTTACCGATCCGTCGAAGCACTTCCACGTCTACGCTGTCGAGTGGTTCGAGGACCACATCGATTTCTTCGTCGACAAGACCAAGTACTTCACGTTCCGCAATGAGGGGACGGGCCATGACGTCTGGCCTTTTGATAAGCCCCACTACCTGATTCTCAACGCCGCCTACGGCGGCTCCTGGGGCGGCCAGAAAGGCGTCGACAACACCATCCTGCCCCAGAAGTACACCATCGACTACGTCCGTGTCTACGAACAGAAGAAGTAGCCTTGCCGCGACGAGCACGGGACCGATTCGTCCATCCTCGGCCGACCATCGTGATTGGAACCAGGCCCGCTCATGGCCGAGCGCGTTCGATCACGTAGGTATCGAACAGACAGGGCTCACCATCCGGATCTCGCGGCCCGAATGAGTGTCGGTCGATATGCCGGTCGGCAATGGCGCCTTCGGGCGTCATCCTCCAACTGCGATAGACCATGTACTCGCCCTCTTCGGCTCGATAACCTTGCCCGGCGCAACCGGCGCTCAGGAGCAAAACTGCTATCAAGAGCTTTCTCATCATCCACACATGATTGGCAAGCTGACAGCGGCAGTCAAGCCCAATTGGCGGTCCAGCGAGATCTCTCAGTTGGTCTGAGCGTCGTCGGCCGGCCGCAGGCGAATATGGTCGATGTAGATCGTGTCCACATCGTCGTCGACCTGGGACGATCCCGCACCATTGCCCGCCCCGATCGTCAGGCTCGTCACCGCCGTCAGGTCCACCCCGGCCTCGCTGAAATCGGTCAGATCAATATCCCAGATGCGCCAGAACTCGGTTTGAACGGCGAAATCCAGCAGGTGCGCCACGGTGGCTGAGGCCCCGGAGGAATCCTCCACGCGAACGTACATGCGCTGCTCGACGTTGTCATCCTCGCCGCGGAAACCCAACGACAGTCGGGTGGCGTCATGCCGAGTCCAATCCTGGGGCGCCGCGAAGCTGCGCGTCGCCTCGGTGAAGAACGGCTCGAACTGGTTCTGATAGACGAAACGCATCGCCCGGGCCCCCTGGCTCTTCTTACCGGTCTCGTCGTAGATGTAGTCATAGCCTTCGATGTTGTGGGGCCACGCGGCGGCGATGTCATCGTTGCCTGTGTAGGATTCGAAATCCTCCACGGTGAGGAAGTCCCCGGCCGTAAGCGTCCAGACATGCCCCGGCACCGTCCCGGCCGGACCGACCTCGTCCACGCGCCACTCGTAGGTCTGACCGTAGTCGAGCAGGCCCGGATCATAGCTGGCCACCTCGGGAGCCGGCTCGACCTTCTGCATAGCGCCGGCCGGACCAAACCACAACTCGCGCGAGGTAGCGAAGGACGCCTCCACCCAACTGAGCGTTGCATCGACGGAGACGGGGGCCCCGCCGTCGGCCGGGCTTGGATTCACCGCGGCCGGGCCGTCGGAGACAGAGTGGACTTCATCGAATGTCCCGCGGTAGCCGGCCGGCGCGGCGTTCTGGTTCATGCTGAAGATCGCGCTGGCGCCCTTGGGGTACACATCGTCGTGGAGCCCTCCATTTTCCCATGGGTCGACGCCGCTCGTGTCGATCAGCGTGGGCGTCTTGGCCAGCAGTGCGCCGCCCTTCGACTCGTACAGGCTGCCCGTGATGTAGACGGGGCCGGAACCAATGACATCCAACTCGACATAGTAGCTGCGGGCATGTCCCAAACCGGGGACCGGGATCTCCTCATAGGTCTTCATGATTCCTTCGCTGCCATTGAACGTCTTGAAGACCTCGATCCTCAGGTTCGCCGGGCCATCCTGCCAGTGGATCAGCATCAGATAGGACGATGCGACGATGCCGGGGACGCCGGAGAGGGAACCATCGTCGAGAAAGTAAGTCGTGCGCGCTGTTAGTCCGTGATAGCTCCGCGCATCGCCGGTGATATTGACCAGCGCCCCTACCCGCGCGTCGGCAAACTCCTCGGTCGATCCGAAACCGACGCCGATCGCCGAACCGCCCACACTGAGGGAACTCGTCTCGCTCAGGCTCAGGAAGCCGTTGCCGTCGTCCCCGGTTTCCAGCGCCGCGTCGAAGGTCCCGGTCACTTCGGGATACGCCCGGAACAGCCAGGTGGAAAGGTCGAACGCGCCGTCGTCGAAGGTCTCATGCCAGTTCGCCTGCGCCAGAGTTCCCATTGCCAGTACAAGACAAATGATCGTACGAACCACAAACCGTGCGCTTGCCATGTTTCTCGCTCCTTTCACATGCTCGTAAGGCTACCGAATGAACGTAGACGTAGAGAAAGACTCGGGAGAAATTCACAAGGTTGATACACTGACGGCACCATAGGTTCTCCTCCTCCTTCGGATGATGGAGGCCCTGCCAACCTCTTCAGTGTATCAGCTGGGCTGCAGAGCGTCAAGAAAACCACCGTCAGCGGAAAGGAGAAGGTGTTACCGCCGGGGAGCGAGAAATACTGCCCTGGGCGTACGAAATCGCTTGGATTGCCCGCCCTACCCCGCTATACTGGCGGGCTTGTTTCAGACTGCAAACCACTACTTTTCATTGGTCGCGTTCAAACATGGTGCTAACACAGATATTGCAGCCAACCTGCGTCAAGGTTCCGTTGGTCGGCAAGGACAAGGACTCGGTCATTACGGAATTGCTCGACGTCCTTGACGAGAACGGCTTGTTTCAGAACAGAGAGACGGCCTCGGAGGCCGTGTTCACGCGTGAGAGAACCCGCAGCACGGGCATCGGGTCGGGGATCGCCATTCCGCACGGCAAGTGCAACGCCGTGAAGGAACTGGTCATGGCGTTGGGTGTCGCTCCGGAACCGGTGGAGTTTGAGAGTATCGACGGTCAGCCCGTCTCCATCGTGATCTTGCTCGTCTCGCCCACCGATCAGACCGGACCCCATATCCAGGCGCTGGCAAGGATCAGTCGGCTCATGCTCGACCAGACCTTCAAGATCGCGCTGGAACAGGCGTCTTCCAGTGAAGTCGCGTACCAACTCCTCAGCGACCGGGAAAACGACTAGCGTTTCCCGGCCCCTCGTCGAAGCGACAAAGCGTCTAGCCTTTTTCCCAGAGAATCAGACCGAGGTCGTACGGATTCACCTGATCCGGATGACTGGGCAAGACCCGGACGGCAACGCCGTGCTGGCCGGTCGCTTGGCACTGCATGCCGCCGGCGAACCAATGCTCCCCGTCGTCATCGGCGTGCTGATCGTAACTCATGGGAACCGGTGACCCTTCCTGGATGTTGCCCCAGGAATCGGTCGGCCCGTAGTAGAGCTCGACGGCGACGTCCTCGGGCTTGATCGATCCCAGTTTGACTCGGGCGCGAACGTTCAACTCGGACCCGACCTTCAACTGGGGTTGCCTCGGGTTCAACTGCTCCTGAACCTCTCCGTCGTTGACGTTGACCTTGACTTCCTTGACAGCGAAGTCCGGCCACGCCTGACGGATCTCCGACTTCCACTGCGAGACCGCTTTGGCGCGAGCCATGGCTTCGGCAGTAAGGTAGCAGTAGCGGGCCCCGGCCGGGTTGTAGAATCGACGCGTGTACTCGGCCAACATGCGGTGGGTGTTGAACCGCGGCGCCACCCACCTGATCGTGGCCTTCATCTTCTGGATCCAAGTGCGCGGCAGGTTGTCGGCACTGCGCGAATAGAACAGCGGCACGACTTCGTTCTCGAGGATGCTGTAGATCGCCTGCGCCTCGACGGTGTCCCGGTAGTCGCGGTCCTCATACTCCTGCTCATCACCGATGACCCAACCGCCCTCGGGGATGTAGCCCTCGCACCACCAACCGTCATAGGTGCTCATGTTCAGGACGCCATTGACGGCGGCTTTCATGCCGCTGGTGCCGCTGGCTTCCATCGGACGAATCGGGTTGTTGAGCCAGACGTCGACGCCGCGCACCAGGAAACGGGCGATGTCGATATCGTAGTCCTCCAGGAAGAGGATGCGACGTCGCACGGTCTCTTCCGAGGCGTAACGTACGATGTGACGAATGATCTCTTTGCCGCCGGTGTCCTTGGGATGGGCCTTGCCGGCGAAGATGAACTGGACGGGCCTATCGGGATCGTTGAGCAGCTTGGCCAGACGCTTGGCGTCCTTGAGCAGCAGGTCCCCGCGTTTGTACGCGGCGAACCGCCGGGCAAAACCGATCGTCAGGACATCCGGGTCCAGCACTTCCTCGGCCTGCTTCAGTTCGCCGTGACACCGGCCGCGACGCTGCATCTGCGTCGTCAACCGCTGGCGGGCAAACACAACCAGCTGTTCCTTGCAGCGCTGATGCACGCTCCAGAGTTCCTCGTCGGGAATCTGATCCACCGAGCCCCAGACGGTTTTGTCGAACACGCCCTCGGACCAGGCGGGGCCGAGATAGCGCTGATACAGGCTGCCCATCTCGTCGGCCAGCCAGGTCTTCATATGAATGCCGTTGGTGATCGAGATGATCGGCACTTCCTTTTCCGGAACGCCGGGCCAGAGTGAGCCCCAGACCTCACGCGAAATCTCCCCGTGCAGCTTGCTGACACCGTTGATGTAGCCGCTGAGCCGAATGGCCAGGACGGGCATCTTGAACGGCTCGTGCTCGTCATCCGGAAGCATCCGTCCGAGAGACAGGAACCGTTGACGATTGACGCCCAGATGAGGGAAGTAACTGCCGAAGTACTTGTCCATCAACTCGACTTCGAACTCGTCCAGGCCGGCCTTGACCAGCGTGTGGACGGTGAAGACATTCCCCGAGCGGGTGGCTTCGACCGCCTCGTCAAACGTCATATTCTTGGAATTGCGCAACTGACGGATCCGCTCGAGCGCCATGAAGGCGGCGTGCCCTTCGTTCATGTGGCAAACCGTAGGCGAAATCCCCATCGCCAGCAGGGCCTTGAGACCGCCGATGCCGAGGAGGATCTCCTGGCGAATCCGCAATTCGCGGTCGCCGCCGTAGAGACTGCTGGTGATCATCCGGTCGACGGGGGAATTCGGAGCAATGTTCGTGTCGAGTAGATAGAGCTTGATCCGACCGACGGAAATGCACCAAATCTGAGCCAGTACGGCGCGGCCCGGGTAGTCGACGCTGATCGTCAACGGCTGGCCACCCTCGGTGCGAACCAACTCGACCGGCATGTTGAACAAGTCGTTCTCGACGTAGGCCTCCTGCTGCCAGCCGTCGATGTTCAGATACTGACGGAAGTAGCCCTTCTGATACATCAGACCGACCCCGGTGATTGGTATGCCGAGATCCGAGGCGCTCTTGAGATGGTCGCCGGCCAGAATGCCCAGGCCGCCGGAATAGATCGGCAGGCATTCGTGCAGTCCGAACTCAGCGCTGAAATAGGCGACCACCGGCTTGCTCGCCTGCGGGCAAACCCGATCGTACCACGTCGGCGCCTCCAGATAGGACCGCAACGATTCGCTCGCCTGTCGCAGTTCGTTCAGGAAGCTCTCGTTCCTGGCCAGTTCCTGCAACCGCGTCTGAGAGACGCTGCCCAGCAACTTGACCGGATTGTGGCCGCTCGCGGCCCAGAGCTTCGGGTCGATGCGGCGAAACAGTTCGATGAATTGAGGGCTCCAGGCCCAGTATAGATTTCTCGCAACCGTGTCCAACGCTTGCAGGGAATCCGGCAACGCTGGCAGAACGGTGAAGCTACGGACACTCGGCATTTCCATTCCTCACAAAGTCAAGTCATCCTCATGTGAAGGCACCACGAGAGCCAGGCAGGCTCAGCCTTTTCTTCGGCATATCCTTTGGCCTGCTTGACCCCAAAGCCCCCAGGCATTTGCAGCTTTTGCGGAAATTGTCCGTCCGATACACCCGGACGAACAACCGCGACTAACGCCAGACATAAAAAAAGGCCTGTCAGACAGGCCTTTTATCAAGTGCCAGTTCACCTCCACCTGTGCCGTAAGAATGGCCTTTGAATAGAACCCATCACTTCCAAGTGGGCGATCGTTGCTCGCGTCCGAACGTCCTATCGAGTAGGCATGTCCGATCCGACAAGACCTGACCTCCCTAAGTACGGGTATCGGTTCTCTCAAATCATGCACATTCTCAACGAACACCGCAGGGGTAAACCCGCAAGCATTTTATAGCACACTCCGGCTGACACGTCAAGGAAATAGGACCGCTCACGAAGCAACCTTCACAGCCCTTCTCTGACGCGCCATGCGTTCTTATCGGCACGCTCCGTGTCTCGACTGAAGCAAAAAAACACGGACCGTTCAGTGAATCGTTCCTGGCTTTCCCGCGTCGACTGACACACTTCTAACCGCGCGCACCAAGGGTTGCAGTTTCACGCGCTGCAAGCCGCGACGCCGGGCCCGATCACTGACCGCTCAGGAGCAGCGAATACTCCTGCCTGTCGTCCTTGAGCGATCCCTTGTGGGTCACCTGTACCAGATACTGCCCGGCGATCTCAGGGGTCTCGATCAACACCTGTTCGACATTATCCCGTGTATTGTCTCCGGTGGTGGCCGGTTCGGTCGGCGTTTCAAGATTCAGAACAAAAGGCGCGTGAACACCACCTTCGGGATCGACCACCCGGACGTCGAGGTCGTTGACCAGAGACGGCGTGGGATTGTCCAGCCCCTCGAGTTCGGCGCCAGGCGGATCGGTCCAGACCAGCGTAACGCGGATCGGATCGGCGCCGTTCCACTCGAAAGCGTAAGAACGCTCCACCGTGGTCAGGTCCAGCGAACCCTCAATCATGGCGCCCGTCTCGGGAAGACCGAAATGAGTCTCAATATGTTCAACCGCCGTGTGGCCGTTGATCAGACCCCATCCATATACGTAATCAGGGCCGGGGTTGCCAAGGTCGTCGGCGGTATGAATCAACAGAGCCTTCAGAGTGGCGCTTCGCATGGTCTGCTCCGGAGCATGCCGAGCGTAGAATTCGAGCAGAAGCGCCGCAGTGCCGCAGGCCGCAGGGCTCGCCATACTCGTGCCCGAGAACGTGTCGTAGCTTCGATCGCTGCGGGCAGTGCAGGAGTAGAGGTCCACCCCATGCGCGACAACGTCCGGCTTGATGCGACCGTCATCAGTCGGGCCCCAACTGCTGAAACCCGCCATCCTCACCTTGCTCAGATCGCGCGAGCCGTTGCCGTCCAGATTGACCGCCCCGACCGTCAGGATATTCTTGGCCGTGGAGTCAGAGGGAATTGTATCGTAGCCGCCCTGGTCCCAGGCGTCGGGATAGGGATCGCTGTTGAGTTCGTACTCCTTGAACTGCCAACCCTCGTCCTCTGTGTAGTAATCAAAGTAGGTCCCTGGCATGGGCACCATATCGGTTCGGTCGTTGCCGCCGGCCTTGAAGGGCAGATAGTACGGCGCCGCGTAGCACAGGGCATCCCAATCGCGAGCGAAGCTGTCGTAGCGGCCGAACACATCGCTCTCGCGGCCGCCCCAGGTGCCGTGCCAGGCCGGGAAGAAACCGCTGTAATCCCAGCCGGCTACCCAGCCGTAGGAGTGGTTTGAGATCTGGATCTTGCCGGGTTCGTTGGCATAGCTCATGGCCAACAGCGCCACCTCCGCCAGATCCTCGTCGAAATCGTGAGTTTCGAGACGGGCGGCGGGCGCCATTCCAGTCGCCCGCGTTCTGACTCCGGTCGCCGCAATCGTGCCGGCCACGTGCGTGGCGTGATCGATCGAGTCGCTGTCGTCATTGGCGAAGACATGTCCGACCAACTCCTGGTGGGAGATCCGTGCGACACCGCCATCCCAGATGCCCACGGTCTGGCCCAGTCCGGTCAGTTCATAAGGAGCGACGTCCCGGATGAGGTCAACCGCCGTCGAGACGGCCGCGTTGACATTCAGTGTCTTCATCACGTAGGCAACGCCCCCTCGGATCGCCATCAGTTCCCGACGCACGCCCCCGAGTTGTTCCCTCGGCTCCCACCCCTGGCTCAGGGTCTCCAGCCAGGCCGCCTGCTTGGCGGCCCGGTGCTTCTCGGCGAGCCGCGCCGCCATTGCCTCAAGCACGTCAGGCCGCGACAGCGCCGGCAAGGGAGGCGCCGCAACCGCCTCAGAGCCCGCCGACACGGTAGACGCCCCTGCCGCTCCCACATCGTCGGCTGCGCCAGCAACCGAAATCAGCACCCCCAAGCCAACCAACAGGGCGATAAAAGGCAACGCTCGCAACCGAAAACCGCGGCATTGCCCGCACCCTGTCGACACACGCAGTTGTCTCCCTGCGACGAAACTCATCTTCATGCTGCGCACTGGTATTCCCTCCTTACCATGAGATTCAACCCCTTAATCCGCCAATCGAGTCGCAGCACCCCGGCCTCGGCCCCATTCACGAATCCACACAACTGTATTATACCAAAAAGGCTGGGGGATTCAAGGAAAACGCCGGTCCGGAGGGCTGGCGCAGCCCCAAGGTTGCCCCCCAGGAACACCTCTTAGGACCAATACTCATCCGATGCGAGCGCGGTTCGCCCTTTACGGGCCAGACGCCCCGAGGCCTAGCGACACGCGAAAGGACCAGAGCGGTCCTTCCGATTGCCCCCAGATGTTTCGAGCCACGACCCGCCAGTAATAGACAGCACTTTCCCGCACCGATGGGGGCGCGAAGCGAGGCGTCGCCAAACCCGTTGCGACCAGTTCCAGGTGATCGGGATCGGCCCCGAGGTAGAGATCGAAAGACGGCACGACGGCACTGAAGGTGGTGGCCCGCACAACCGACTCCCAGTAAGCCTGACCGTTCACAATACAGCCGGAATCCGGGCATACCCACGACCGGTCGCAGCCCTGGATAACGTCGGACACGAACTCCTGTTGTCCTCCCGTCAACAGCCCCTCGACCGTCATCGACTCGGCATTCACCACCGGGGACCCGGAACTACCGCGCGAGCTGTCCACGTTCGCCTGAAAGAACGTGGGCGCGCTGTTCTGGCGCACCACGGCTCCAGCATCGTATTTCATCGGCATGCCCCAGGGATGCCCCACCGCAACCAGTCGCTGCTTGTCCGCGACTCGCCCCACCCGGCGCAGAGGCAGTGGGGTGCGCCCCACCACGGCGCGTTCAAGCCGAGCCAGCGCCCAATCGGGATGACCGATCTGGAAGGAAACCACCTCCGAGATCGGGTACACATCGTCGGCATCCACGACCACCGCCGGGGTATCGGCATCCAACATCACGAAGCCGAACATGACGACGATATCGGACGCAACACCGCAGGCAACACAATGGCCCGTCGTGGCAACCATATCGGGCGCGACCAGCACAGCCGTGCACATTCCCACCGACGGCTGACTCCTGAACGGTTCATCTTCGCACAGGGGCTGCTCACTGCCGATCGGATCGACGCGCTCGTACGCATCCGCGAACGACTCGGTCTGGAGTTCATAGGTTCCATCCCCCCTGCCCCACAGGTCGCCGCGGTGCACCAACAGCGCCGTGGCTTCTCCGACCGCACGAACGCGCGCGTCGGCCACATGGTAGTCTTCAAAACGATCATCAAACCCATAGATCGTCTTGGGCTGCAACCGTTCGCCTGGCCCCGAACCTGCGGACAGGGAATTCAAGTTCAGCCCATTCGCGGACAGCCCTGGACTGTCCCATGACAATACGACCGGCAGATCCGTTACCAACGCACCA
>JANQFY010000074.1 GCA_028277585.1 Sedimentisphaerales bacterium
CACTCGGCACTGGAGTACCAGACGCCAAACGAAGTCGCGGCCGCGTTCATCACCCGCGCCGCCGCATAAAAACGTCTTGCCTTAAGGGGCGCACTACGCCCGGTAGGTTCTGTTTGAGGTGGACGGGGGGTGTTGGGGGCGGTAGAGTGGGGGGAGATGCTGTTTATGGTTCTGGGAGTTCTGCTATGATGGCTCATTCTGTGGGATCGGCTTGGGGGCGGCGTTCATTTCTTCTGGTTCTGACGCTTGTGCTTGGTGTTCTGGGCGTTTGGGACGCTGGGGCGGCGGATAAGGCGCAGTGGACCCGGGTTCTGATCAATCGCGGCCGGGGCGACCTGGAGGCGGACGCAGCCGGGGCGGTGGACGGTGTCAAGGGCGGCGGGTTCGGCTTCCACACCGAGAGGCAGGCCAATCCCTGGTGGCAGGTGGATCTGGAGCAGCGCCATGCGTTGGATCGCGTGCTGGTCTTCAATCGCGGCTCGGCTCAGGAGCGGGCCCGTTACCTCGTGTTGCTGGTCTCCGACGACGGGGTCCGCTGGCGGGACGTGTACACCCACGATGGCAGCGTGTTCGGCGATTCGGCGGGGAAGAAGCCTCTGGTGATCGACCTGGACGGGTGCGAGGCACGCTTCGTACGCGTCCAGATTCGCGACAACAACTGGCTGCACCTGAGCGAGGTCGAGGTCTACGGCGAAGCGGATAAGAAGGTCAACCTTGCTCGCGGGCGGCCCGCGCGGCAAAGTTCCGTCAGCACGTGGTCCCGACGCAAACCGGTCGATCCGGCGACGGTTCGTTTCGATCGCGACGACATCCCCGTCGCCCGGGAGATCATTGGCGAACTGATCGCCAAAGCGGGCAGCCAGGGAGACGCCCTGTACAAAGAACTCCAGGCGCTGGTGAAGGCGGATTACAAGCCGGATAGCCCGGCCTGGGTGTCGCTGTACGCTCGTGCCTCGGTGATCGTCGAGAAGAAGGAGCGAATCCGTACGAGCCTGGAGCTTCTGAACATCCCCGCACTCAAGCGGGCGATTGCCGATCTGAAGGAGACTTATCCGAATCAATACGCGCGGGCCGATCAGTACCTGGCCCGGCTGACAGCGTTTGAGAAGGAGTTGCCCGAACTCACGAAGCGGCTGATGAAGGGGGACGCGCAGGCGGAGAAGCGTTTGGGGCGTATCATCGCGCTGAAGCGGGAGGCGCTGCTGTCCAATCCTCTGATCGATTTCGACCGCCTGATCCTGATCCGCCGCTCGGCGAACCGGCTCGGCCTGCCCGCGAACTGGCAGGGCAACTGCTCGGTGGCTGCGAAGGGCTACGACAACGAGATCGTCACTCTGTCGCTGGAACGTCTCGATGGCGAAATGGAGCGTCTGTACCGGCCGGGAGCGTCAGAGTTCGTCGGTGACATCGACCTGCATTTCAATGCGGATAAGATGCTGTTCTCCATGCCGGGCAGTCACGACCGGTGGCAGATCTGGGAGATGGGAGTCGATGGTTCAGATCTGCGCCAGGTGACGCGGGGCGAAGAAATCGACGTCGACAACTACGACGCATGCTACCTGCCCGACGGGCGCATCATCTACGGCTCCACCGCGCCGATGACGGGCGTGCCTTGCGTGCGGGGTAGCAGTCAGGTGGCGAACCTTTACATCATGGACGCCGACGGCGGCAACGTTCGACAGCTCTGCTTCGATCAGGACCATGACTGGTGTCCCGCGGTCCTGAACAATGGTCGCGTGCTGTACCAGCGGTGGGAGTACACCGATACGCCGCACTCGAACACGCGTATGCTCTTCCACATGAACCCCGACGGGACGGCCCAGATGGAGTACTACGGGAGCAACTCCTACTGGCCCAACTCCATCTTCTACGCCAAGGCAGTGCCGGACCACCCGACGAAGGTCGTGGGGATTGTCACGGGCCATCATGGAGTGGCGCGGATGGGCGAGATGGTGATCTTTGATCCCGCGATGAATCGCCATGAAGCCTCCGGCGTCGTGCAGCGGATTCCCGGTTTCGGCCAGGAGGTAGAGCCGGTCATCAAGGACCAACTGGTCAACGACTCATGGCCCAAGTTCCTGCATCCGTATCCTTTGAGCCAGAAGTACTTCCTCGTCTCGGCGCAACCGACACCGAGTTCGGCCTGGGGCGTCTATCTCGTCGATGTGTTCGACAACATGCTGTTGCTGAAGGAACAGCCCGGCTATGCATTGCTCGAGCCGACCGCCATCAAGAAGACCCGCAAACCTCCGGTGGTCCCCGACAAGGTCGATCTGAGCAGCAAGGTGGCGCAGGTCTATCTGGTGGACGTCTACGCCGGGCCGGGATTGAAGGGCGTTCCGCGCGGATCGGTCAAGCAGTTGCGGATCTTCAGCTACAACTACAGCTTTCGCGGCATGGGTGGGTTGCTCGGCACGGTGGGTATGGACGGTCCATGGGACATCAAGCGGGTTCTGGGCACGGTTCCGGTCGAGGAAGATGGTTCGGCGAACTTCCTTGTGCCCGCCAATACACCCATCTCCGTCCAGCCGCTGGACGCCGAGGGCAAAGCCCTGCAGGTGATGCGCAGTTGGATGACGGCGATGCCGGGCGAGGTTCTCTCCTGTGTCGGCTGTCACGAGCATCAGAACACGACGCCGCCGGCCCGGACCACGACTGCGGCCAACCGCCGCCCGTCGAAGATCGCGCCGTGGTACGGGCCGACGCGCGGGTTCAGCTTCAAGCGCGAGGTTCAGCCGGTTCTGGATAAGTACTGTCTTGGTTGTCACAATCCTGATTTGCCTGAAGGCAAGCGGTTGGCGGCGGGCGAGCGGATTCCCGATCTGCGCGGCACAGCGTTGATCGACGACTGGAGTTCCGTTACGCCGGGCAACGCGGGCCCCGACGGAGGCAGGTTCTTCTCCAAGAGCTACACGACGTTGCATCGCTACGTCCGCCGGCCCGGCATCGAGAGTGACTATCACTTGCTGACGCCGCTGGACTTCCACGCCGATACGACAGAACTCGTTCAGCTCCTGAAGAAGCCCCACCACGGCGTCGAACTCGATGCCGAGTCGTGGGACCGAATCATCACGTGGATCGATCTCAATGCGCCCTATCACGGCTATTGGCATGAGATTGTGGGGGAAGAGCGAGCCGCTAAGAAGCTTGCCGCCCGGCAGGCCGAGTTGCGCGAGCGGTACGCTGGGATCTACGAGAATCTTGAAGTTATTCCGTTCGTACCGATGCCGGCCGTGACACCTGTCATGCCGGTCAAGACGATCGCTTCTTCCGACTCGACGACACTGCCCGTACGCACGCTCGATAGAGAGACGCCTGGACGACAGGTCACGGCAGGTGACGTCCGCCGGACCGTCGATCTCGGCGGGGCAGTGACATTGGAGTTGGTGCGGTTGCCCGCCGGGCAATTCGTGATGGGCGATTCGAGCCAAGACGGTTTTGCCGACGAAATGCCTCGTGCGGTCGTGAACGTCGCACGACCTTTCTGGATCGGCCGGTTCGAGGTCTCGAACGAACAGTACCACCGCTTTGATCCGGCTCACGACAGTCGCGTCGAATCGAAGCACGCCTATCAATTCGGCGTGCATGGTTTCCCGCTGAACGGCCCGAAGCAGCCGGTGGTGCGCGTCTCGTGGCAACAGGCGATGGTGTTCTGCGACTGGCTCAGCGAGAAGACGGGACGCAAGTTCTCCCTGCCCACCGAGGCGCAGTGGGAATACGCCTGTCGCGCTGGCTCGGTTGCGGCGTTTTCGTTCGGGGATCTCGACGCGGACTTCTCGCCTCACGCCAACCTGGCTGACAAGAAGCTTCGCGAGTTCGCCGATAATCCGTACGAGGTCTATGTGCCGCTGGCCAACGCGACGAACTACGACGACTGGATTCCGCGCGACGACCGCTTCAATGATGAGGTCCTCGTCTCCAGCGAGGTTGGTCGCTATCGAGCCAACCGCTGGGGCTTGCACGATATGCACGGCAACGTCCACGAATGGACCCGGACATCCTACCAGGCGTATCCCTATCGCAAGGACGACGGCCGAAACGATCTGAATGTCACTACGAAGAAGGTCGCCCGCGGCGGCTCCTGGTACGACCGACCCATCCGAGCCCGCTCGGCCTTCCGCCTGGCGTACCGACCCTACCAGAGGGTCTTCAACGTGGGGTTCCGAGTGATCTGCGAAGATGCCGACCAGCCCGCCGTAGCCGTTTCGCGCAAGTGATGCAGTACCGCGCGTCACGTTGCACGAACCGACTCCAAGGACTGGCTGCGCCGGCTAGTGCGTGACAAACCCACCCTGTTTTGGTAGGATAGAGTCTACGGAGGTCGCTCAAGCGGCGCGGCTTCAGGAGGCTTCATAGCGGATGTGTGGGTGAGGATTGTAGACGGTGATAATCCCCTGGCAGGTTGACGTTCCCCAAGACAAGCACCCCGTGGCGAATTGGTTGGTTGTTGCCGCCTGCCTCGTGGTTGCTGCTCTTCAGGTTCAGGACTTCGTGGCGAACGAGTCCGGGGGCATCACGGACGCGTGGGCGCTGCGCGGATGGGGGCTGAAGGGCCTGCTGGGATACATGTGGCTCCACGGAGGCTTTTGGCATCTGTTGGGCAATATGTGGTTCCTCTGGGTCTTCGGCAACGCTGTCTGCGCCAACATTGGCAATCTGCGGTATCCGCCCGTCTATGTCGCCCTGGGGATCGCTGCGGGGATGGCCCATTTGATCGCTTCGCCCCACCCGGCCATCGGCGCCAGTGGCGCGATCAACGGTATTGTGGGCATGTACCTGGTCATGTTCCCCCAGAATGAGATCACGTGCTACTTCTGGTTCTTCCTGGTCTATGTGCGTCAGTTCACGGTGAGCAGCTACTGGATGATCCTTTTCTGGTTGTTCTGGGACATCGTGGGCGCGCTGAAGTGGGGTTCGTCCGGCGTGGCCCACTTCGCTCACTTGGGCGGCTTCGCGGCTGGTGTGGGGATGGGCGTGCTCTTCTGCAAGAAGGGGTGGTGCCTGCTCGACGAGTACGACAGGTCCCTTGTGCAGATATGGGAGGAACGCAGGAAATCCAAGCAGGGCGCGCCGCACCACCCTGCACGTGTTCCACCGGGATATCCTGGCGACGATCTGGAGCCCCGATCGAAGGTCTCGGACCCTATGCCGGCCCCGGTTCCCAAGGCCGATCCGATCGATGGAATGCCGATTCCGGCGTCATCTGGGCCGATCTGTGCCTGCGGCGAGAGGATCTCGGTCTCTCCTCAATATGCCAACAAGGTGGTTCAGTGCCCGCGATGTCGAGCGCGGGTGAGAATCCCGCCGTTGACGTCCCCGAGTCCGGTTCGTCGACCGAGACCTGCGGCTGCGAGCAGAGCGGGTTGCAAGAATCGGCAGCAAGCGATTCGTTTCGCGTGCCCGTGCGGGAAGAAGATCAAGGTTCCCGCTCGTTATGCCGGTCGGTTCGGCACGTGCCCACGGTGCGGCACTCGCCTTCGCATTCCTCTCGGGACACACGGGACACACTGACCCTTCTTCCATCTGGGCGAGGCGCAAAGAAATCGGGCGGACGACAGTACTGTCATCCGCCCGGTGAGTCAATCATCAATAATCAATCGTAATTGATCAATCCCTATGAGCATCCCATGGAGTTGCCGCAGTTGAAGCACTTGTAGCAGGTGCCGTTTCGGACGGTGATGGAGCCGCAGATGTCACAGGCCGGAGCGTCGCCGGCGAAGTGGGCGAACTGGGCGCTGAACTGCTGCATCGCCGTCGCTTCCGCCTGGGTGCCTCCGCCAGCGGTGGGGGAGGCTACTGGCGAATTGACCAGGGCGCTGAGTCGGCCCTTGGGCTCGGCGAGTCGATCGGCCTGTTCGACAGGTGTCAGTTTCTTGGTCTGGCTCTTGGCGCTGTTGTTCTTGGAGTTCTTCTTCTTGCTGCTGCCGGCCGCCTTGGCCTCAGCGATCTTATGGGCGAGGTCCTTGGTCTTTTCGACCAGTTGACGGGCGGTGGTAACCGTCTTGTTGTCGGTCGTGCCGACCTGCCCGGAACGGTTGGGCAGGTTCTTGTCGGCGTAGCCCGGGATGAACTGGCTGCCCAGCCAGCAGAAGATGTAGTCAATCAGGCTCTTGGCGAACGGAATGTCCCGGTTCGAGGTCATGCCCGACGGCTCGAAGCGAGCGTGGCGGAACTTGTCGACCAGCGTGATCAGCGGGACGCCGTACTGCAGCGCCATCGATGTGCAGGTGCCGATGACGTCCATAAGGCCCCCGACGGTGCTGCCTTCCTTGGCCATGGTGATGAACATCTCACCAGGCTGGCCATCCTCGTATAGCCCCACCGTCAGGTAACCTTCATGACCGGCCACCGAGAACTTGTGTGTGATGCTCTGCCGCGTGTCGGGCAGTCTGCGTCGGAAGGGGCGGGCCGCCGGTTCGGCCTTGGCCTTGTCTTCCTTGTGTTTGTCCGTCGAGACGGGCTGAAGCTGCTTGGAGCCGTCGCGATAGATGGCGACCGCCTTGAGGCCGAGTTTCCAGCCTTCGGTATAGGCCGCCATGATGTCTTCGCTGCTGCTCTCGTTGGGCATATTGATCGTCTTGCTGATCGCGCCCGAGATGAACGGCTGAACGGCCGCCATCATCTTGAGGTGAGCGAGGTACTTGATGTAGCGCTTGCCGTCTTTGGGCTTGAAGGCGCAGTCGAAGATCGGCAGATGGTCCTCGGTCAACTTGGCCGCGCCCTCGATCGTTTCGTGCTCGTCGATGTGGTCACAGATCGCCTTGGTGTCGTCAGGCGAGTACCCCAGACGCTCCAGCGCCATCGGGACGGTGCGATTGACGAGCTTGAGCATGCCGCCGCCGGCCAGCAACTTGTACTTGACCAGGGCGATGTCCGGCTCGATCCCGGTCGTATCGCAATCCATCAGAAAGCCGATCGTACCGGTCGGGGCCAGGACGGTGGTCTGGGCGTTGCGATAGCCGACCCGCGAACCCGCGTCGAAGGCGGCGTCCCACGCGTCTTTGGCGGCGTTGCGCAGATAGTCCGGGCAATGCGACTCGGGGATGTCGTAGGCGTGCTGACGGTGCATGTTGATGACCTTCAGCATCGGGTCCTTGTTCTTCTCGAATTCCTTGAAAGCGCCCTTGAGTTCGGCGATTTCCGCACTGACGGCGTAGGCCGTGCCGGTCATGATCGCACCGATCGCCGAGGCCAGGCTGCGGGCCTGATCGGAATCGTAAGGCAGCGCCAGGCTCATTGCCAGCGAGCCGAGGTTGGCGAAGCCGAGCCCGAGAGGGCGGTAGTCATGGCTGTTGATCGTGATCGCCGCATCGGGATAGCTGCCGTTATCGACCAGAATCTCCTGGGCGATGATGAACAAGCGAATGGCCTTCTTGAAGCCCTCGATGTCGAACGTGCCGTCTTCCTTGCGGAACTTCATCAGGTTCAGCGAGGCCAGATTGCAGGCCGAGTCGTCGACGAACATGTACTCGCTGCACGGATTCGAGGCGTTGATGGCGCCGGAATTCGGGCAGGTGTGCCAGCGATTGATCGTGCTGTCGTATTGAAGGCCGGGGTCGCCGCAGACGCGAGTGCCCTCGGCGATCAACTGCATCAGTTCGCGAGCGGAATGCTCGCCGAGTTTCTCACCTGTGGTGACGGCGTGGGTGACCCAGCGGTCGTCCTTCTCGGCCGCCTGCATGAACTCATCGGTCACGCGGACGGACAGATTGGAGTTTTGGAACATGACGCTTTCGTAGGCTTCGGTGTTGTACTCGCCGTTATAGCCAGCTTTGATCAGGGCGCTGGCCTTCTGCTCCTCAACCGTCTTGCAGGTGATGAATTCCTTGATGTCGGGGTGATCAACTTTCAGCGACTGCATCTTGGCCGCCCGGCGGGTCTTGCCGCCGGATTTGATCACCGCAGCGATCTGGTCGTAGACGCGCATGAAGCTCAAGGGGCCGGAGGGCTTGCCGCCGCCGGAAAGCTTCTCTTTGCTGCTTCTTAGTGTTGATAAGTCGGTTCCGGTACCCGAACCATGCTTGAAGAGCATCGCCTCGCTGTTGGCCAGACGCATGATGTCTTCCATCGAGTCCTTGACCGACTGGATGAAACAGGCCGAGGCCTGCGGGAATTCATAGCTGTTCTCACAGGGCACGGCCGTCTGCTTCTTCTCGTCCCAGTGGTAGTTGTGCTTGCTGCCGCCGATGCCGTAGACGTCGTAGAGGCCCACGTTGAACCAGACGGGGGAGTTGAAGGCCCCGTGCTGATTGACGCACAGCCACGTCAGTTCGTTGTAGTAGGTCTCGGCGTCCTGCTTGGTTGAGAAGTAGCCGTCCTTCAAGCCGCGCTCGGCGATGGTCAAACAGACGCGGTGAACCAGTTGCTTGACCGAGTGCTCGCGCTGGCCGTTTTCGATGTCCCCGTAGAAGTACTTGCTCGAAACAACCTTGGTCGCCAACTGGCTCCAGGAGGTGGGAACCTCGATATTGTCCTGCTCGAAGATCGCTTCGCCGCTGTCGCTGGAGATCTTGGCTGCACGCGTTTCCCACTCCAGTTCTTCAAACGGATGGACCCCGGGATCGGAGAAGTGCTGCTCGATAGTCAGACCCTTGGCGTGCTTGGCTTGGAGGGCTTTCTTCACTTGCTTTCGCTCGTCTTTGAAAGGGTTCTCTGGGTCAAACTTGTAAGACATTAAGCGCCTCCATGCGAAAATCTAGGACCACAACATATAGACTGGCTGGGCGTGAACTAAACTAGGTATTGTTGAAACACCCATGAATCAAGTATCGGCAGGTTACTGAGAATCTCGGGAGGTGTAAAGGGCAAAAGCGCGATTTTTTTCGGTCCGTACGCCGCCGTTGTTCTTAACCCTTGCGGTAACGTCATCTAGGGCGGAATTGGCCGGTTCAAAATTTTTAGCGCGTGATATCGGGTCCGGAAAGCCATCGCCCGGAAAGGCTGTTAAAGACGACAGGCAAGGTAAGATTCCCAGGCGAACCACGTGGCGACGGCGGCAAACTGCTTTACCGGAAGAGGCGCGTCGCTACAATGGGCCGTGCGGGGGTGCAGAGTGATAGGGTGCACGCGTACGGGCATCGGATGACGCACAACGAAGGCACAGACAGGCTCGAACGAATTCGCCGGAAGATCAAGGAGTTTCCCACCGGACCCGGGGTTTACTTCATGAAAGGCGCCGACGACGTCGTTCTCTATATTGGCAAGGCCAAGTCGCTGCGCGCGCGCGCGGCCAGCTACTTCCAGCCGGGCAGTGACCTGGCCGGTTCGCGCGGACCCCGGATCGTTGAGATGGCCGAGAGAGTCCAGACGGTGGATTATCTCGAGACCGAGAACGAAGTCGATGCGATGCTCAAGGAAGCTCGGCTGATCAAGGACATTCGCCCTCCGTACAACACGGATCTGACCGACGACAAGACGTTTCCCTATCTCGAGATCACGACGCGAGAGGATTTCCCCGGCGTCTACATCACGCGAAAACCCCGCTCCAAGGGGACTCGGCTGTTCGGCCCGTTCGCCAACGTCAAGGACTTGCGGGCCGTGCTGGTGGAACTTCAGAAGATATTCCGCTTTCGGACGTGTAATCTGGAGATCAGCGAGGGTGATCCAAAGCGACGGTTCTTTCGACCGTGCTTGCTGTTCAGCATCAAGCAGTGTACGGGGCCCTGTGCGGCGCGGATCGACAAAGCGGATTACCGTAAGACCGTTCAGGATTTCATCCGCTTTCTGCGCTCGAAACGCTCGACCGTGCTGCGCTGGTTGCGTAAGCAGATGGAGGAAGCCTCGGCGAAGCTGGAGTTCGAGAAGGCGGCGATGTTTCGCGATCGCATTCGGTTGATCGAAGGTCTCGGTGCACGCGGTACCCCTGACGAGCATGTCCAACCAGAGGTCTTCGCCGCTGATCCGACTGAGGCGCTGGTGAGACTACGCGAAGTCCTGAACCTGCCCGACCCGGTCCGCACGATTGAAGGCATCGATATCGCAACTATCAGCGGGGCCGAATCGGTCGGTTCGCTGGTCAAATTCATCGATGGACGCCCATTCAAGAGCGGTTACCGGCGGTTTCGGATCAAGACCGTCCAAGGCGTCGACGACTTCGCGATGATCGCCGAGGTGGTTCGTCGGCGGTACAAGTACGCCCTGCGCGGCGAGGAACTGTGGCCCGACCTGATACTCATTGACGGGGGGCTGGGCCAATTGCATGCGGCCGAGGCGGCGCTCAATGTCATGATGGCGGAAGCGCGCGCCGGCGGGGACGTGGAGGTCGAGCCGCTGCATACAACCATCGCGTCGCTGGCCAAGCGTGAGGAAGACATCTACATCCAGGGGCGTTCGCAACCGTTCAAGCTGCCCGCCCATTCGCCTGTCCGTAAGCTGCTCCAGTATGTGCGGGACGAGGCGCATCGGTTCGCCCAACACTACCACCACATCCTGCGCACCAAGAAGATGTTCAACGAGGACGCCTGAAACGGCTGCCGCGATGCGCGTTTTGTCCTGGCAATATGCTTGAATTGGGGTGGGGGTTTATGCTACAAATAATTAGGTAGAGGCCTGTAGGCTACATTCGCAGCCAAGGCCTCTCGCGAGCGGTTTCGCGACCAGGGAGGAGTACGAGCAACGTGAGTAGAGACGGTTTTGAGGGTGTTCTTCTGGGGGCAGTGGGGGCTCCCGGTTCGCCCGGACGGCCAGGGAAGGAGGTGTGCGAGCGGGCCAGAGTATGATCTCGAGGGGCAGCGAAAGGTTCCACAGCAGTCAACTTCGAGCCCGGCGTGCAAACAGGTTGTGCGGTACGCCGACGGATGATGCAGTTGCGTTACAGTGGGGTGCACGCCTCATGATCATTAACGTCCTGAATCAGTAAAGGAGGATTGCCATGTTTAAGAGACCTGTTCTGATACTTCTTTGTGCCCTGGTCTTGGGGCCGGCCTGGTCGGCTCTGGCGGGGCTGGATCCGAGTCTGGTGGCTTGGTGGTCGTTCGACGAGGGTGCTGGAACCGTCGCGGCCGATGGCACGGGCAACGGCAACGACGGCACCTTGAATGGCGACCCCGCGTGGGTGCTGGGCATGTTGGGAATGGCCCTGGACTTCGAGGGGACGAATTCGTATGTGGCGGCGCCCCACATCCCCTTCAACAGCAGCAGCTTCACGCAGGCCATGTGGATCAATCCGCAACTGACCAACAATGAGGAAGTGGTCTTCGCCCAGGTCGAGACCGGCTCCACGAATCTGAGTATGCACTATCGGATCTACGGAGATGGCCGC
Source organism: Sedimentisphaerales bacterium (assembly GCA_028277585.1). Classification (GTDB taxonomy): domain Bacteria; phylum Planctomycetota; class Phycisphaerae; order Sedimentisphaerales; family Anaerobacaceae; genus Anaerobaca. Next base: position 11,261 of record JANQFY010000074.1, read on the forward strand.
GTACGCATGGGATTCTACTCGAATGACCTCGATACACCTGCGCTCCTCGAGGCGGGTGAGTGGGCCCACATCACCTTCTGGTACGATGTCGACGATCAGAATCGCCGGGTCTACATTAACGGTTCCATCGAGGCCGAAGGGTCCGCCAATCCGTATCTGGGCAGTGTCGGTGAAACGCGCATTGGCCAATGGAACAACAGTCAATGGTTCAATGGTATCATCGATGATGTCCAGGTGTACGATCGACCGTTGGAGGATGCTGAGGTTCTCAAGATCATGGAGGGCCTGGCCGATCAGTCGCTGGCGGGCAATCCGAGCCCGGTCGACGAGGCAACCGACATCCCCCGCGACGTCGTCCTTGGCTGGGACGCCGGCGAATTCGCCGCGACCCGTGATGTGTACTTCGGTACGACGTTCGATGACGTCAACGATGGTATCGGGACCCTGGTCAGTCCGGGGCAGACGGCGCTGACCCTCGACCCCGACGGCTTGCTGGATTTCGGTCAGACGTATTACTGGCGCGTGGACGAGGTAAACGCGGCTCCCGACAACACCGTCTTCAAGGGCGACGTATGGAGCTTCACCGTCGAGCCGTTCGCCTATCCCATCGAAGGCGTCATCGCCACGAGCAATGGCGTTTCCGAGGCAGGCGCCGGGATCGACAAGACCGTCGATGGTTCCGGACTCAACGCGGCTGGCGAGCATTCGACGGCCGCGGCCGATATGTGGCTTGCCCTGCCGGGTGCCGATCCGCTGACGTTGGTCTACGAGTTCGATGCCGTTTACAAACTGCACGAGATGCTGGTCTGGAACTACAATGTCATGTTCGAGTTGGTTCTGGGCTTTGGCCTTAAGGACGTAACGGTTGAGTACTCTACCGATGGCGCCGAATGGATGGTTCTGGGCGACGTCGTCATTGCTCAGGCGACCGCCACGACGGGCTATACGGCGAACACCGCGATCGCTTTCGAAGGCGTGGCCGCCAAGTATGTCCGGTTGACCGTCAGCAGCGGCTGGGGCCCCATGGGCCAGTTTGGCCTTAGCGAAGTTCGCTTCATGCAGATTCCGGCCCAGGCCCGCGAGCCGCAGCCGGAAGACGGCGAGACCGGTGTTGCTGTGGGCACGGCCCTGAATTGGCGTGCGGGTCGCGAAGCCGTCTCTCACGATATCTATCTGAGCATGGACGAAGCGGCGGTGGCTGATGGAACCGCTCTGGCTGGTTCGGCGACGGAGACCACCTTCGCGCCAGGCAACCTCGAGTTCGGATCGACCTATTCGTGGAAGGTCAACGAGGTGAATGAGGCCGATGCGGTCAGTGTCTGGGAAGGCTTCATCTGGAGCTTCTCCACGGAAGAGTACGCATTGATCGATGACATGGAAGCGTACACCGACGACGAAGGCAGCCGGATTTACGAGAGTTGGGTCGACGGTTATGGCGTCCCGGCCAACGGTTCTCAAGTCGGTTACCTCGAGTCGCCGTTTGCCGAGGATACGATCGTCAACAGCGGCGCACAGTCAATGCCTTTGTTCTACGACAACACCGGCGGTGCTGCGTCCTCCGAGGCGACCAAGAGCCTGGGCGGCATGAATCTGACCGCCAACGGCGCCGACAGCTTGAGGCTATTCGTATCCGGTTCGGCCCCGACCTTCTATGAAGGCGATGACGGCACGATCCTGATGAACGCGATTGGCAATGACATCTGGAACGCGGCGGATCAGTTCCGCTTCGCCTACAAGCAACTGACGGGCGACGGATCAATGATCGCCCGGGTCGATGATCTTGACAACAGTCCCAGCAGTTGGGCGAAGGCCGGCGTGATGATTCGCCAGGAAACGGCGGTTGGATCGGTTCACGGGTTCATGTGCATGACCGGCGGCGACGGCAACGGCGCCTCGTGGCAGGGTCGCGAGACCGCCAACGGCAGCTCCGTTAACACGGATTCCCCCGATCCGGTCGCACCGCCGTACTGGGTGCGCATCGACCGCTCGGGCGATACCCTGACCGGCTTCTATTCTCCGGACGGTGAGACCTGGACGCAGTTGGGCGACCCCCGCACGATCGAGATGGACGATCCGGTCCTGATCGGTCTGGCGCTGACCAGCCACAATTCCAACCAGGCCACCGGAGCGGCGTTCTCGAACGTCAGCATCACCGGGGCTGCGGGCGCGTGGGAGATTGCCGAGATCGGCGTCGACCAACCGGAAGGCAACGATCCGGCGGCTGTCTACGTGAAGCTGGGTAGCTCGAAGGTGACCCTGTCGGATGCTGCGGCAACAGCCCGCTCCGGCTGGACCGAGTATGTCATCCCGCTGAGCGAGTTCGGCGGCAATCTCACCAGTGTCCAGGATATCACGGTCGGTGGTGAGGGTCCCGGCGCGGGGCTGGTCTTCATCGACGACGTCGGTTACGGTCGGCCTGCTCCGGTTGTCGAACCGGCGGATGATGCGACTGAGTAGGGTGTGTGGTTCTCTTCGACGTGCGAGTGACTCGGGGTCACCGGGGCAGCCGCGTTGAAGCTGTGTAGGGCTCTGCGGGGCCCGTGTCGGCAGGACACGGGCCCCGTTTCTTTTTGCGGCGCCGAGGCCCGCCCGTTCTGGAGGTGGTGACAGGTGGGGCTCGGTGGGGGCAGTGACAGCCTGTTGCAGGGCAGGGCGGTCCGTCCCCAAGCCGGGGGCTGCGCATCCCCTCGGGATTTTCCGATTTGTGTTATGGGACTCCGGTGCGCGTCGTGCTCTGTAAGTGCCTTACGGACTGTTGGTTAGGGTGACATTGCGTGACAGTCTACTGAGGATGCGGTCCAAAAAAACGACAAAATGTGGTTTTGAAGGTTGACGAAGTGGGTGAAAGTGGGGATAATTCCCAGCCTATGAACGTCGAGTGGGGCAGTCGCCATGCTGTTATTAACAGGTGAATATCAGCACGTTGTAGACGGCAAAGGACGTGTTCTCGTCTCCAACAAGCTCAGAAGCCAGATCGACGTCGATGAGCATGGTAGCAACTTCTACCTTGTTCTCGGCGCCAATGGCGTGCTCTGCCTGTACCCCGAGAAGTACTTCGAGCAAATCGTTCTGGCGGTGGCCCCGGGGGCGACGGCGCCGGACGAGGCGGTGGCGTTCGAACGGATCAGTTTTGCTCTGGCCAGCAAGATTGAGTTGGACAGCCAGGGACGTCTGCTGATCGGTGAAAAACTGCGTAAACGGGCCGGACTGGCCGATGATATTACGCTGGTGGGTGTCAGAGACCACATTGAGTTGTGGAACAGTGAAGACTGGGAGAACTATCTGTCGGATCATATGGGCCAGTACCAGAAGCAGATGACTCAGGCCCGACAGCTTGTTTTGCAGAAGCAACAGAAGGAATCATAAACGCTACGTTGGAGGCAATGGACAGGGATGGACGGTTGCTATTGTCAGGTGGTCGCCAGGACTCTGGCGGGGGAACGACCGGTGGACGAGCACACGCACGCCTCAGTGGCAATTCTGGGCGAGCGGTTGGAGCATTTGAAGGAACACGGCGGACTCTTCGCCGGTATCGAGTTTTCGCCCCACGTTCAGCGGCTGCAGCAACACTCTGAGCCGGTATCGATAAGCTGAGAGGGTGTGCAGGGAGCAGGAGTGGAGCGATCAGACGTTGATCATGTTCCGGTACTTTCGGAACCTCTAGCCGAACAGATAAGCTTACCTCAGGATGGGGTGATGGTCGATGCGACCTTGGGACACGGAGGTCACAGCTATCTGTTCGGTCGTCGGTTGGGCCCGCAGGGGACGTTGATTGGGCTGGACATTGACAGCCTTTCCCTGGAGCGGGCCGAGCAGCAACTGGCGAGCCTCGATTGCAGGGTGGTCCTGGTCAAATCCAATTTCGCTGAGATGGCTGAGCGTCTGGGCGAACTGGGCATCCCGGAGGTTGATTTCATTCTGGCCGATTTGGGCCTCTGTTCGGCGCAACTGGCTGATGGCGACTTGGGATTGAGCTTTCGCGACGAAGATATGCCGCTGGATATGAGAATTGACAAAAGCCTGGAGACGACGGCTGCCGATATAGTGAATGGATACGACGAAAACGAGCTGGCCGATCTGATCTATGAATACGGCCAGGATCGCGCCTCACGTCGTATCGCGCGGTACATCGTTCGACGAAGGCAACGAGAACGAATCACCACGACCGGCCAACTGGTGGAAGTCGTGTGCAGCGCCTTGCGCAAGGGTGGTCCGAAGCGGCGGGCTCGCAAGCACCCGGCCACGCGAACGTTCCAGGCGCTGCGGATCGCAGTGAACCGAGAGTTGGAGAACCTCAAGATGTTGCTCTCCTCGGCCCCGGCATTGCTCAAGCAGGGCGGCAGCTTGGCGATCATCAGCTTCCATAGCCTCGAAGACGGTCTGGTCAAACGCAACTTCAAAGCGCACCAGCAGGCAGGGCTCTATGAGATTCTGACGAAGAAGCCGCTCGTTGCCGATCGAGATGAGGTGCTCGCCAACCGACGGGCCCGCAGCGCGAAGCTGAGAATGGCCCGCAAGAACTGATAGCGAAGAACAAGCATGGCAGGATGCTTTTGCGAAGGAACGCGTTAAACGTAGAAAACGGAGTGCGACTATTATGACGTCAGATGCGAAAATCGGCTTGCTCTTGGGATTGGTGTTCATTTTTGTCATCGCCTTCATCATTAATGGGCTTCCCAATTTCGGCAATCGGCAAGCCGAAGCGACGCCGATGACGGATTTCGTGGACGAGAACTTAAGTGTGGCCGGCAACGCCCAGGAGGCCCAGGAGCAACTTGACTGGGAAGGCCTGCTGGCGCAGGGCGGTGAGGAGCAGCTCGACGCCCAGCCGGTCGAGGCCGAGCTGGAAACCGATTCCGCCTTGCCTGAGACCACCGTGGCTATGGGGACCGGCGACCAGGACGTTCGCTCGGTTCGCACGCTCGATGCGTTGATGGGAGGCGTCTCGCGGACCATCGAAGACGTCATTCGGGGCATCGGTGAGGCGTCCGAATCGATGACGCTGCAGGCCGAGACCAGTGAACCGGCCCCGGCGATCGAATTGCCCGTGCGCACGGCGACCTCCGAGCCGGAGATCCAGCCGGAACCCGTTCAGACGGCGCGTTCCTCCCGTTCGACGGCGCCTGCCCCGCAGCCGGCTCGCACGCCGAGCAAGAAGCCCAAGGCGCAGATCTATGTCGTCAAGGAGGGCGATGTGCTGGCTACCATCGCCAAGAAAGCCTACGGCCCCGAAGAAGGTAACAAGCTGGCGAATATCAAGCGTATCTTCCAGGCCAATAGTATGACCCTGAATAGCCCGGACGAAATCGTTGTGGGCCAGAAGCTGGTTATTCCGTCTCTGCCCAAGAGCAAGACGGACAACGCCGATCCGGCGAAGGTCTTGGCCGGCGCCAATTTCGAGAAGGTCGAGAGCGTCTCCCGGAAGGCCGTGGCCGGCACGAAATCGGGCAAAGCCAAGGGCCGATACTACGTGGTGCAGGATGGCGACAGCCTGTGGAAGATTGCCTCGACGCAATTGGGCAGTGGGACGCGTAGCGAGGAGATCGCCAAGCTCAACAACGACATTCTCAAGAGCAAGGACGCTCTGAGTATCGGGATGCGGCTGCGTCTTCCCGCCAAGTAGGATCGGTTCGGTCCGTGTGATGCTCTTAGACAAGGACCCTGCAACGACGACATGACTTCACGATTGTGTTTTGCGTTTGTGATCTTCTTCTTCGCCGGCATTCTCATTCTGGCCGTCTATTTGCGCAGCGCCAACCACCGCGTCTTCTACACCCTGAGGCGCCAGAGGATCGAGCAGCATCGTCTTCAGCAGGAGTTGTGGCAGAAGCAGTTGAGAGTCGAGGCGTTGACCAGTCCGGCCGCCGTGTTGCAGCGGCTGGATCAATAGGCAGGAACTCCCGTCATTGCGGGCTGCGCGGGCGCAACCCAGGACGAACCACAGGCCGAAAAGGATAGCACCCATGGAGGCAAACGACGTCAGGAAGTCTGGCCGGACTCGAGACGCGTCTCCCGATAGGCAAGCGCGGCGCGAACGGATCAGAATCGTTGTCTTCATTTCTTTCATCATCGTCGCCTTCGTGGGCCTGGGCGGACGCTGCTACTACCTACAGTGTGTCGCCGCCGACCACTACTCGGAATTGAGTCTGGACCAGCGATGCTCCTTCCTCCCTCTTGAGGCTCAGCGCGGCCCCATCCTGGACTGTCGCGGCCGTGTGCTGGCCGCCAGCAACCAGAGGCGGATCATCTTCGCGGATCCCAAGGACATTGCCGATCCCAAGGAAACTGCCAATGCCGTAGCGCCGATCCTGGATATGGGGGGGCACGAAATATGCAGGATGATCACCGAGAGCAGTAGTCCTCGCTATGCCGTTCTCTCGGAGGATGCGACGCGCGAGCAGTGCAAAGCCGTTCGCGCCATTCATGGGGTGGGCGTTCAGTCCGCTTGGCAACGGCACTATCCGATCGGACAACTTGCCTCTCATGTGGTTGGCTTCACGGGAAGAGACAATGAAGGGTTGGGCGGGATTGAACACCGGTTTGAGAGCGAACTGAGCGGCGAAGGGGTTCGGCACGCGTTCAACGTCGATGTCCATCGTCGTCCTCTGTCGTATCATGTGCCCCAGGAGGGGGGGGGCATCGCCACACCCACCAACGGCAGTGCGATCATACTGACGCTGGACGCAGCCATTCAGCAGTTCGCCCGGGAGGAGTTGCTCCAACAGTACAAGAAGTACAGCGCCGAAAGTGCTCTGGCGGTCGTCGCCGATGCCCAGACGGGCGCCATTCTGGCTATGGTCTCACTGCCCGACTTCGATCCGGCCAACGTTGGACGCGCGAATCCCGACCACCTGCTCAATCACGTGCTGACTGACCAGTTCGAGCCTGGCAGTATGATCAAGCCCATCGTGACCGCCATCGCTATGGACACCGGGGTCGTGAACAAGTACGAGACGATCTTCTGCGAGAACGGCAGCTACCGGGGTCGCGGGTTCGGCCGGATCGGAGAGTTCGACAAAGGGTTCGGCGATCTGACAGTGCGAGAGATTCTCGTGAACTCCAGCAATGTCGGGATGGCCAAGATTGGGCAGCGGATGGGGCCTGAGCGGCTCTACGAAGGGCTGACACTGTTCGGTTTCGGCAAGCGGATCGGCTTCGATCTGCCCGGCGAGGCCGAGGGCCTCCTGCGTCATCCCTCCTCTTGGACGGGGTACAGCATCACCCGCATTCCTTTCGGCCAGGAGATCTCGGTCACCGCTCTGCAAATGGTGCGAGCCTACTGCATGCTCGCCAACGGGGGCCGCTTGGTGCGACCCTACCTGGTCAAAGCCCTGGTTCAACCGGATGGATCGATGGTGGATATCCGGCCGCCGGCTCTGCGGGTTGGCTATGTGATCAAGCCCGAAATCTCCAGGTGGGTGGTCAGCGAGGCGCTGGCTTCAGTCGTCAATGAAGGCACCGGCAAACGGGCCAAATTGGAGAAATGGCAGGTATTCGGTAAGACGGGCACCGCCCAGATCGCGCGGAGCGATGGGCGTGGCTATGAGCCCAGGGCTTACGTAACATCCTTTATCTGCGGCGCTCCGGCCGAAGACCCTCGCGTCATTGTCCTGGTTTCGGTCCGGCGACCCAACTACGCGATCGAGAAGCGGTTTACCGGCGGCGGCACCGTGGCCTCACCTGTCGCGGCGCGGATCCTCGAACGCACCATGACCTATCTTGAGGGAACTGATTCGGTCAGGGGGGCGGTGGCGCGGGCCGCAAGGTGACGTTTGCCTGCTCGTCCATGCGATAATCACTGATGCGATGCGGACGTTTTACGCAGTGGGGCCCCGTTTTTTCCTCATGACTTCGAGCGATCCACTCTCATTGAATTGAGCGTCATCAGCCGATCCAACGATAGGCTCCGAGGCGCACCGCGTTGTGTGAGCCCGGGGCAGGTTGAGCATGACCGAACACAGGACGTTCGCTGGAATGAAGGGATGCGCCATGCCGACGATGTTGCAGGCGGACTGCCATTTCGACGTTGATCGTACCTGGACGCTTTTCAAGGCGACGGGCGAGCCATGTCATCGAAACCTTTTGATGAGCCACTACCACCACCTGGTGGAACGCACGGCCGCGCATGTGCGTCGCAGGTTGCCGGATGGAGTGGAGCTCGACGATCTGATTAGCGCCGGCGTCTTCGGGCTGATGAACGCGTTGGAGAGCTTCGACCGGAATCGAGACGTTCAATTCAAGACCTACTGCGTACATCGCATCCGCGGCGCGATCCTCGATGAGCTTCGTCAGACAGACTGGGTGCCACGCTCCGTGCGTCGGCGCGCCACCCAGTTGACCAATGCCGTACGGGCTCTCGAACAGCACCTGGGCCGGCAACCCACGAAGCGCGAGATTGCCGAGGAGCTTGATCTGGAGGAATCTGAGGTTGCCCACTGGCAGCGCTCCGTTTCGACGCCGCGTGTGACCTCGCTCGATGAAATGTGCGGCGACGGTGAGGACAGCGAGGGGATGCGGCGGTTGGATCTGCTGGCGACCCGGAAGGAGGACACTCCCTGCCGGCGGGCCCGTCGTCGTGAGTTGCTGAACCAGTTGACGCATGGACTGACCCGGACCGAGAAGCTCATTCTCGTGCTCTACTATTGCGAAGATCTGACGATGAAGGAGATCGGGGTAACGCTGGGGCTGTCCGAGTCGCGCGTCTCCCAGATGCACTCGATTCTGGTCGCACGCCTGCGGGCCAAAGCCTCGCGACACCAGTCGTCATTCAGTGCGTTGCGTTCAGCCGTCTGATGCGTCTCTGAAGCCCCTGGTACGGTTCTCTGGGGGGAGTTGTCCCCACCTGGCCGATCTGCGCTTCCAGGGGGCCATTGTGAGAAAATGGCTAAATCCTGCCTTCCGCCTGCCCAGTTATGTTAAACTATCCGGCACAGTACTGGACGTTAGCAGGTCGGAGCAGAACGCCGCATGGCTCGAATAATCTACGCGGTCGCCGGGGAAGGATATGGGCACAGCAGTCGCGCCCACCTGGTCGGCCAGCGCTTGCTCGATGCGGGGCACGAGGTGATGTTTGTCGCCTCCCAGAAAGCGCTGCGCTATCTGCGTTCGATCTATGGTCCCCAGGTCAAGGAGATCTTTGGGCTCTCGTTTGCCTATCGTCGTGGGCGGATCGACCCGGTGGAGACGTTCACCCGTAATCTGTTTCAGGTCGCTCGCGCCAAGACCCTCAACAAGCGACTGTTCGATCAGGTCTATCGTCGGTTCGATCCCGATCTGGTCATTACGGATTTCGAGCCCTTCACGGGCTGGTGGGCGCGGCGGGCGCGCGTGCCGTTTATCAGTCTCGACAACGAGCACCTTCTAACCGTGTGCCGCCTGGAGCATCGTTTGCGGCATGTCTTTCCTCGTCTGACGGCGACGGCGGTGACCCGGAGTGTTGGCATCGGCGCCGGCACGTACGTTGTGACCAATTTCTTCAATGCGCCCGTGAAATCGCACCGGGCGGTTCTGGCGCCGCCCATCGTTCGACCCATCGTTACCACCATGGAGCCGTCCGATGCCGGACACGTCGTGGTCTACTGGACGACGGGGACGGAGGAAGCACGTCTGCGAGCCGTTCTGCGGAAGTTCCCGGCGCAGCGCTTCCTGGTCTACGGTTTCGACAAGTCCACGACCGTGCGCAATTGCGTTTTCAAGCGGGCCTCGACGGAGGGGTTTCTCAAGGATCTGGCCTCGGCTCGCGGGGTGGTCGCCTCGGCGGGGCTCTCGCTGATCAGTGAGTGTATGCACTGGCGCAAGAGGATGCTCCTGCTGCCCTTGGCGGGCCAGTACGAGCAGATCGTCAACGCGCATTACTTCGAGAAGCTTGGCCTGGGGATAACCGCGAAGCGCTTGACCGAAGCGGCTCTATCGCGATTCCTGAATCGACTCAACGAGCCGATTTCTCAGGACGAACGCATTCTTTGGCCCGACAACGAGAAGTTCTTCGAGACGTTGGAGACCGCTCTGAATCGCCTGGAAAAGCCGGTCAGCATTGCCGTACGCCGGAACGATTCGAGACGCGGCTCGACCCCTTCGCTTGCAGCGGTGAGCAACTAGCGAGTCTATCGCCGCGGGTGGGTGTCAGTTAAGGATTGTCGTCGTCGACGCCGTACCGACGTAGCCCTTCTCGATACAGAACCCAATGACCTCCCGCGCCAGAGGCGCCGCGTCGCTGGAGCCGTGGGCGCCGCCTTCGACGATGACGGCCAGGGCGATCTTGGCCCCATCCCGATCTTCAGCAAACCCCGCGAACCAGGCGTGGTAGGGGCGCTCGGTGGACCCGGTCTTGCCGTAGACCTTGACGCCCTGGGCCGCGAGGTTGCTGGGGGCGAACTCTTTGTTGGCGGTACCACCCGATTCGTTCACGACGGCGTCCAACCCTTCGTACACGGTTTGGAGCGTCTGTGTCGATAGCTCCAGGTCGGCCGGTTCCGAGAGCGAGAACTGCGTGGCTGTTTGTGGCTTCACGAAAAGCCGGGGCGGCAAGGCGCGTCCTCCCCGGGCAATGGTGGCGAAGGAATTAGCCACCTGCAAGGGCGTCGCCCAGAGGTTGCCCTGACCGATGCCGTAGAGGGGCCGATCCGAAGCGGCCAGCGGTGGAAGGTCCTCCAGCGACTTCGCGCTTCTGGGGCGCTTCCTGCTGATCATCCCGGCGGCCTGTCTCAATTGGCGGCGTTCCTGGTCGTTGGGGCCGGGCCAGGGGCAAGCCAGGGGAAGGCGATGCCCGAACCCAAAGCGGTAGAGCCAGCTCTGCAGGACCGCCGGTTCGATATCGTTGGCCAGCCGCGAGAAGTAGACATTGCAGCTGCCCTTGATGGCGTTGCGGGCGTTGTTGGTCCACTTGGTGTCATGACCGATGCGATGATTTCGGAAGAGCAGGCAACGGGGCCAGCCACTTGGCGGCCTCTCGGAGGGGCAACTGATGACCGTCTCGGCGGTGACGACGCCGGTCTCCATCCCGGCAATCAGGATGATCGGCTTGATGGAGGATCCCGGCGGATAATCGCGCGCCAGGGCCCGGTTGAGCAGGGGATGGTGCGGGTTCTTTGCCAGGTCACCATAATCGCCCCGCACGCGATTGTTGTCATAGGTGGGCAGCGAGACGAGGGAGAGGATATCACCGGTCTGAACCTGCACGACCACGACCGCCATGTTGGCGTCGGCGTTCGGGTTCAGGCCCGGATCGACCAGGAACGCCTCAATCCGCTCCTGTAGCTCGATATCCAGAGTCAATTGGACGTCTTGACCGAATTCGGTCTTCGTGTCGCGGACGATCTGCCCGTCGATGTCACTGACACGCTCCCCCCGTCGCCCGCGCAGGATTGGTTCGCAGACATATTCGACGCCGGGTCGTCGTCCGCAGACGTCGCCCTCGAGATAACTCGCCAAGCGGTCGTGCTCGAAGAGCACCTTATGGTAATCCTGAGTCGCGCCTCCGACCCAGCCGATGGTCTGCGCCGCCACGGAGCCGTACGGATACTGACGCCGGCCCCGGGGCACGATCTCGACGTCGTTGAGATCCATGAACTCGAACTGGGCGGCGAAGATGTCGTCCTCGGTCTCCAGATTCAACAGGGG
>JANQFY010000113.1 GCA_028277585.1 Sedimentisphaerales bacterium
CCACCGAGCGGAGAATACGCAGGGTGTCGAGTTTGTACTTGGTGACCGACTCGTCGCCATCCGCGCCCTGATGCGCCTGGGCGACGAGTGGGTCGAGAAGTATGACCTCAGCTCGCTGCGCATTCTTGGTTCGGTGGGCGAGCCCATCAATCCGGAAGCGTGGGTGTGGTACTACACGAAGGTCGGTCGCGAGCGGTGCCCCATCGTGGACACGTGGTGGCAGACCGAGACCGGCGGCTTCATGATCACCCCAATGCCCGGCGCCCACACCCTCAAGCCGGGCAGCGCCGGCCGGCCCTTCTTCGGCGTCGAGCCCGCCGTGCTGCGCGACGACGCCAGCGTCTGCGACGCCAACGAAGGCGGCAAGCTCTGCATCCGCAAGCCTTGGCCTGGCATGATGCGCACCATGTGGGGCGACCATGACCGGTTCATCGACACCTATTTCACGATGTACAACGACACCTACTTCGCCGGCGACGGCTGCCGCGTCGATCCCGATGGCGATTTCTGGCTGATGGGCCGGATCGACGACGTCGTCAACGTTTCGGGGCACCGGATCGGGACCGCCGAGGTCGAGAGCGCCTTGGTCGGTCACGAGAAGGTCGCCGAAGCGGCCGTGTGCCCGGTTCCGCACGACATCAAGGGCCAAGGGCTCTACGCCTACGTCACCCTCAAACAGGGCATCGAAGAGAGTGACGAGCTGAAGAAAGAGCTGATCATGCATGTGCGCAAGGAGATCGGCCCGATCGCGGCGCCTGAGGCGATCCAGTTCGCCCCGTCCCTGCCGAAGACACGTTCGGGCAAGATCATGCGGCGCATCCTCCGCAAGATCGCGGAAAAGAGTGCGGACAACCTCGGTGACATCTCCACCCTGGCTGATCCGAGCGTGGTCGAATCCCTGATCAAGGGCCGCGGCTAGATTTCATCAAGTAGAGCATTTCCAGCGCCGGGTGCATATTGCGATATGCACCCGGCCTCTTTTTCACACAAGGAGTCGCTATGGCCGAACAGAAAGTCATGAATCGTTGGCTTGTCGTCGTCGGCGGAATTCTCATCCAGCTCTGTCTCGGAGCCATCTACGCATGGTCGGCGTTCACAGTGAAGCTGACCGCGGAGCCGTTCAACTTCACCAAGGCGCAGACCCAAATCGTCTTCTCTCTTGGCTTGGTCACCTTCGCGGTCGTGATGGCTCTGGTCGCCGGCAAGTGGCAGAAGAAGGCCGGCCCCCGAACCGTGGCGATTGCCGGTGGTTTGGTCCTGGGGCTGGGCTATCTCATCGCCGGATTCTCCGGCACGAACTTCCCGGGCATCCTCATCGGTGTTGGCCTGCTCGGCGGCGCCGGCATCGGCCTGGGGTATGTCTGCCCGATCGCCGCGCTGGCGAAGTGGTTCCCCGACAAGAAGGGCTTGATCATGGGACTGGCGGTCGCCGGCTTCGGCTTCGGCGCCCTGATCTGGGTCAAACTGACCCAGGGCTTCGTGTTTGGGCCCATCAATCTGACCCCGGGATGGGAGGGCCTCTTCGGCGCCGGTTGGAGTGTCAGCAGCATCTTCAAGCTCTACGGCGTGCTGTTTGCCGCGCTCGTCATCCTCGGTTCGCTCGTGATGGTCAACCCGCCCGAGGGCTGGTCGCCTCCGGGCTGGACCCCTCCGACAACCGGCCATGGCAGCGCAGGTGGGCATGACTTGGCCCCGATGCAGATGGCTCGGACTCCTCAGTTCTGGATTCTGTTTTCGAACTTCACGGTCGGCGCCCTGGCGGGCCTGATGGTCATCGGCATTATCCGGCTCTTCGGCATGGACGCCTTGGTTAAGGCAGGTATCGAAGACAAAGAAGCCCGCATCATCACCGGCACGGCGATGGGCTTGTTCTACGCCCTGCTGAACGGCCTCGGTCGTATTGTCTGGGGCGCCGCCTCCGACAAACTGGGCCGTAAGAATTCGATTGTCCTGATGAATCTGCTTCAGGGCATCATGATGATCGCCTTCTTCTTCATCGGTGGTACCGAAGTCGGCCTCTACGCCGGCGCGGCGGTCATCGGCTTCAACTTCGGCGGCAACTTCGCTCTCTTCCCGGCGGCTACGGCTGACATGTTCGGCAACAAGAACGTCGGCATCAACTATCCGTGGGTCTTCATGGCGTATGGCGTCGGCGGGCTGGTCGGTCCGATTCTGGGCGGAGCCATGGGTGACGCGCAAGCCTGGATGTGGGCGTTTATTCCGGCCGGCATTGCCTGCCTGATCGCATCGGGCGTTGCCACGCAGCTCAAACCGGTCGCCACCCCAGCTTCATAGGGGCGGGACTCTCAGATAAGACTACACTCACAACTGCAATGGCCGGGTCCTTCGGGGCTCGGCCATTCGTATGCGCAGAGGGGAAAACTCAGAGGCCGTGGAAGGGGAAGATCTTCGCCTTGATGGTCTCGATCGACTGTTCCAGCACGGGCTGAACGGCCTGCTTCTGCTGGTCGGTCGCCGGTAGTTGACGGTCGCGCAGGCCCCCTTGCCAGTCGGTGCTCTCCATCATCACACCTCCGATGCCCACTCCCACGTCGTGCTGATTGTCGAGATCCGCCAGGATGGTCCAGGCCAGCGACCAGGCACGTACGGTGTTCTCGACGTTGTAGCCGCCCCCACCGGTGGCAAGGATCGGCTTCTCGAAAGCGAGCAGGCGATTGATGATGTCAACGTACGCGTTGTTGGTCAGGTGCAAATGGGCCAGCGGATCACCCGCCAAGGCGTCGGCGCCCAGTTCGAAGACGATCACGTCGGGATTGTACGCACCGATCAGAGGTGGCACAATCGTATCGAAGGCGTTCATGTAAGCTTCGTCATATGTACCGACTGGAAGGGGAAGATTGACACAGAAGCCCTTCCCGTCCCCTTCACCGATCTCGTCCTCAAAGCCGGTGCCGGGGAACAGCGTCTTGGGATTCTCGTGGAGCGATATCGTCATGATATCCGAGCGGTCGTAGAACCCGAACGCCAAACCGTCCCCATGATGGACGTCGACGTCGAGGTAGAGCACCTTCTTGCCCGCCTCGGCCAGCATCGCACATGCAATGGCGTTGTCGTTGACATAGCAGAAGCCGGCCGCTTTCTCGGGGAACGCGTGATGATAACCACCCGAAGGATTGAAAACCACATCGACCTGCCCATCCAGAATCATCTCGGCGCCGAGCAAGGTGGCGCCGGTCGCCAGCATGGCGTAGTCGTACATGGCGGTGAAGATGGGACAGTCCTCGGTCCCGATGCCCATGTGCAGCGCCTCGACATCCCAGCGTCCGGCCGCGGCGTTCTTGATCGCATGAATGTAGCGAGCGGGATGGAATCGCTTGATCGCCTTGCGATCGGCCGGCTTGGGCGCGACCTGACTGATTCCCTCGCCGCAAAGCAAGCCCATAGACGCCAGGGTCTTGCGCACCCCAGCCGCTCGCTCCGGCTTGAACGGACAATCCGCCGGGTAGCTGTACTGTTCAATCTCCTCCGAGTGAATGAACGCCGCTCTTCGTCCGGGCAAGGTCGATCCTCTATCTACTCTTTCACCAAGTCGTAATCCACGCTGTAGACGTCCCCGTCGAATTCGACGTTCACGCGATAACCAGAGTTCTGGAAGATGGCCAGCATGGGCCGGTTGTCGGGAAGGACCTTCGCGTAGAAGCGCTTGACGCCGCGCTGCTTGGCCACTGTGGTGATGTAGTCAAGCAGGAACGTGCCCATCCCCTTCTGTTGCCATTCGTCCTGGACCAGGAACGCCACCTCCGCCGACTGCGTCTTCGGATCGAGGTAGTATTGGGCGATTGCCACGATGTTCTCACCGGAGACACCGGGCACCGCACCGACGATCGCAAGGTCCTGGGTGTAATCGATGTTGGTCAACTGCTGGACCTTCTCATGCGGGAAGGCCATGGTCCGCGTCATGTAGCGCGTCCGCACCGACTGCTCGCTCAGAGAATAGAGCATCTCGGACAGAGCAGACTCATCGACCGGCTTGATGGGCCGGAAGAAGATCTCCGTGCCGTCACGCAAGGTCGCGTAGTGCTCCAGATCCTCTGGGTACGTGACCTGGTCCCAGGACATCTCGATCTGGTCCTGATAGATGTAGTTCTTGGCTTTGGCGGCCTGCATGAGCCCCTTGCGGAACTTCGGATGCGCGATGTTGATCAGGTCGAGCACCCGCTGGCGAATGCTCTTGCCATGCAGATAGGCGACGCCGTACTCGGTCACCACGTAATGCACGTCGCCCCGCGTGGTCACCACGCCGGCGCCTTCGGTCAGATGCGGGACGATGCGGGAAACCGTTCCGTTCTTGGCGGTCGAGGGCATCGCGATCACGGCTTTGCCCCCGCGGCTCCGCGCAGAGCCGCGGATGAAGTCGACTTGGCCGCCAATACCGCTGTAGAAGCGGTGCCCCAGCGAGTCCGCACAAACCTGGCCCGTCAGGTCGATCTCGAGTCCCACATTGATGCCCACCATCTTATCATGCTGGGCAATGATGTTGACGTCGTTGACGTACTCGGTGGGATAGAACTCGATGAACGGATTGTTATCGATGTAGTCGTAGAGCTTCTTCGTTCCCATGCAGAAACTAGCGACGACCTTGCCGCGGTTGATCGACTTCTTGGCGCAGGTGATCGCGCCGCACTCGATCAACTCAAGGATCCAGTCGCTGAACATTTCAGTATGAACGCCGAGGTCCTTCTTGTAGACGAGGTACTCGGCCAGCGCCTGAGGGATCCGGCCGATGCCGCACTCAATCGTACTGCCATCCTCGACCAGGCGAGCGACATTCTGTCCGATCAGGCGGAGTGTCTCATCCGGCTCCTCAATGGGAATCGTGATGACCGGCTCATCCTGCGGAACCAACACGTCGATGTTGTTGACGTGAATGAAGCTGTTGCCATGGGTCCGCGGCATGTTGCCGTTGACCTGCGCGATCACATAGCGTGCGTTGGAGGCCGCCGCCTGAACGATATCGACGGAAACGCCCAGACTGCACAGGCCGTTGATATCCGGCGGCGCCACGGAGATCAGGGCGACGTCGATGGGGATGCGGCCCGTCTCGAACTCCGCGGGAATCTCCGAGAGAAAGATGGGCGTGTAGTCCCCGATCCCCTGATCCAGCGCGTCGCGCACATTGTCGGCGATGAAGAAGCTGTTCATCTTGAACTTCTCACGGAAACGCGGATCCGCGTAGGGCGCCGTCCCCATCGTCAACATATGCACGATGTGCGCATCATAGATGTGATCGGAGTACTCGACCAAGGCGTTGACCAAGTGCTGCGGCTGGGCACAGCCGGTTCCGATGAAGATGCTGTTGCCCGACTTGATGAGCTTCATCGCCGTCGAGGCGACCTTGATCTTGTCCTTGAATTTTGCCTGCCAGTCAAACTCTTGCATGTCACTTCTCTACACTGATTCTTGCGTCTACGGCAATCGGCGTGGTTCCCGGAAGACCCACGACAAACGGGTTTATGTCCATTTCCTGGATCTGGGGGAACTCCGTCACCAACTGAGACAGCCGCTGCAGACCCTCGGCGATGGCTTCAATGTCCACTCCTTCCTGACCGCGAACCCCTTGGAGGATGCGGTAGGTCTTGGTATTCATCAACATCTGCTTGGCTTCGTCCCCGGTCAGCGGCGCCAGATAGAAGGCAACATCCTTGAGCACCTCGACCATGACCCCTCCCATACCGAACATCATCAGCGGTCCGAAATGCGGATCGCGATGCATGCCCAGAATGACTTCGCGGCCGCTGGCGCACATCTCCTGGACCAAGACGCCCAGAATGTGGGCGTTAGGCATCTTCTTGGGAACGCGGTACATCATCAGATCGAAAGCGTCCCTGACCTGCTGAGCGCTCTTGAGTCCGACCTTGACACCTCCAACATCTGACTTGTGTAGAATATCCGGCGACCAGATCTTCAGGACGACGGGATATCCGAGCTGATCGGCGATATTCGCGGCCTGATCGGCGGTCGTCGCGATCGAACCCTTGGGCGTGGCGAAGCCGTAGGCCTCCAGGATCTCTTTCGACTCGGCCTCGCCGATTTCCCGCATGTTCTTGCGCAGGTGCCGCTCGATGATGCTCTCAACCTTCCGCCGGTTGACGGGGAAGAGCTTGACCACCCGCTTGGGCTGGTTGCGCCACCGGACGTAATCGGTCATCGCCCGGATTGTCGTGACGGCGCCTTCCGGAGAATCATACTGCGGGATCTTCGCTTCGCGGAGAACGCCGATGCCCTCCTCGACTTTGCTGGCCCCCATGAAACAAGCCATCACGGGCTTGTCCGGCTTGGCCTGCGTCGTGCGTGCAATCGCCTCGGCGGTGCCCTGGGCCTCGGTCATCGCCTGGGGCGTCAGCAACACCAGAACGGAATCGACGCCCGGATCGTCCAGCAGCACGTCCAACGCGAATTCGTAGCGATCCGCCAGCGCGTCGCCAAGGACGTCGACGGGATTGTGCAGGTTCGCAGCCGCGGGCAGATTGGCCGCCAACTGCTCGATGGTCTTCTCGCTGAGTTTGGCAAAGGTCAAGCCCTGACGCTCGATCGCGTCAGCCGCCATGATTCCAGCGCCGCCGGCGTTGGTCAGCACGACAACATTGGCGCCCTTGGGAAGAGGCTGATTGGCGAAGGCTTGGGCGAAATCGAATTGCTGGGTGATGGAGTCACAACGGATGATGCCGGCTCGGGCGAACATGCACTCGTAAGCCACTTCACTGCCGGCCAGCGACCCCGTGTGCGAAGAAGCGGCCTTGGCGCCGGCGGCGGTGCCGCCCGACTTCATCAGGAGAATCGGTTTGTCATGAGAGATCCGCTCGGCTTCACGCACGAACTCGTTGCCGTCCGTGATGCTCTCCAGGTACCCCGCGATGACCTTCGTATTGGGATCGGACGCGAGCGCCTGGACCAAATCCAGTTCGTCGACGTCCGCTTTGTTGCCGATGCTGAACAAACTGCTGAAACCAATACCATTCGCTTTGGCGGTATCCAGAATCGCCGCCAGCATGGCGCCGGACTGGGACAGATACCCCGTTCCTCCGACGGCGGGCAGATCGCCTCCGAAACTCGCATTCAACTTCGTGGCCGTCACGACCACGCCCAGACAGTTGGGGCCGATGATCCGGATGCCCGCTCGGCGCGCGACCCGAATGATCTCTTCCTCGAGCTTCTTGCCTTCCTCGCCGATCTCTTTGAACCCGGCCGTGATGATGACCACCGACTTCGTGCCGATCTCGGCGCACTCCTCGATCACGCCGAGCACGAACCGCGCCGGGACAATGACCAGCGCCAGATCCGGCGTCTCGCCGATGGACTTCAGATCGGGATAACACTTCAGACCTTCGACGGTGTCAGCGCTGCGGTTGACAGGGAAGATCTTGCCCTCATACCCCGAGGCGACCATGTTGGTCAGGATCTCATATCCCACCTTCCCCTTCTGACGTGATGCGCCGACGATGGCAACAGACTTGGGATCGAAGAAGCTTTCAAGACTCATCTGGCGAAATGTCCTTTCCTGGGCAACGCAGTCCCCTAAAAAGGGGGTCATTGTAGGCCATACCCCGAAGGCTCGCAATAGTTTTTCCGCGTGTTGGAAAAACTAAAAAACGGATTTGATATTTCGATCCAGACCGCGGATGACCATCAACGATTGCCTGAGCCTCTCAGAGGCTATTTGCGGAAGGCCGGTAGGTCCGGCTCAATATGAACTATGATGTTGACAGGCCGGGAAATCTCCGCGTCCAGCGTCCTCTCCAGCCGCTCCGAGATCTCGTGGGCGGCCGCCACATTCAGAGCCGGGTCGACCAGAATGTGGACATCAAGAAGGACCTCGCGTCCCACCGAGCGAGTCCGCAGTCGATGCCATTGACGAATCTCTTCATCAGCATTGATGACCTCCTTGATACGGTCGACCGTCTTGGGATCGACCGCCCCTTCGGTCAACTCGCGCAGCGCGTCGCCGATGACCTTCACGCCCGCCAGCACGATCATCAATCCGACCACCAGCGCCGCCAACTGATCGCCATGAGCAAAACCGAGTCTTAACAGAACGTAACCGATCAGAACGGCGACCGAACTGAGCGCGTCGCTGCGATGGTGCCAGGCGTTGGCGTAGAGCGCCGTGCTATGTGACCTGACGGCTGTCCGCTTCGTCGTCTGGTAGAGTGTTTCCTTGCTGATGATCGATACGAGCGCCACCCCTAACATTGCCCAATGGGGCATGCTGCATTCGTTCCTGGCGATCGCCATGGTCGCGTAGTAGATCATCGCGCAGCCGACCGTGATCAGGATCAGAGCGACGACCACCGCCGAGAACGTCTCCATCCTGCCGTGCCCATAGGGATGCGTCCGGTCCGGTTTGCGAGCCGCCAGGTGAGCCCCCAGTAGAACGGCGATGTCGGTGACCAGGTCGGACAGCGAGTGAATGCCGTCGGCCACGAGGGCCAGGGACGCTACGCTCAGGCCGATCAGCACCTTCAGGGCCGACAGGGCAATGTTGACCCCCATGCCGAGATACGTCACGGAGCGGATCTGGCCGGCGGCGATATCGTTCTTGCTAGGCGCCCCCACCGATCTGCTCCCCGACGGCGGCGCGCAGCTGCGCGACTGCCTCGCGATACCGCTGCGCCACGGCTTCGTCGTGCGCCTCGACAATGAGTCGCATCACCGGCTCGGTGTTGCTGGTTCTCAGATGTAGCCAGCCATCGTCAAAATCGAACCGGCAACCATCGGAGGTGTCGATCCTGGCGTCGGCGAACCGCTCCTTGGCCAGTCCGATCAACCGTTCGGCCGCGGCCCCGTCGGCGGAGAACTTCTCCTTGTGCATGTAGTAGCCGCCGATCTCCCGGACCAGTTCGCTAAGCGGCCGGCCCGTCTCGGCCATCAGCTGGAGGACCAGCGCCATCGCCACCAGACTGTCGCGAATGGGGCCGACCCGCAAATCGATCACCCCGCCGTTGCCCTCCCCGCCAATGAGACAGTCGTTCTCCATCATGGCTTTGGCGACGTTGGCCTCGCCGACCGGCGTGCGAATCACAGACCCACCCGCAGCGCGAGCAACGTCGTCGATCATGCGCGAGGTGGACAGGTTCGCCGCCGCCATCCCCTGACGTGTGCTGTAGAGGTACTTGGCCGCCAGCGCCAGCGTGTACTCCTCACCGATGTAGGCGCCCGTCTCATCCACAATCGCCAGGCGATCGGCGTCCGGGTCTTGTGCGAAGCCGATATCCGCTCCGAGACGCCGAACCTCCTCGCAGAGCCCCGTGAGGTTAGCGGCGGTCGGCTCGGGCTCATGCGAGAAGAGCCCCGTTGGCTCGTCGTTGATAGCACTGACCGTACAACCCAGCCTGGCGAGCAGCTTCTTGGCGACCGGTGCGCCGGCTCCGTTGACGCTATCGAGCACAATGTTGTACTGACGCTGCGCAATTTGTTGCGCCTGCACAACACCTAAAACCCTCTCTATGTGGACCTGATCGGTCTCTGAATTGACCGTCGTCTTGCCACACTCGGGAGAGGATTTCCAGGCCAAGGACTTATCCAGATAACTCTGTCGGATCTCCGCGGCGGTCTCCGGCGGAGGGGCCATCCCATTGTCCAGCAGCAGTTTGATGCCGTTGTATGGGATGGGGTTGTGAGAGGCGGTGATGATGACACCACCGTCGCAGTTCAGTTCGCGCAACATGATCCCGACGCCCGGCGTGGTCACGAGTC
>JANQFY010000209.1 GCA_028277585.1 Sedimentisphaerales bacterium
TAGCTGTTCTCGGCGATGGTGGCGATGAACGCGGTTCCGTCGGCGACGGCCGCCTCGTCGGCGCTGACGTAGACCTCGTGCGAGACGGCTTCACGTCCGGCGCGCCAATTCAGAATGTCGTCCGGCTTCACTCCGGTTGCCCCATCGGCCGGCTGCGGCTTGCGGGCGTGAACCGGTTTCTGCAGGATGCGGACTTCGCTGAGACCGTACTGGCCGAACATGCCGTAGCCGCTGTTGACCGTCATGCGGACGAACTTGGCTGCGACGCCTTCGAGATCGATGGTCGTGTTGGCCGTATAGTCCACCGTGGCTGTTCCCTGCGCCAGCGTGTAGTCACCCAGCGCGGTCCAGTCGGCGCCGTTCTCGGAGGTTTCCAGTGTGACATCCTTAATCCCGAAGGCCAGGATAGTCTCGAACTCGCCGTTGTAGTTCCAGACCAGCATCTCATAGAGCTTGTAGACGCGGTCGAATTCAAACTGGATGTAGATGGGATCAGCGCCATCCGGGCTGCCCAGCCACATGTCGCCGGCTTCTCTCGAGTGCTGATCATCCGCGTTAAGACCCGAACCGTTGACGGCATTCTCCGGCACGGCGCCGGCGTCGGGGATGCTGTTGCTGGTGGCGATGATGTTCTCGATCGGATACACAAACGGCTCGGCCTGGAAGCTCCAGACGCCGATCGTGTAGACGGTTCCCGCGGGCGTGACTCCGTCGACGCGCCAGTAGTAGGCCTGTCCGTAGTCGAGAAGGCCGTCGGGGTCGTAGGTGTTTCCTGTCTGAGCTTCGCTGACGAGCACAGATGCGTCACCCGCTTCAACGTCCTCAAGCGAAGTGCCGAAGTAGACGTTGTACGAGGCGGCGTACTGGCTGGCGGGCCAGGTCAGGACCACGTCGCGCGGGGCGTCGGCTTCGCCGTCGACCGGGTTCGCAGCGCCGGGCGACATGAGAAGGATGTTGTCGTAGTAGACTGACGAGGCGTTGTTGGCGTACAGATCGATGGCGCCGATCGTGCCGTGATTGTCGTTGTCCCAAACGCGAGTGTCGATCAGGGTGCCGTTGTAGTACTCATCGACGGTGTTCTCATCGAGGTCGATGACGTACTTCAGCTCAACCCACTCATCGAATACAACCGAGGCATCGGCCGCGCCGGTCCACGTCGTGATATTCCCATTGGCCAGGTTGTACCGGGTCTGGATCGACCAGTCCTGGTTGGCCCCGTCGTCGTAGCTGTTGAGCAGAATGAAGTACGTTTCGCCCGAGCCGCCGGACGGGATGTACTGCATCGCCGAAAAGATCCATGTGCCGCCGGCGACATCGAACTCGTGCACGAGATCCGCCGTGGGAACGATTTCCACCGAATTGTTGCCGCTGAAAGCGAAGTCGTCTGAGGTGGGGGCGCCGGCGCCGGACGAACCGTCCCAGCCTTTCCAGCCGCCTTGGCCGTGCAGGCCGCTGCCGGCTTCGTAGGACTCGAAGTCCTCAAAGAATACCTGGGCCGATGCAGCCGAGCAGACACTCAGCATCGCAAGAGCCACGATTAGAAGACGTACAGTTCTCATCACGAAGTACCTCCAACTAAAGACCCGATGAATTCCGGCAAAGGTGGGAAGAAGGGGCGGACCCAGACCACCACCCCTTTCCTCCGGGAACCTGCCTACGCAATACTTATCCTAGCGATACGGTGTACGATAGTCAAGGGGGCGGTGTGCTATTTAAGTGATGATGGACCAAAATTATGTGTGGAGCACTGGGGGAGTGGGTTGGGCCGCCCGGGTCGCGGTGTTTTCACGGGTCTAATCGTTAGAATCGGCTTCGGCGGGACTACCGTCGGAAGGCGTATGGCAGGGTGAGCCGTACTCATAGACGACGATGGCTTTCCCCTCCGTTGTGCCTGCCGCGGCCAGGGCGAAGTAATGATGGTCATTGAATGTTAGAAAAGCGCTAGACGTGGCCCCGCCGGTGTGGATCGAAGCGGCCTCGACGAAGCGCATCCCGTTCCAGCGATACACCTTGGAATCGGTCGCGGGTGTCGCATTGGCAAACGCGAGGTAGGATTCGTCGCGGAGGCCGAAGGCGTCGCCATCAACCGCCCTGTAAGTGGGTATGGATTGAAGGTGGGTGAACTCGGTCCCATCCCATCTGAAGATCTCTGAGTTGGCTGTGACGTTGGGGTCGTTGCCCTGATTCGCGATCGCCAGGAAGGCATCGTCCTGGACTGTGAAGAACTCCAGGTCCGAGGCCGTATCGGTCGGGAGTGATTGCACTTCTTCGAAGGCTCCTCCTATCCACTGGAGCATTTTCGAGTCAACCTGCTGCGTCTCGCCATTGCCCGCGTTCGCGACCGCCAGGTAGACGGCCTCGCCTATTGAGAATGCACTCCAAGCGCTGGCGCCGTTGGTCGCGACCGATTGAAATAGCTCGAAACGTGTCCCGTTCCACTTGTAGATGTGAGAGTCTGTGTTCGCGGTGATGTCATCGTACGCGTTCGCGACGGCCGCGTACTGGTCCTCTCCAATGACGAAGCACTCCCAATCTGTCGCCCCGTTCGTTGGTATGGATTGGTGCTCGACAAAGCGTTCGCCGTCCCAGCGAAAGACGAGGGAGTCGATATTGTGTGTCTGGTCGTCCCTCGTGTTTGCCAGCAACAAGTAGTGATCGCCCGCGATTGATACGAATTCCCAGTCGCTGGCCCCGTGCGTAGGGAATACCTGGTGTTCCACGAAGTGCTCCCCATCCCACTTGAATAGGGGGGATTCCACGCTATATGTGTCGCCGTTCGCTGTGTTGGCGACAGCCATATAGGGTTCGCTTGCGATGGTGAAGAACTCCAGGTCGTCGACGGTGTCTGTGGGGATGGTCTGGCCCGGGCAGAATTCGGAGGCGATCTGCTCGATCAGGCCGGCCTCGATAGCGAGGGTCGCTACGGTTGCCCTGACCACATCGGTAGCGAACGCGTAATCGTAGACCACGCCGCTCGGGCTGCACGGATCATTGGCGAGCGCATCACTGGCGTCCTCGGGGGAGTGGTAGTAGTCGTTGCTCCCGCCCCATACCTCGGGTGCGGTGTTCTCAATCGCCAGAAGGGCGGGATAGCCGGCGGTGATGAAGGGCCCCTGGTCGCTGGCGTAATAGTAGTCGGTATGCGGGGTGATTTCGTCGAACAGGAGGGACGGGGTATAGATCGCCGCTGTGCTTACGAAGGCCTCGGCCCACAACAGGCAGGCCTCGAATTCACCGGTGATGACATCCAGATCGCTGGGTTCCTCCGGGCGGGCGTCCCAGGCGGGGCGTAGGATCATGTCGAGATTGATCACCCCCATGATGTTCTCATCGTTTGCCAGGACGACATTGTCGACATAGTCCTGGCTCCCCTTCATCCAGTCTTCTTCGGCGTTGAAGCCGATGAAACGGAGAGTGGAATCGAAGCTATACTGGGTCAGGACTCGGGCCGCTTCAATGACGCCGGCGGTGCCTGAGGCGTTGTCATCGCCTCCGGGGCGCTCCCCGTTGGAGGTGGTATCGAAATGACCGCACACGATGTAGATATTCTCCGGCGTACCAAGGCCGGTCAGTTCGCCCACGATGTTCTTGTAGCGACCCTGCTCAGAGACCTCCAGGCCCATCGCCGCGAACTGGTCCGTCAGATACAGACGGGTCTCATCGTTGCCCAGCGAACCGCCCCCGGCCCAGCCGTCTCGATTGCGGTACCCCTGGTCGTAGTCCGGGCCGCCGTAAAGACCCAGTCCCATGCTTTCGATGTCGAGTTGATAGCTGGTGTATTGGCCCAGCGAGACCTTCTCCACGGTGCCGAGAACGATATCGGCCGACGCCAACGGTCCGGAGACAGTCAAGGCCGATAGAACGATGCAAAGGCATAGCGAGATTCGATTCACGTTTCTCATGCTGCAATCATCCTTCCAGACGTCGGTAAT
Organism: Sedimentisphaerales bacterium; assembly: GCA_028277585.1. GTDB lineage: Bacteria > Planctomycetota > Phycisphaerae > Sedimentisphaerales > Anaerobacaceae > Anaerobaca. Next base: position 3,933 of record JANQFY010000209.1, read on the forward strand.
GGTGGTTGAAGCCGAATTCCAGGTCGTCCACCGCTGGGGGCCGGGGCGACTCAGGGACTGTCATTCGACCCGGGGGGTCGCTGACGATCCAGGATGGCTCCTCCTTCTCGTGAGGTTTGAGGATCGCGCTAGTGGTCAACTGACCCGATTACCTGCTATTCTAGACTGTCGGCACATGTTTTGCAAGCAGTTTCAGCTTCCTGGCAAAGAGGGCGGGGTTGCTGAGAAACCGGTTGACGTAGAGGGTTGCCTGGCTATGCTCAAAGGCCTGGGCGCCTCCAACGGGGGAAATGTGGGGGGGGATTGCTATTGTGACGCGTTTCGTTGGCGCTGGACGCGGGGAGTCTCTGGGCGTATGGAGCATGAAGGAAGGAACCGGGGCGGCTGGATGGATCGCAGCAGCCTGACGAATTGCCTGTCAGCAGGCCTGCTTGTTCTCTTGAGTTTCGGCCTGGGATGTGGCGTGCGTCACCACCGAGAGCAAAGCCCTTCCGGGACGACCTGCATTCGCATGACGGGTTCCAGCACATTGTATCCCCTCTCGGTCCTGGTGGCTGAGCAGTTCGAGGGGCAGCACCCGGGTGTGCGTGTGGAGGTTGTCTCGACCGGCAGCGGGGCGGGATTCCGAGATCTCTGTGCCAGGCAGGCCGACATAGTCAATGCCTCGCGGCCCGTGCGCAAGACGGAATTGAACACGTGCCGTGAGATGGGGATTGAGTTCGTCGAACTTCCCGTTGCCTTCGACGCGATTTGTGTAGTCGTCAATCCCGCGAATACGTGGGCCCGATCCATAACGGTCGAGCAACTGCGGCGCCTGTGGGAACCCGAAGCGGAGGGCCGTGTGCGGCGGTGGAATCAACTGCGCCCAGACTGGCCTGCCGAGCCCATACATCTGTATGGCCCCGGACCGGCTTCGGGGACGTTCGACTACTTCACTGAAGCGATCCTGGGCGCCGAAGGAGTGAGTCGTCACGATTACTCTGCAAGTGAAGACGACGGTGTCCTGGTCGAGAAGGTCGCTGCCGACCCATACGCCCTCGGTTACTTTGGCTTGTCGCATTATCTGCGAAACAGGGAGTCTCTTGTTGCGCTGGCAATCGATGATGCCAACGATACGAATGGGCGGGGGGCTCAACCTCCGACGGTGGATAACGTGATCCGCGCCGTCTATCAGCCGCTTTCCCGTCCCCTGTTCCTGTATGTATCGGACACCGCTCGCTTCAATCCGGAGGTGCAGATCTTCGTCGAATTCTACCTGCGCCACGCTCCTCAATTGGCCGGAAAGGTCGGCTGTATTCCGCTTCGGGCCGACCTCTACAACTGGGCACTGGAGCGGTTCAAGCAGGACCGGTTCGGCTCCGCTTTTGGCGGCGCGGGGGCTATTGCGGGGCTGACGATGAGCGACCTGTTCGACATGTCACTTGAGGACCTGCTGGACGTGCCCATTGAGTGACTTTGCTTCTGTATGGGATCTGACGATCGCACGGCGCCGGGGCCGAAGACAGTCTCCGTATTCGGAAGTGGTCAACGTCATGTCGAGACGGTAGAATGCCTCGGTATCGTGCGGGTAACGTTCGCGTGCGAAACCGAGATCTCTTGTCAAAGGAGTGAAACATGAAGAAAGCTGCTATCCTGTTGATCATCGGCTGTGGGCTTCTGCTGCCCTCGTGCAGCCCGAGCCTTTCTATTCCGCCGAAGACGCATCCGAAGGTTTGCGAATGGCAAGACCTGTTCGCGGCCGATCTGTCCAATGCGATCCATCCGGCCGGCGTTTGGACGTTTGAGGACGGCATACTGACCGCCAGTGAGGACAAGGCCATCTGGACGCAGAAGGACTACGATAATTTCGTCGTCGACCTGGAGTTCAAAACCGCTGACGGCACCAACAGCGGCGTCATTGTCTATTGCAGCAACATCGACAACTGGATTCCCAACTCCGTTGAGGTCCAGATTGCCGACGATTACGCCAAGCAGTGGGCGGAGAGCCCCAAGACCTGGCAGTGCGGCGCGATCTTTGGCCATCTGCCCGCCAGCAAGAGCATGGTGAAGAAGCCCGGCCAATGGAACCGCATGACGGTGACTTGCCAGGACAAGATGATCTATGTCATGATCAACGGCGAACTGACCACCGAGATGGACATGAACCTGTGGACCAGCGCCAAGACCAATCCGGACGGCAGTGAGATTCCGTCCTGGCTGAGTACGCCCTTTGCCGAACTGCCGACCCATGGACGTATAGGTCTGCAGGGCAAGCACGCCGGCGCTCCGATCTATTTCCGCAATCTGAAGATCAAGGAAATCGACTGAGCGTCACAGCGTACTGCGTTCGTGAGCGAAGACCAGGCCCGACGGTTTGCCATCGGGCCTGGTTGCATTTCGGGCCAATCGTGGTACTATGACTCCGAACCGTTCTTTGCGGATTCGAGTTGAAGAGACCGCGGATGTAGCCGATGAGTCAGGGCGAGGTGACGCATGCACCCTCGTATTATTGAGATACCGTTTCTTCATGTCACCATCTGGGGGTTCGGCCTGATGATGGTGATGGGGTTCCTATCAGCGATCTGGCTGCTGCGCCGGCTGAGTCGGCGGGACGGTCTGGACCCGGAGCGCATGGCCAATGTGGCGCTCTACTGTCTGATCGTCGGCGTGATCGGCGCGCGGGCCTTCTTCGTCATCCACCATTTCGACCAATTCCGCGGCAATCTCCTGGGTGTCTTCGCCATCTGGCGCGGGGGGCTCGAATTCCTGGGAGGCGTCGCCCCGGCGGTGGCGTTCGTCTTGCTCTATCTGCGTCTGTGTCGCCTACCTATGCGGCGCTATCTCGACATCCTGGCGATGGGACTCATGTTGGGTCTGGCGTTCGGCCGGATCGGGTGTTTCCTGAACGGCTGCTGCTACGGCAGACCCACGGATCTGCCCTGGGGGATTCGCTTTCCTTACGGGTCGTATGCCTATGTGAGCCAGATCAATCCTGATGAGCAGCGGGATCGCGCGGAACCTCATCTGAACGTGCCTCGGGGCGAGTACGCCGCGTTTGTGGATGAACACGGGCATTGGTATCCCAAATCGTTGGAGGAGCTGACAGAATCGCAGCGGAGCGAGGTGACGCGAGGTCGACATCGGTGCTTGCCGATTCACCCCACGCAATTGTATGCGTCGGCGTTGGCGTTCTTGCTCTGTGGGGTCCTGTTCATGCTCTGGCGCTGGAGCACAAAGAGCGGCAGGTCCGGCGCCGCGACTGTGGGGCTTTGCCTCCTCTATGGCCCGGGCCGCTTCGTCCTGGAGGCGCTCCGGGACGACAACCCCTACGAGATAGGCGCGTTCACCATCTCCCAACTTCTGGGAATTGTCATGTTTCTCGCTGGGTTGGTCTTGCTTGCCGTCTTCGCGACCCGGTGGCCCGGAACGAGTAGCGAAAAAAGCGTCCTTCCCGTCGAGCAGACTGACGCGACCCGTTAAGGTTTCGGCGTCCGCGCCTTCGATCTGAATTGGATCGTGATGAGGCGATAGGTAAGCGCGAGAATGAATGTCAGTGTCAGCAACAGAATCGCTTTCCAGGTCAGGTCTGTGGTCAGACGTTGGGTGTGGTCGGAGAACGGCCCGGCATTGGCCGCCAGTTCCTCGTTGAGTCTCCGAATCTCCACGGCTGCATCCGTGATCGTCTGAGCCGTGGCGTTCAGTTCGGCCAGCTCGAATTTGGACTCGGGTTTGGCCTCCTGCTCGGCGTCCGGTTTCTTGAACGTTGCACCGATGGACTCGACGGTCGCCTGCCAGGCTTGGCCGGCCTGCCCGACGTCTTTGGACGTCGTGCTGAGTGTCTTGGCCGTGACATCCACCTGGGCGGCCAGTTCGGTCAGCGACTTACCAGCCGCTTCCGTCCGTTCGAGCGTCTGTTGGAGATTGGCCTGTTTCTCGTCCACCTGCTCGATCAGATCGGAGAGTTCGGCTCGTATCTGCCCGGGCAACTTCTCGCTGGTCTCTGTCAGCTTCGCGCTGCTTTCGGCGAATTGCCTCAAGCTGGCGAGGAAGGACTGGACCATTTCCGTTTCCTCCAGCTCGTAGAGCAGCAGGAGCAGTTGCCAGCGGGTCGTTTCGGGCAACTCTTCGACAATGTCGGAGAAGCGTTCAGCCGTGTTGGAGAAGTCGCGAATAGCGACCGACGTGCGATCCACGCCTTCGATGGCGCGGAACGGAGCCAAGGGCAGATTGATCACGGTCTCCACCGGTCCGGGCGTACCCTTCTTGACCTCACTGGCGTAGGCGAGCGTCTTCGAGAACGCGCCGCGCATCGGATTGGCCTGGGCAAAGGCCCTGAGGTCGCGCTGGGTTTGCTCGAACATGGCTTGTTCCAGCAATTCCCGACCGATGCGTTCGATTTCCGTCTCGATACGGATCGCCGTCGAGAGGGCAATCTCCTGGTGGGCCCCGAACAGTTGGCTGCCCTCGCCCGACCCAAGGTAGAGCGTCAAACGCAGACTCAGCGCCCACGCGTCGATGAATGCGACGAGTGGGTCGTCCTGTTCGAGGAGAGTGTGGAGTGAACTGATACACCGGGTGCGCCACAGGAGCGTCAACTTCTGGGTCTTGGCGTCGGTCATCACCGTGTCAAGCTCGTTGGCGCCCTGCTTGACACTGGAGACGAAGAAGTCTTCGAATCGGTTGAGCACTTCCCGGAATTCCTGGCGCGACAGTTGCGCTCTGGGCAGGGTCGAGCCGCCGCCGATCCTGCGTTTCGCCTGTCGACATCCGGTCGACCCGGCGACTGTCACCAGCGTCGCAAGTAGAAGAGCGAGCCAGATTCGCCGTGCAGCATCGCCGTGCTGAGTTCCTATCTCGTCCATGAGTCACGCACCCAATCATAAGGATCGTGGTCATTCTCCCGACTTTGGTCAACAGCCTAGCATCTCGAGTGCGGAGTGCAACTGATTTGTGTCGGCTGTGCGTTAGTTTCACCTCCACAATAGTCTTGCCAGGAATCTCCTCATCAATGACAATCAGAGGGACACGCGTGTGATTGTGCGACATCCGATCTACTGTGCAGAGTGGGAGGCGAATTATGAACAGAACCATGAATCACGCGGCTGTCTATCTGGCGATCGGAATCTCTTTGGGGGCCATAGCGGCTGAGCCCATTGAAATCGGGAGCCGCTGGGAACTGTTTGTCGATGACTTCCTGATCGATCGGATGGACAGCGACGTTGAATTACGGCTCCATCCGCCCACGCCGCGCGAGGTGGTCATGGTCCATGACAAGCCCTGGGAGGGAAACACGTGCGGCTACCATACTATCTTCCAGGACGGCCCGCTCTATCGCATGTACTATCGGGGTAGCGACCACGACATGATCGCGGGCAAACGGCGTCACCCGGAGGTGGTCTGCTACGCCGAGAGTCGCGACGGAGTTCACTGGGAGCGGCCGGAACTGGGACTCGTCGAATTCGCCGGCTCGAAGGCGAACAACATCATCTGGGACCGGAGCGGTTCGCACAACTTCACCCCGTTCAGGGACACGAATCCGGACGCGCGAGCGGACGCCAGGTACAAAGCAATGGCGCGCGGTGCAGGCAAAGATCATGGGAAGCTCTTCGCGTTCAAATCAGCCGATGGAATTCGTTGGCAACTGCTGACCGACGACGCCGTGCTGACCGAAGGCGCCTTCGATTCGCAAAACCTGGCGTTCTGGGACGCCGAGCGGCGACACTATCGGTGCTACTTCCGTGATTTCCGCGAGGGACGTCGTGATATCAAGGTCTCGACTTCGCGCGATTTCGCGACCTGGGGCAAGTCCGAATGGCTGAAGTTCCCGGGCGTTCCCCAAGAGCATCTCTACACGAATCAGATCATGCCGTACCACCGTGCCGCTCATCTGCTGATCGGGTTTCCGACGCGCTTTCTGCCCAAACGCGAGTCGCTGACCGAGGGGCTGTTCATGAGCAGTCGCGACGGGCTCTCGTTCCGTCGCTGGCCCGAAGCGTATGTCCGACCCGGGGCTGTTCCGGAGAAGTGGCACAACCGCAGCAACTACATCTGGTGGGGATTGGTCGAGACGGCGTCGGCCCTGCCCGGCGCCTCGCGGGAACTGTCTCTCTACGCCAACGAGCGCTATTACTACGAGGGGCAGGGCGTCAAGACGAGACGCTACACCTCTCGCCTGGATGGCTTCGTCTCCCTGCATGCCTCGCTCAAAGGCGGAAGCGCCCTGACGAAACCAGTCGTCTTCCAGGGCGACAGGCTAACGCTCAATCTCGCGACATCCGCGGCCGGGAGCGTACGCGTGCAGATCGAGGACCCTGAAGGACGCGCATTCCCAGGATTCAGCCTCGCCAATTGCCCTGATCTGTATGGAGACAGCATAGATCGCGTCGTGGCGTGGAAGGGCGGCTCAGACGTTAGACGTCTGGCGGGTGCGCCGGTTCGCCTGCGATTCGTCCTGCAAGATGCCGATCTCTACGCCTTCGGCTTTGGCGAAAGGTAGCGCCAATGGGCCGAGGCTAGGGCTCTTCGATGGTGTCTTTCTGCTGTTCGATCAGCCCGCGCCTCTGCAGGAGGTAAGCCGCGAGCCAGCAGGATAACGCCCAGATCAGCCCCATGCTCCAGCCGGCCAGGACGTCGGTCGGATAGTGAACGCCCAGGTAGATGCGGCTCAGGCCCACCAGGGCGGTCAGAGTCAGGCCCAGGATCAGGAAGTAGATCTTGAAGCGTAAGGGGCGGCTCGTCCGGGCCAGCAGAGCGGCCAGGGTCAGGTAGACGATTGCCGAGAGCATCGAATGCCCACTGGGGAAGCTGGCCGTCATCACGTGGCTGGTTCCCGAGGCGAACTCGGGGCGGGGGCGGTCGAACAGGTCCTTGAGCAGGATAGAGACGACTAGCCCGCCGATCGTGACGAGAAACATCAGGCCCGCCGTTCGGTAGCGCTTGCCCATGAGCAGGTATCCGCCGGTCGCCAGCGTAACCAGCGCCAGCACCGGACCTCCGCCCAACGCCGTGATGTCGCGCCAGATGTCTTCGACCCAGACCGGGCCGATCGGATCGGTCATGTCCCCTGGTGCCCGCAGTTGCTTGAGGATCCACTCATCATAGGGTTGAGCGTCCCCTTCCAGGACCTCGTCCACCAGTTCAGCTGACAACCAACCGGCGACGGCGAGGATCGCCAGCGCTCCCAACATGACGAGATCTACGTTTTGTCGTATCCAGGACACCGCGTGGTCCACCAATGAATGCTACCTTGCCTTTTCCTTCCTCATGTTGGGCTGAGTCTTACCAGAAAACGCCTGAGATTTCAATGTTTCGCCCGTCGCTTGGGTGACGCAATGCACCGTTTGGAGGAACCGCCGGGCTCGACGCTCGTAGTGTTCCTGGCGACAGGTGCACACACATGAATCCTGAGATCGGGAGGCTTGACCATGAGAGGCATGAACCGACGCGAATTCGTGAAGGGGGCACTGGCGGGATTGGCGCTGGGGCAAGGTGTCCTGGCAGAGCAACAGGCGAGTGATATGGGGATTCCCACGCGGCCTTTGGGGCGCACGGGGCAGCGCGTCTCGATTGTGGCGCTGGGCGGCTGGGACATCGGCAATGTCCAGGACAAGGACGCAGCGATCGCTATTATGCACGAGGCGATTGACGAAGGGCTGACCTTCTTCGACAACTGCTGGGATTATCATGACGGTGGCAGCGAGGAGGTGATGGGGCGGGCGCTGGCCTCGAACGGGAGGCGCGACAAGGTGTTCTTGATGACCAAGGTCTGTGCACGGGGCTATCGCGGCGCCCAAGCGCACTTGGAGGACAGTCTGAGACGTCTGCGAACGGACCGGATCGATCTGTGGCAGTTCCACGGGATGAAATGGGACGACGATGCCGAACTGATCTTCCATCCGGATCGTGGCGCCATGAAAGCAGCGCTGGAAGCTCGGCAGGCAGGCAAAGTTCGCTACATTGGCTTCACCGGTCACAAGAACCCCAAGTTTCACCTGGCGATGCTCGAGAAGCCCTCTGACTGGGACGCCGTTCAGATGCCGCTCAACGTTCTGGACGCGCACTACGAGAGTTTTCAGCATCAGGTCTTGCCGGTCTGCCACAAGCGGGGCATTGCCGTGATCGGCATGAAGGCCTTGGCGGCGCAGAACGGCCGGATTGTGCGAGAGCTGGGCATCAGCCCGCAGTTCGCTCGGCGTTACAGTCTCTCGCTTCCGATCGCGTCTCTGGTATGCGGTATCCAATCGAGAGAGAATCTGCGGCAGGACATTGCGATAGCACGTCGCTTCACACCACTGACGGCTGACGAGGTCACCGACGTTCTTGCCCGGGCCGAGGATGCGGCCCAAGGCGGTCGTATGGAGGCGTACAAGATCGGCAACTACGGGTGTGACTGGCATCACAAGCAAGCTTGATCTCGGACCGCTGCGGAGCGCCCTTTCTACGCACCTGGAGGCTTGACGAAGTCGAGGCCGGTTCCTATGATGCGGCCCAATCTGGGAACCTTTATGAATCGGCTTGCTCAAGAGGAAAGGTGCGACGCCTGTGTCGGTGGTCTCCGCTGCTATACTGTTGTTTCTCGTGATGGACCCGTTCGGGAACATCCCGGTGTTTCTCTGCGTTCTGCGAACCGTTCCGGCCGAACGGCGCCGTCCGGTTATTCTGCGCGAACTGCTGATTGCACTACTCGTGTTGATCGTCTTCTTCGTCGCCGGTCCCGGTCTACTGAAGCTGCTCCATATCTCTGAACCCGCGCTGCGGATTGGCGGTGGGATCATTTTGTTCCTGATCGCGATCAAGATGATCTTCAGTTCGGCCGCTGACATCATCAAAGGGCTCCCGCAGGGCGAACCTCTGATCGTGCCCCTGGCTGTCCCTTGCTTGGCGGGGCCCTCAGCGGTGGCGACTCTGCTTCTGATGGTAGCCCAGGAACCGGCTCGCTGGCCCGCCTGGTTGCTGGCTCTCTTCGCCGCCTGGCTGGCGAACGGCGTCATCCTGATGATGTCCCCGACGCTGGGCCACCTACTGGGCGAGAGGGGCTTGAGTGCGTTGGAACGCCTGATGGGGCTGCTCCTGACGGTGATCGCCGTCGAAATGTGTATCGGGGGTATCTGCGCGGCCCTGGCGGCGGCCAACTGAGATTCCGATTGTGTCTCCTGGATTCTGGCTAGCCCCCGACTGGCCATTGTCCTCGTATTGTGGCGCAGACCCTAGCCTCTCAGCGGCGCTGCTCGGTTAGGCGGCGGAGGCTGAATCAGTCACGTCGCCCGAGTCTTGAGGTCCTACTGAGACGGTTCGGCAGGTGCGACCATCTTCAGGACCACACCTGTGTCACCATAGGGGCCCAGAGCCGTGCTGGCGAGGAAGTAGATCTCGCCGCTGTGGTCCTGGCCGACTCCCTTGAGGTAGAGCCCCAGGCTGCGCTGTTCGGCGCCGATCAGCATCTCCTCGATTCGACCCGTCCAGAGATCGGCCGTGAGAAGCCGTCCGTCGGGCGCGGCGAATCCGCGTGAGAAGTCGCCGAATACATAGAGTGCTCGCAACGCCGGGACCTGAGCGCCATAGTACATGTGACCCCCGATGACTGAAAGCCCGTCGTCGTGGTCGTATTGCGCCGCCGGATCGATCAGGTGGCGGTCCTCGAAGGGTGGACCGACCATACCTGTCTCGGGATCGAACTGGAAGGTCCCTTCCTTTATGTTCCAGCCGTAGTTACCTCCCTTGCGGACAATGTTGATCTCTTCGATGTTGTCCTGGCCCACGTCGCCGACGATGAGCATGCCGCTGAGTCTATCGAAGCTGAAACGATACGCATTGCGGAGCCCATAGGCGTAGATCTCATCGATGCCATCGATCCCTACGAAATGGTTGTCCCAGGGAATGCGATAGGCGCCGTTGGCGCTGGCCGAATCCCTGCTCTGCGGCGTCAACTCCGGCAGCAGGGGATCAATCCTCAGAATACTGCCGTGGACTGTCTCGATGTTCTGGCCGTTGCCCTGGTCCCCGTGTCCCGGGGCCACGTCATTGGCGGCGCCGCCATCGCCCAGACCGATGTAGAGATAGCCATCGGGGCCGAATGCGAGTTGACCGCCATTGTGATTGAACTGGGGTTGATCGATGCGCAGCAGCACCCGGGCTGAAGCCGGGGAGACCACAGCCCCTCCGCGGGCCAGTTGCCACTCGCTGATGACGGTCTGATGGTTGATTGGGTCAGGGGCCAAGTCGACGGTGAAATCGGCTGGTCCGTTGACCGGTTCGCTCGTGTAGGTATACAGTTTCTGATGGCCTTGGCCCTCGGGATCGCCGAACTCGGGATGGAAGGCCAGTCCCAGCAGACCGCGTTCGTCGAAATCGTTCTCATCGAATGTCCCAAGAATGCCGAGCGGTTGGACGAGGCGATCGCGGGCATCCAGAAACGGGGTCGCCTGAAGGACTCCCTGATCGATGACGTGTACGAGCCCGGCCTGGTCGACGACATAGAGTCGGTCCAATTGCCGGGGATCGGGTACCAGATCGACCGGTGAAGTCAGGCCGGCGGCGATGGTCTCCAGATCGATGCGGATAGCCGAGGGGCCGATCGGTTCGGCCACCGCCGGGCCGGTCACAGCGAAATCGCCGCGCATGCTGAACAGGTGTGGCCGGCATCGGTAACCCGGGACGCGGTCCCTTTCCTGCATGGCTTCGTGCAGGGCGGCTGTCAGCGTGAACCGTACGGTCCCCTGACCATCGTCTTCCCAGCCGACAGCCGGGTCTGCCTCAAACGAACCAACGAAGCCGCCCATGGATAGAAGCACCTTGTCCTGACTGGCCGCCGACGCCTTTGCAAGGACCTCGAAGGGGTGGGGGACGAAGTTGACGACCACAACCTCGTAGCGTTTGCCCACCTCCAGCGGCAGGGTCGGATCCTGGCTGCCGATGGGGCCGAACTCAGCATCGGCCGGCTCGAAGCTATCGAGGCGATAAGACGAGGAACCGACATTGCCGAATGTCCAGGATAGATCAACCGGTTGGGCCGACAGGGTTGCTGTGATCACGAAAACCGCGATGGTCGATAGATGAGCTGTGGAGTGCAATCGAAAAGCCTTCATGTGGTCTCTCCTTTCTGACGCTGACCAGAACGAGTTCGTCGCTGTCTCAGGGCGCACCAAGTAAAGGACTATTTCATTCCTACTTACGGGCCGGGGTGTGGGTTCGTTCCATGAAGGGGCGAGCGCCGCCGAGTGCCGGGGACCTGCTTTTTGCCCTTGTTCGAGAGGTCCCCCGGGGCTATAATATGAGTGTTTGGGGGTATTTCTTACCCTGCAGATGAGATCCCCCGTTGGGATCGTGAGGGTGTGGGAACAGAGATTGCGGAACTGGAAACCCACCTTTTGAGTCGTCCCACGAAGCGTCAGTCGATTGAGGACCGTACTATGAAGCGGATCGTATCCGCCTCTCTTGCCCTTGCGTTTGTGCTGTCTCTGGGCACCCCGACCCTGTGGGCTCGATCCACGACGGCCGGCCAAGCCGGAAAGGCGGTAGCACGGTGGCTGAGAGCCGATTCACGCCCGCTTGGGGCTGCTCTGGGCGATAAGGTTGTCGCTGTCACACCTTATACTGATCAGACCGGCGCGGCCGCCTACTATGTCGTGGCTCTGGAGCCTGCCGGTTTCGTTGTTGTCTCTGCGGATGATCGGATCGAGCCCATCATCGCTTATTCCGAGAAGGGGACGTTCGATCCTTCTCCTGAGAATCCGCTTGGGGCTCTGGTCTCGAGGGACCTGTCCACTCGCAATGCCGCGATCCGGAGGCGTTCGGAAGAGGCCGGCAAGTCTTCCGCGAGTCAGGCGAAACAGCGGCGCTGGCGAAGATTGACCCAGTCGTCTGCCGGCGCGGTCTCGCTGTTGAGCGCCGATCCGATTTCCGACATCCGGATCGCGCCGCTTATTCAGAGTCGCTGGTCTCAATCAGGCGCTTGCGGCGCCACCTGCTACAACTACTACACGCCGAACCATTATCCGTGCGGTTGTGTCGCAACGACCATCGCACAGATCATGCTGTATCACCGACATCCCGTCGATTCGGTCGGAGCCCGTGGATTCACGATCGAGGTGGACGGGGTCGAAGAGTACGCCGTCACCCGGGGCGGCGATGGACAGGGCGGTCCCTATCGATGGGACTACATGCCGGATGATCCCTGGGCCAACTGTGCTCAACTGACCTCCCAGCATCGCCAGGCCATCGGCGCGCTGTGTTACGACGTGGGAATCGCGGCGAACATGAGCTACGAAGCGTCCGGCTCGGCCGCCTATTTCGGACCGATTGCCGAGGCGCTCGTGAGCACGTTTGGCTACGGTGACGCTCACACGAGAGCCGTATCCGACGTAGGCGAGCACTTGTGGAACATGATCAATGCCAACCTCGATGCCCGTTTGCCTGTCGGACTTGGCATCGTCAACGATGAGAGTGGGCATGCCGTCATCGCCGATGGCTACGGGTACATCGGAACGACGCTGTATCACCACATCAACTTCGGCTGGGCCGGCAGCTCGGATGCCTGGTACAACCTGCCCGATTTCGGCACCTACCCGACCTTCGACGCGATCGATTCCTGCACGTACAACATCTACCCCGACGGGGCCGGTCAGATCATCAGCGGCCGAGTGATCGACGCCGCCGGCCGCCCCGTTCCCGGCGCGGCCGTCGCTGCCCAACGATCGGAGGTCCGGGCAGGCGGTCTATTCACCACCACCAGCGATGAGAAGGGCATCTACGCGATCTCCAGAATCCCGGGCGATTCCACCTATACGCTGACTGTGAGCGACGACGTACTGCAATGGGAGCCGTTGACTGTCAACGTGGGTAGCAACAACAAATGGGGAGTCGATCTTCGCAGTAAGGCTGTCAGCGGGGTGTTGATGGGCGTGCTCTTCGTGGACCAGGAGGCGGCCGGCGGCGCCAACAACGGCACGACCTGGGCCGATGCGTTCGTTGATCTGCAAGATGCCTTGGCCGCGGCCGCCTGGAGCGAGGATGTCAATCAGGTCTGGGTGGCCAACGGGACCTACCTTCCCGACTGCGGGACGGGCGATCGCAGCTTGAGTTTCGTGATTCCGGATGGTGTCGCCGTATATGGCGGTTTCGCCGGAGCCGATTCTGATGCCTTTCCCGGCGGGGAAGCTAATCCCAGCGAAAGAGATCTTGTGGCGAATCGGACGGTTCTCAGCGGGGACCTCCGAGCGAACGATGCGGGCTTTCGAAATTGCACCGACAACAGCATCCACGTCGTGATCGTCGATGGCGTGGGTGACCAGACGGTTTTGGATGGTTTCACGATTACGGGTGGGAACGCAGACGGTATCGGTGCTGATGGAACAACCACTGGCGGCGGTCTATACGCCAACGAGGCGATGCTCTCAATCGCCAACTGTACGTTCGTCAGCAACGCCGCCAGCGCCCAGGGCGGGGGCGTCTTCCTCTCCGGCGGTTCGTCCGTGCGTGTGACGAATTGCCGGTTTGAAGGGAACCGCGCCGCTTCAGGCGGCGGCTTGGCCCAGGTGGAAGCTTCGTCCACGATGGTCGGCTGCGTGTTCGCGGGCAATCTGGCGGTCTCCACCGCGACAGCTCGGGGCGGGGCGGTCTACGCCCGCGATTGCCCTTTGGTCATCGCCGCCAACTGCACGCTGGTGGACAACACGGCGGTCCGCGGTGGCGCCCTGGCTGTGGAGAACAGTACGACAACGATGGCGAGTTCTATCGTGTGGGGCAATCAGGCGAACACCGGGCCCGCGATCGATATGACATCGTCGTCAACGGCTATCGTCTCCTACAGCAACATTGAAGGCGGCGCGTCTTCGGTCGAGATCGAGGACGGCAGTGCTGTCCAGTGGGGCCAAGGCAATATCGACGCCGATCCCCTCTTCGTCGACCCAACCAAGCACGATTGGCACATCCTTCTGGGGTCCCCGTGCATTGATGCCGGTGATCCCGACGCATCGATGGAGGCTACTCCCTACGACATGGACGGCCAACAGCGGATCATGGACGGGCGCATCGATATCGGCGCCGACGAGAATTCAGCCGGCGATTCTTGATGTCGATTCGCTCGTTAGTCCCTACGCGGCCTATTTCTTTTTCTTATTCGGCTGAACGCGCGTTCGCGCACCTTTGACATCCATCTCGATGCTGTAGAGCGACGTGCGCGCCGTGACGAAGAGTGTCTTGCGGTCCGGCCCTCCGAAGGTGACGTTGGCCGGACGCTCGGGAATCTCAATGGTCTCGATCTTCTGGCCCTTGCGATTGTATATCGCGACGACGTCGGTAGTCAGATAGACATTGCCCTTGGCGTCGATTGTCATACCGTCTGAGCCTTCTTCGCAGAAGAGCTTCTTGCCGGATAGCGTACCATCCTTCTCGATGGTATAGACGAATGTCTTGCGGCCGCCATGGTCGGTGACATAGAGCCGTTTGCCGTTTGGCGTGCCGATCACGCCGTTGGGACGAACCATGTCATCGATCACGCGTCGAACCTTGCACCGGCAGGGCGTCAGGTAGTACACGTGCTCGCCGTCCTGTTCCATGCCGTCGCGATTGCCATAGCGGGGGTCGGTGAAGTAGATACCGCCCTCCGGGTCGATCCAAAGGTCGTTGAGGCTGTTGAACGGCTTGCCCTCGTACTTCTCGGCCAGGACCTTGACCTGATTGTCCGGGGTGAGGGATACCAGTCGTCGGCCGCCGCCCTCGCAAGCCAGGAGATTGCCGTCCTTGTCGAAGTAGAGCCCGTTGGCGCGGCCGGAGTTTTCGCGGAAGGTGCTGAGCGTCCCATCCAGCGACCACTTCAGAATACGGCTATTGGGGATGTCGGTGAAGAAGACGTCGCCCTTCCCGTCGGCGGCGGGGCCCTCGGTGAACTTGAACCCACCGGCCAGTTTGCGCACTTGGGCGCCGGAAGTGACGAGGGATTCGCCCCGCACGCTCGCCCCGGCGACCATGAGGGACAGCACCGCCAGTACGATCATGGATTGTCTCGCGTTCATTCTCGACTCCTTTCGCATCATGAGTTGTCTTTCGATGTTTCGATGACGCGCACTTTCGCCAGGTAGATGCTCGTTCTGCCTTCGTGACTCGAGTAGTAACTCACGTAGAGTATGCCATCGTGCTCCAGCAGGCCGGGGTAGCTGGTGTCGCCGCCGCTGGGCAAGCGCAGGAGAGTGGTCATCTTCTTGTTCTCCACGTCGAGATAGGTCAGGGCCGTGTGTGCGCCGCCCTGGTGCATCCGGCCTGTTGCGATCCAATGTCCCGAGCGCAATCGGATGAAGTTCGGGCCTCCAAACCGATTGAATTCCGTGCCGAGGTCGTGCCACTGCCATTCAGTGTACCCCGCTTTGCTGATGCCTAGCACAGGGGTGCTGGGATCGTCGCCGTGCCGATCCCTCCGGACCAGGGCATAACACGTGCCGTCATCGACGAAGCGGAGCCTGGTTTCGTTGGAATAGCCTTCCTCGAACAGGCGCGGGACGTGCGGTTCATACGTTCGTCCATCCAGGCTTGTCAGCAGCGCGAGGTGCTTGCCGTTGTTGGGGGCGCTGTAGGACACACCGTAGGCTTTGCCCTTGTGCCAGGTCACGCACCACATCCAGCGGCCGGGTTTGACAACGATCTCCGGAGCGGTCCAGGCCGTGCCGTCCTTCGAGAACGCGACAAACGACCCGGTGGGGGCACTCTCGCTGTCCTTCTTCCGAGGGGCGGCGCCGCCGACCAGCATCAATTGTCCATCCGGAGTGATGCAGAGATGCGCGTCCCGCAGGTCGTAGCCCTGCAGTGAGACCACGGCGGCCGAACTCCAAGCATCCCCGTCGGTTGAACGTAGCACGCGAATCCGACCGTCGGTAGAAACGTGGCCCCGACCTTCGCGGAAGGCGCAGTAGAATTCGCCCTCGAACCGGACCAGATCGGTGAATGCGCTGTGGGGCGCCTCGTCCCAGATCTTCTTGGCTTCGATCAGTTCAAGCTTGATAGGGGCCGTGGCCCAGACGCTCGCGCTGACCAGCAGGGTCAGCACCACAGAGGCAAATCGTCGGTGC
>JANQFY010000250.1 GCA_028277585.1 Sedimentisphaerales bacterium
CGGGGCGCCGGTTGATAGTCATGGTCATAGATCGGCATCCAGTGCTCTCTTTGCACCTCGTTCGGTCGGCGAGTGATCTGCCCGTTGACGTAGATATCCCCGTCGACAATGCTAATCTCCTCGTTAGGCAGTCCGACAAGTCGCTTGATGTAGTTCTCCGAGGGGTTCGTCGGGTTCTTGAAAACCACCACGTCCCAACGCTTGGGTTCGAGGAACTGGTAGATACATTTGAGGACCAGAATGCGATCTCCGTTGGCGACCGGCTGGCTGCTGCCGGACGGCACGAGGTAGCCACAACAGGGGCACCGCGTGGGCTGGACGGGGACATCTCCCGGGGGAATCGTGTCCTGAGGCAGCTTGTACATGGGATGGTTGGGCACGAAGCCGTAGTCATACCGATAGCCGCATTCCTGGCACCGCAAACGAAAATGGGCGCCTTTCAGGGTGTCAGCCATGCTTCCAGTGGGGATACGGAACGCCTCCATGACGAAGGCTCGGAAGACGAAAGCCAGAATGAACGCCGTGATGAGCCATTCGAAGGTATTGGCGATCTCGGCGGCCCGGTCTCGCTTCTTGCCGATAGGCTTCTTGTCCTGGGCCTTGGGGGTTTTGCTAGCAGCCATGAACCTCTGTCCTGTTCTATACTCACGGCAATTCCGCTCCGCCGTGCGGAGGCGAATGAGACGCATCACGCCACCTGACGCACCGTGGAGAGCCTTTCTTGCGGCCGAAACCGGGCTTCTCCAGAGAAAGCGCAGGTGCAAGGATGGCATTATGCCTTCTAACGGCTCCCCGGTCAACCACCGTGTATTCCTTTATCCCGCGTTCCGGCCGGGCGGATTCGACGGTGCCGGCTGTGACCGAAAAATTTGCCCAAAAGTGCTTGCTGAATAGAAGTCTTTATTGTATAGTGGGTTGCATACGTTTGACCTTTCCGTTCCGGTGGTGTCGCGCCAATGTTGTTTTGACAATGGCGCGACGACGCGTTGTTCTGGAGGGGTGTTCGATAGGCAGCATGCAGTCCGCCTCGTCGCTGATGTGGACAGAGCATGACCCGGTTCCTGTTTTTGAATCGCTTATCCTTCGAGTGAGGTAATGTATGGCGACAGTGACCAAGAAAGAACTCATCGACCGCATTGCAGAGCGTACGCAGGCCAAGAGGGTGTCGGTGAAGCGTATCGTTCAGACCTTTCTTGATGAGATCATACAGGAGCTGTGTCGCGATAACCGCCTTGAATTCAGGGACTTCGGGGTTTTCGAGACCAGAACGCGGGCCTCGAGAATCGCCCAGAATCCGAAAACGCTCGAACGTGTGGAGGTCCCGGCCAAACGAACGGTGAAGTTCAAGATGGGCCGGCTCATGCGCGAGAATCTCAGCAGCGTCGCGCCGGAATCGACCGAGGCCGGTCAGGAGGCGCAATAGCACTCTTTTTGCACGGCAAGGGCGGACGCAGGCCGGTGAGAAAGGCCTGTCGCCTGCTTCGGGGGTAGAGGACAACACAGCCGGGGGCACATCTCACCAGGGCCCTCCCAGAGGAGTGTCAGATGTCGGAAGGTACGGTCAAATGGTTCAACCCTCGCAAGGGGTATGGATTCATCGCGACGCTTGATGGTCGTGACATCTTCGTTCATTACTCCAGTATTGCCGCCGACGGTTTCAAGACGTTGGATGAGGGAGATGCGGTCGCCTTCGACATCGTCGAGGGCGAGAAGGGGCCCCGAGCGACCAACGTAGTGCCCAAAGCCAGCTAACGCTTCCCGTCGCGGCCCCCGCCCAGCCTGGGCCGGCGACCCACAATCCTGCGTATCGCCCACCGATTCGACCCCTCTAACCAAATTCCCATCGAGATCTAATCTGCAAGCCATTTCCTGAGGGGATAATCGTCTGCCGATGGCGCTCTGTATCGGGGCTTGCGCGGTTCTTGCATTCCCTGTCCTGACGGTGTATGATGGAGTGTGTAGCCTGCGAAGAAAGGACAGTATGTTTGGCGAGAGTCAATCAGGCCTCAATTGCAGCGTCCTAGTGCTCAACAAGCACTACATGGCGATCCGTATCATCGGCGCCAGGCGGGCTTTTTCCCTACTCTGTCGCGATTTGGCGGAAGTGATCTCTTTTGAGGAGGGGACCTACGCCAACTACGATTTCAAGAGCTGGTGCGATATCAGTCAGTTTCGCTGGCAGTTCGAGCCGGATGAGCATGACTGGGTGGCCACCGTCAGCCTGGATATTGCGGTGCCGCGCATCATTCGACTTCTGTTCTACGATCGCCTGCCTCGCAACGAGGTGAAGTTCAATCGCCGGAACATCTTCGCGCGCGACCGAAATCGGTGCCAGTATTGCGGCAAACGCTTTCCTACGTGTGAGTTATCGTTGGACCACGTAGTGCCTCGCAGCCTGGGCGGCGGGGCGAGTTGGGAGAACATCGTCTGTGCCTGTATGCGGTGCAATGTCAAGAAGGGCGGACGAACCCCCAAGCAAGCCCATATGGCGCTGATTCACAAACCCGTCAAACCCCGCAGGAATCCGCTGGTCCATTTCCATCTCGGGCACGATCGCTACCGGTCCTGGAAGCAGTTCCTCGACCACGCCTAT
>JANQFY010000257.1 GCA_028277585.1 Sedimentisphaerales bacterium
CGGCAGCGTGGACGACGCGGTGATCTACAGCGTAACCCTGACCGACGCCGAGGTCGCCTACCTGGCCGGCCGCCGGGCGCCCTTGCACAAGGAGTTCTAAGGCTCAGGTGAATTCCAAAGGCGTTGCGACCCAAGGTCGCACCGTTGAGAAAGCAGTCCTGCCATTTCGAGGGCGGGTCAACCTGTGGTTGGCCCGCCCTTTGCCATTTCCCACTGACTGAAGAAGCCGAGGGCATGGGATTGGAGGGCCCTGGGGTACTCCTGCGAAAATGCTGGGCGGCTCGTTAAGTCTCGCCGGGAAAACGCCGATGAGGGAGCCTAGGATTTCCCTAGGGCGGGCACGCGAGACCCCAGGGCTAGTTGATGCAAGGCAAGCGAGAAACGGCGGCACCCACGCCAGGACGGTATTCGGCGCGGCTGGGTGTGGCTATTGATGTGCATCGCAGAGGTGTTTGAAGAGTTTTTTGGGAGATCCGATCATGAGCGAGACGAACGCGCAGAGCGAGAGGTACGGTGATCGAGCCTTGCTGGAGCGAGAAGGGAAGTATCTCACTTTCGCCCTGGCCAACGAACAGTACGGTTTGGAAATCCTCAAGGTCCGCGAGATCATCGGGTACATCAACGTGACCGCCGTTCCCCAGACACCCGGCTACGTCAAGGGGGTGATCAATCTTCGCGGCCAGGTGATTCCGGTGGTCGATCTCCGCACCAAGTTCGGTATGGAAACGGCCGAGGTGACCGACCAGACCTGTATCATTGTAGTTGAGATCCAGCAGGACGATCGGACATTCAGTACGGGCATCGTGGTCGACAGTGTCCAGGAGGTTCTGGACGTTGACGGTCAGAGCATCGAACCAGCCCCGCAGTTTGGTTCAGCCGTTGAGACCGATTTCATTCTGGGCATGGGCAAGGTCGGCGATTCGGTGAAGATCCTTCTCGATATCGACAAGGTGCTTGCCGGCGACGCACTGCTGCATGCCGGATTGTCCTGAAGGCATTCGATTCAGCGGGACGGCTCTGATTCGAGGCCTGCCAGGGGAAGCGAAACTGATGACGCGCCAATACACGCCCGGCGCGTGGAAGCGATGAGAACTCCAGTGAAAGGTAAAGCTATGTTTCGGAACATGACGGTCGGAAAGAAGCTGGCGATGGGTTTCAGTGTCATCCTGGCGGTTCTGGCTCTGGCGGTAGTCCTGTCCTTCAGCGGCATGGGCAAGACGGTAGGTAACGCCAAGGAGGTGATCTACGGGAATACCCTGGACCGCATCATGGCGCAGAAAGAAGTGGATCACCTCAACTGGGCGGCCGAGGTTAGCGCCTTGTTGACCGATGATCAGGTGACCACGCTGACGGTCGAGACTGACGATCACAAGTGCGGCTTCGGCCAATGGCTGTATAGTGACGCCCGCAAGGAAGCCGAACAGCGCGTGCCCGCCTTGGCGGCGATCCTCAAGCAGATCGAAGAGCCGCACTGCAAGCTTCACCAATCGGCGATTGAGGTCGACGACCTCTTCCAACAGGCCGACGCCGAGTTGCCCGCCTTGATTTCCGCGCGCATGGTCGATCATCTCAAATGGGCCGACGTTGTCCGAGACGCGTTTCTGGAAGACAAGACGGAGCTCAACGTGCAGACGGATCCGACCAAGTGTGCGTTGGGCCAGTGGCTTCAGACGCCGGAGGCCAGACAAGCCTACGAGGGCGCCAACGCTGAGTTGAGACGAGCCTGGGATGCAATGCTCGACTCGCA
Source organism: Sedimentisphaerales bacterium (assembly GCA_028277585.1). Lineage (GTDB taxonomy): Bacteria > Planctomycetota > Phycisphaerae > Sedimentisphaerales > Anaerobacaceae > Anaerobaca. The sequence goes on from JANQFY010000257.1 coordinate 1,748, forward strand.
CAAGACGCTGCACGAGTCGGCGATTGGGATCTGTCAACACATCGGGCGGGGCGAACAGGGCCGGGCTGAGGCGCAGACGCTTTTCCGTGAGACGACCTTGCCGGTGTTGCACGAGACGCTGGGCCATCTCGAAACCATGCGGGCGGAAGCCGCAAACGCGCTGACGGGCATGACCAAAGCGCGCCAGGTGTATGCCCGCAAGACGGCGCCGGCTCTGGAGCAGACCCGCCAGTTGCTGCACAGTGCTCGGGAGATCGTTCAGGATCACATCATGACCGAAGATGCGATGCTCAGGGCCGCGACCGCCACGAAGCGGAACGTCGGCGTGTTGGGCGTGGTGGGCGTCATTGCGGGGATCGTCATGGCGTTGGTGATCACCCGCAGTATCGTTCGGGCTCTGAAGGGCATTATCGAGGGGCTGCGGGCAGGCGCCGAGCAGGTCGCAGCCGCGTCCGGGCAGGTTTCCTCGGCTTCGCAGTCTCTGGCCGAGGGGGCGACGGAGCAAGCCGCCGGTCTGGAGGAGACTTCCGCCAGTCTGGAACAGATGGCGTCCATGACCAAGCAGAATGCCGATAACGCTCAACAAGCCAACGTCCTCTCGTCGGAAGCCCGCACCTCGGCCGATACGGGCTCCGAAGGCATGGCGCGTATGAACGCGGCCATTAAGCAGATTCAGAAGAGTTCGGACGAGACCGCCAACATTATCAAGGTGATCGACGAGATCGCGTTCCAGACCAATCTGCTGGCCCTGAATGCCGCGGTCGAAGCGGCGCGAGCGGGTGAGGCGGGCAAGGGCTTTGCCGTTGTGGCCGAGGAAGTGCGCAACCTGGCGATGCGTTCGGCCGAGGCGGCCAAGAACACCGCGAATATGATCCAGGAATCGGTCAAGAACGCCAACAACGGTGTGGACATTGCCGAGGAGGTCACCAAGATCCTCGATGAGATCGTCACCAGTGTCGGCAAAGCGACGGATCTGGTCAGCGAAATTGCCGCCGCGTCCCAGGAGCAGTCGCAGGGGATTGGCCAGGTGAATACCGCTGTGACGCAGATGGACAAAGTGACGCAGCAGAATGCCGCCAATGCCGAAGAAAGCGCCAGTGCTTCGGAGGAACTGAGCGCTCAGGCCGAATCCATGAACGCCATCGTCACCGAACTCGTGGCGCTGGTGGGAGGTTCGGCGTCCGGGAAGCAGCGCGGTCTTCAGACCGGCGCCGGCCGAACCGACCCCGGCGTACGCAAGCGATTGTCACGATCGAAAGAGCACGACCTGGCGATGTCGAACCACACATGGCATCAGATCGCCGGTGGGGACAGCCAGGAGAAGGGCAAGGAGGCTGCCCTCAAAGAGGCGGCCCGGAATGCTCTGCCACTGGACGACGAGCCCATGGATGAGTTCAACATGTAGCGAGACCTGTAGACGTGTTGTCGGAAGGGCCGGTGATGGGGATTCGCCGGCCCTTTCCATTGGCGCCGAATCCTTCCCGCTAACGGGGGACATGGCATGATCTCTAAAATCTTCCCAGGGAACTCATGCTCGTTCTGCACCAGCCCAATTCCGGGAGTAGGGAACGCGCCCATTTCTTCGAACTCGAAGATACGGGCGATTCGCTTCGCCTCCGTATGGATGATCTGACGAAGCGACGTCTCAGAGCCGGGCGCGGCGGAGCATCAGGACGCCCAGGGCGAAGAAGGTGGCGCCGACGGCCAGGAGAATGCCGCAGGGCAGAAGCATTTCGGCCAGGCTGAACTGACGCCAGATCGCGCCCTCCATCGCATAGATGCCCCACTTGACGGGGCTGATGTGGCTGATACGCTGCATCCAACTGGGCATGACGAACAGCGGCAGCATGGCGCCGCCGAACATGGCCATGAGCATGATGATCGCCATGCCGGCGCCCGTGACGCTCTCTTCGGTCTTGCCCAGCGTGCTGATCAGCATCATCAGGCCGACGAAGCAAACGGCGGTACAGGTCGCGGCCAGACCGAACAGCGCCACGCTGCCGATCTGAACTTTGAAGATCAGCTTGCCGCCGGCGAAGAGCATACCGACCACGAAGAGACTGGTCACGAAGCACGCCAGGCCCTTGCCCGCCAGGATGTGGCTCTGGCCGATTGGGCCGATGCACACCCGCGCGAACGTTCCGCTCATCCGCTCCTTGATGATCGAGACGGCGAAGCAGATGACGCTCATCAGGATGCCCCACAGGATGGTCTGCGGGAACGTGATTTGGAAACCTTCCTGCGGTGATTCGCCCGTCTGTTCCTTGCTGACGCTGAGATTGCCGATGTTCAGCATACCTTCGTCGAGGCCGGATGCGTAGACGTTGTCGTTCACGTCCACGAGGAAGCTGTCCATCGCGTCGAAGAAGCTCAGAAACACCTGGGATTGGGCGAACCCGAGGTCGTTGGCGTCGGCTATTTCCGATCGCCAGGACCGCATCTGACCCCTCATCCAATCTCGGTCGCCGAAGCGCTCGCCCATCGTCTCGAACTGGGCCTGGGCCAGCAGGCCCTTGAGGTAAGCCCCTTCCATCTGGCGGCCCGGATCGGAGGCGATCTGAAGTTTCGGATCGCTCGTGTCGAACCACGTGGCAAAGCCCTCGCCGAAACCTTCGCCGATGATTACCGCCGCGGCGACCTTGCCCTTGCGAATGCGCTCCAACGCATCGGTCCGGTCGATCGGCTTGGCCGGCGTGTTCGCGTCGGCGCGGGGCAGCACGGCCAGCGCCTCGTTCGCCCGCAGGCGCGAGACAAAGGCCTCCGAGAAATCGCTGCCGTCCTCGTCCACCACGACCACGCGCATATTGCTGGGGCCGTCGCCGGCCCCGGAGAAGACCGCGCCGAAGAACAGGGCGTACATGCCCGGGAAGACGAAGACCCAGAACAGATTGGATTTCTCGGCGAACAGGACCTTCAGGTCCTTACGAGCCAGCGCCATGATGATACTCATCAGTCTCGCAGCCTCCTTCCGGTCAGGTTCAGGAAGACGTCTTCCAGGTTCGTGGTCTCGACCTTGATCGTTCGGAAACGTAACCCGCTCTGATTGAGCGCGGCCAGGCTCTGCATGGGCTCGGGGGTCTGGAATCTCAACATGGTTCCGTCCAGATCCAGGCTCTCGACCTTCAGGGATTGGGTCAGATCTTTGACGTTCGCTGGAGGTTGCTCCACCTCCGCCTCGATATGGGAAGGGCCGCCATGCTTGGACATCAGATTCTCGACCGTGTCGAGATCGAGGATCTTCCCATGGTCGACGATCGCCACCCGGTCGCAAAGCCGCTCGGCCTCTTCCATATAGTGGGTGGTGTAGATGATGGTGCGACCCTGGCTCTTGAGCTGCTCGATATTGTCGAAGATGAGATTGCGCGATTGAGGGTCCACGCCCACCGTCGGTTCGTCCAGAAGCAGGATGTCCGGGTCATGCAGCAGTGAGCAGACCATGTTGAGGCGCCGCTTCATCCCGCCGCTGAAAGTAGAAACACGGCTCTTGTGTCGCTGGGTCAGGCCGGCGGTCTCCAGGCAGGCGGCTACCCGGTCCTTGAGTTGGCGTCCGGTCAGGCCGTTGATGTGCCCGAAGAACTCCAGGTTGGCCTGGGCCGAGATTTCCCCGTACAAAGCCAGAGTCTGAGGGACCACGCCCAGCGAGGCCCTGACCTCCGGCCGCATTGGATCGGTCTTGCCGGCCAGCGAAACCGATCCGCCATCGGGTCGGAGCAAGCCGCAGAGGATGCTGATGGTGGTCGTCTTGCCCGCTCCGTTGGGACCGAGCAGGCCGAAGGTCTCCCCACGCTGAACCGAGAAAGACAGGTCATCCACCGCCACGATAGCGCCAAAACGCTTGGATAGGTTCGTTACTTCGATCATATTCAGTCCGTCCAATACAGCTCGAAGTTACCGGCCCAGTCGGCTCCGAAGGGCGCGGGCCCCGAGATCCATCCACCGACTCAGATGACTATAGGCGCACTCGCCCGGCAACTCAAGGGGATTGCCGCAGTCTTCACACAGCGATATCGACTTGAACGCCGACAATCCACATACCACAGGGCCAGTCGCACGGTGCGTCTAACTATTGCGGAGATTCTGCCTGATTTCCCGATTTCCGCAGACCCTGAATCCGGAGCGAGAACTAAGCGGCCAAGCGAACCCAAACAGCTCCGGTTTTCCGGGCGCTTATGCTCTGGACGATAGGGCGTGACAAAGCGTCCTGAGCCCAGTACGATGTGGGCCGGCGACGGCCCTTCCCGGGCCGTCCGCTGTGGGCGTCTGGCGCGTGGTTGTCTTGGAGGCAAGCTGACGAGATGGCAAAACGTGGTACTCGACGAAACCGCTCCACTTCTCAAACCGGGCGCCATCGGTCTCGGTCCGGGGCCAATGAGCCGGTGATCGGCGTCGATGGCTGGATCTTCGCGGCGTTCTTTGGTTCCGGGGCGGCCGGTCTGATCTATCAGGTCTCCTGGTTGCGCCAGATCGGGCTGCTTTTCGGGCATACCGTTCAGGCGGCTTCCATCGTCGTGGGGGGATTCTTCGCCGGGATGGGGATCGGCTATCTGCTGGCCGCCGCCTTGATGCGCCGCGTGCGTCCTCTGATGGGCTATGCCGTCGCCGAATGGCTCGCGGCGGGTTGGGCGTGTCTGATTCCTCTGTGGCTGACCTTGTTAGAAACCCCGGCGTTGGCGGCCGGCCTGAACCATGCGAATCCGACGGTGCAGACCCTGATTCGGTCCGTCGTCTGTTTCGTGATGCTCTTGCCCGCCACCACCGCCCTCGGGGCGACATTGCCCTTCATCGCCGAGCACCTCGATCCCCAGGGCAAGCGGGCGGCCGGACGAATCGCGGTCGCCTACGCGTTCAATACCGCCGGTGCTCTGATTGGCGTGCTGGCTGCGACCATGGCATTGCTGCTCGTCGTCGGAGTACGCAAGAGCAGCTATCTGGCGGCCGGTATCTCAGTGGCGTGCGGCCTGATCGCGTATCGCATTCACCGTCTGCGCGGAGGGGCTGTTCAGGAGATGGCGGTAACGGAGGGCGAACCAGAGTCGGCCGAAGAGGCCACGCGGTTCTTCTGGTTTGGCCTTGTGGTGCTCTCCGGCTTCGGCACACTGGCTCTGGAGATGCTCTACAATCGTATGTTCTCCCTGGTCTTCCACAACAGCGTGTACACGTTCGGGCTCGTCCTGGCGGTATTCCTCGGCGCCCTGGCGCTTGGAGCGGCATTGGCGCCGCGGCTGATTCGGCGGTTCGACGTCGAGACGGTGGTTGCCTGGGCCTGTCTGGCCGGCGGGGCGGCGGTCGCCCTTTCAATGCTCCTCTTCGGGGCCGTGACCGGGCTCAAGGAGTTCCAGGCGGGCCAATCTTTCGCCGGTCACATGGCGGCGGTTCTGGGCCTGGTGGTCCTGGTCGTTGCGCTACCTGTCACGATCCTGGCTGTGCTGCTGCCCGCCGCCTGGCACGGCGCCCAGCCGCGGCGCAGCGGCGGAGGGCGCACGGTGGGTCTGCTGACCGCGGCCAACACGATCGCCGCGACGGTAGGCTCGCTGGCAACGGCTTTCGTTCTAATGCCTTTGTTGGGTCTATGGCCCACCACCCTGTGCATCGCGGGTCTGTTCTATCTGGCTGGCGCCGCCCTGGTCTTTCGCCAGGGCCGATGGGCCCGCATTCTGGTGACAGGTGGTGTTCTGGTCGGCTCCGCGATCGGGGGGCTGGCGGTTTTGTCGCGACATCAGGACATGCTTCCCGAAGGCTCACGGGCCGAGGTCATACGTCGCTGGGAGACGCCCTACGGTTGGATCGATGTGCTCAGCGAACCGACCAAGAACTGGCTGGCGCTGCGGGAGAATCTCCACTACGTGCACGGTGACACGGCTGGCTCGCTGAACCGTGAGGTGCGCCAGGGGCACTTGCCGCTCTTGCTCCATTCAGAGCCCAAGGATGTGTTGTTCCTCGGCATGGGGACGGGGTTGACCGCCGGGGCGGCGGTCCTGCATCCGGAGGTTCAGCGTCTGGCGGCGGTGGAACTGATCCCTCAGGTGGTCGAGGCGGCCGCGCTGTTCCACGGGGCCAACAACGATCTGTTGGACGATCCGCGTACGGAGGTCTTCGTCGACGACGCGCGTCACTGGCTGTTGGCCTCGGACGATCGGTTCGACGTGATCGTGAGCGATCTGTTCGTTCCCTGGCAAAGCCAGGCGGGTTATTTGTACACAACCGATCACTATCGTCTGGTTCGCGCCCGACTCCAAGAAGGGGGGCTGTTCTGTCAATGGTTGGCGCTGAATCAGGTGGGGCGTCGCGAATTCGAGATCATCACGGATAGCTTCGCGTCCGTCTTTCCCGTGACGACGGTCTGGTGGGGTCGCCTGACGCCGCAACAGAGTATGGTGATGCTGGTGGGTAGCGAGGAGCCCCTCATGCTCGATGGGGGGTCACTGGCGCGACGGCTCAACGCGCTGCAAAGCGCCTCGGCTAAGCCGGACCCATATCTCAGGTCGGTGACATATCTCTATCGTCTCTATGCGGGTCGTTGGCCCAGTGAGTCACTTGGGCCGTTGAACTCTGACGAGCATCCCCGTATTGAGTTTTTGACGCCAGTGACGTATCGCAATCGGCAATTCCTGATCTACCGCAGTCTGGTAGATTACTTCGACGCCGTCCTGACGAACCTTCCTGAACACGGCGTGCGGTTCGAACTGGCGCCGGGTGAACCGGTGGAGGACCATGACAGAAAACACGCGCTACAGCGTCAGGTCTTGACAAGCCAATTGCAGGGGAGACGCTGAGCCAAGCCGAAGCTAATCGGCGAGGACCTCCGTCTGCGTTGCACTGACGAGTCGGTATCGAATGCCGCGCCAGCGGATCGTGCGGCCGAAAGCTGACGAGAGAATGAAGACAAGTTGCAGCAGCGACCAGAACCAGAATCCAAGGATGTCGGCGATAACGGCAGGGCGCACGGAAGCGGCACGATTGTGAAAGACCTTGACGATCATGGATTGGCGCAGGATGACACGGATGAGCTGGCCGATTAGGAAGAATGCCGGCACGGCGGTGTAGAGCCATCGATGTTCAGCGTCGACGCTCCAGGCATAACCGGCCAGGGCGGCGGTGCCCCAGAGTCCCACGACGGACCCCAGACTACTGAGGAAGCCGAGCCACCACGTGGCGGGGGCATAGACGCGCGTGATGAGGAATTGGCGGCGCGCGAATTCATACAGCTTCGGCCAGGTCGTCGTTTCGTAGGAGGCGGTCAGGCACCCCGGCACGAAAACGACTCGCATACCGGCTCGCTTGACGGCTTGGCTCAGGGACAGATCATCGCTGAGCGTGTTTCGCCAGAGGGCCGGTAGATTGAGACGATGGAAATCCCTGGTGCGGATGGCCATGGAGCCGCCCCAGGCATGGTTGAAACGGTTGTTGCCCAGCAGTTGGGCCACTCCGGCGTTGACGGCCGAGAGCCCCAGCGTCGCCAGGTTGTTGCGGATGGGGATGAACCAGCGGTAGCCCGTGGTGGCGCCGTGCTTGGACCGTCGCAGCGGCCAGGTCAGGTGGCTGAGCCAGTCGCGGTTCACGCAGATGTCCGAGTCGGCGAAGGCCAGGATCTCCGTCCCCGGCGGGACGTGCTCGATGGCATGGAGCAGATTGTGGATCTTCTGACTGCAGTGACGGGACCGGCCGGCGATCAGGATTTGGACGTCGAGGGCGTTTGATGTCGACTGGAGCCTGTCGGCGATCTCGCGAAGCGCCGCGTAGGCCGGGTCGGATTCTTCCTGAACCACGAAGAGAAGGCTGTAGGGGACATGCTCCTGGGCGAAGAATGACTCGATGTTCGCGCTGAAGCCGGCGTCGAGCCCCTTGCAGGGGATGATGACGGCGGCGCGCGGGCGAACGGCCGATGGCGTGGGGCGCTGGTACTTGGCCAGCGCGTAGCGATAATTGCGCACGGCGTTGTAGATGAACAGCACCTGCGCGAGAATTGCAGTCCAGGCTATGCAGTCGTACCAATTCATAGGGAACGGACGGTTTCCGCTGGCTTCACCCTGGTTCGATGGTCCACCCTAACGGGGCGTTGGGGGAACGATAGGCCAAATCGGCGTTGAATGCCAGTGCTTTTTCCCGCCTCAGGAGATGGAAGCCAGCGGGACGATGTAGTCGACCAGATGCGAAGCGGTCCAGGAACGAGCCAGATCGATCTCGGCTAGGCAGCCGTGGTTGTGGTCGGACGCCAGGATGATGAGATTCGTGCCGGCCTGGCACCAACCGTTGGGTTGAGCCTGGTGGCCCACCACGAAGGTGTCCACGTCCAGTTTGACCGCCAGGGTGTCCAGGGTCGTCTGGCTGTGGCGGCGTCCCCAGGTCAGCGTATAGGCGCTGCCGGGGCGTTCGCAATCGCCAATCTCGAGTTCTCTATTGAAGAGCTTGGGATCGAACGCTTCGGCGAAACGATCGGCCGGGAGCGAGTGCGAAATCCAGACGCGGTTGCCGCACCGCACCGCCAGGGGTTGCGAGAAGAGGAACTGGCGTAGCGCCAGTTTGACGTTGCCGCTGGCGCTTTCGAATTGACGGTCCAGCGCCGCGCTCATGGCTCGGTTCATCTCCTTGCCGTTCTTCATCACCTCGCTGCTGCTGATGCAGGCTGTGTCATGGTTGCCCATGACGAAGTGTACCTGATCGGGATACGCGAGCTTGAATCGGACGGCGTCGAAGAGCAACTGGTACGACAGGCAACCACCGGCGTGATCTTCCGGCCCGCCGTGGATGATCTCCTGGAGTACGACGTGACGCTCCGGGTGATGGCTCAGATTGGCGAAGGTCACGATACGTTCGAAGTTGCGCCGATGGCCGTGGATGTCCCCGCCTACGATTACGGACCCACTGTCCGGTAAGCAGACGAGGTTTCCCCGACGGTGCTTATCGGTTTGGTTGGCCCTGATCCCGTCGTTAAGCAGATCGATTGTTGCTTGAGGCATTCCGATTCGCTTTAATCTTGCCGCCAAAGATGCTGTGAATCATTGTGTCGAGCCCGGAGATGATCTCGACCATGTTCGAGGGACGTTCGGCCGGGTCGTTCTTGACGCAGTCCATAACCAGCATGGAGATCCCGACCGGAAGTTGCTTCTTGAGTTCATGAGGTGGGTGGCACTTGACCGGCTCGAGAAGGCCCACAGCCTTCTGCTTCTTGGGGATCAGCGTGGGGACGTTCTTGCCCGTCAGGGCCCAGTACATCGTGGCGCCCAGGTTGAAGATGTCGGTCTTGGGGGTCAGGGACTTGCGTTTGACCTGTTCAGGGGCGATGTAGTCCGGCGTCCCCTGGATGCGCGATTTGATCGTTCCGATGCGGCAGCTCTGGCCCAGATCGATGATCTTGATCGTGCCGCTCTTGTTGATGAGGATGTTGTTGGGCTTGATGTCGCAGTGCACGAAGCCTCGCTGGTGCATCGCGTTGAGGCCTGTCGCGACCATACGGAAGACCAGCAGAACGTCGCCCAAGCTCAGGGTCGTCGTGTCTTCCAGTGTTTTCCCCTCGAAATGCTCCATGGAAAGGAGCAGTTCTCGGACCTTGAACATGCTGCGAACCTTCTGCATCCGGAAGCATTTGCGGATGTAGGGGTGATCGATCTCGCGAGCGACCTTGTACTCGGTCTCGGTCTGTTCGATGACGCGGTGATCCTCGGGACGCTCCACGATGACGCGTTTGAGGGCAACCGTGCTGCCATCCAGTTCGTCCGTGGCCAGATAGATCGTGCTCCGTGCTCCGTTGCCGATCCGTCGAACGATCGTGTATTCCCCCACACTGAGTATATCTCTGGCCATGCTGTTGCTAACCTAATGTATCCAACGTATCGGCGTCTATTTCCATAAGTCCAATAAGATGCGCCGAAACGCTCTGCTGTTCCCCAGAATCGGCGCTGCGAACCCAACATTTGCCCAGGCGAGCGCCTTGGCCCTCGGTGAGCCTGTCAACACTGACGCAAGATGCGTAAACGGGGTAAGTTACCCGATGGCAGGGCGCTTGTCCAGCCCGGCCGTGTTTTTCCTATCGGCATCCGTACAGAAATCTTGAAAAGTTGTTGAAATCCTCGGCCATATCGACGATAATCCCACCATGACATCGGGTGCGACTCCGATGTCATGTTTGTTTTAGGGCGTATTTCCCCGATAGCTCAATCGGTAGAGCGAGCGGCTGTTAACCGCTAGGTTGTAGGTTCGAGTCCTACTCGGGGAGTTCACTTCTTGACCGCCGGGGTGGGTGACCCTGGACAATCGCCGCGGAAGTTACCTGGGCAAGGTCTGTTGTCTTCTCCACTCACAATCCTCAGATCGAACCGCGCGTCCGATGCGGAGCGTCCCTACCCCCTCCATGTATATCCAAAGAGTCATCCGACCGGGCGGCGCAGCGACACTGACTCAGGATTGCGCGGCCCCTTCATGGGTGATAACGAGTTCGTCTGGGAGAGTGATCAGTAGTGCGGTCTCACAATTGCCCTGGAGTGCGGTGGGGAGCTTATGTGGGACATCTGGTTGTTGTATGGGGCGTCACGCCTCCTTGCATGGTCCCTCGCTGGCATCCCGCTCAGCGTCCGCGTGTCAGACCGTCGGTCGTGTGCGGTCTACCGGGTGCATCGTTGGCAGTTCGCATTTGGGGCGTCGCGTCGCCCAAGATCAGGTGCTTCGGGCACTCGTTGTTCTGGCAGGGCCAGAGGTCTTCCCCGGGAGTGTGGGTCTTTCCGTTCTTGCGGGGCATATCGCCTGTGACGGTGGTGGGGGTGCCGTCAGTCAGTCGTGCAAGCTCAGTCCATTGGTTCCCTTGAGCGTTTTCTTCTCCGGTCTTCTGATTCCGATGCTTCGCGTTGCGGTTTCTTCCGCATTGGCGCGTACTGGGCTCGCCGCTGGCCGTGCTACGCGACCCCTTTCTATCGGACTTTCCACTGACTCGATGGGCCGTGTCTGACCTTCTCGTGGCACGGCACGCGAGGTATTCCGAGTTCTGCACTCAGGATTATTGAAAGGTCTGGTAAACTGAAGCAGATAAGCGTTGACATTGGCTATCAATAAGAGTAAAATACACAAAATGAGGTATATGCAGAGTCTGAATAAAATCCAGTGGCGTGATAAAATAGGCTTGACATACACAGGGAAACTTGCTAAGTTGGGGTGATTGGTCATTAGTGTGTGGTGGGCTATTCCTGTGAGTCTGCTGGATTGGACCAATGGAAAGGAGAGTGAGAAAGTGAGGAGGGTAAGAAAAGGCTCGGCGTCAGAGTCCTCTTTCCGCACGGATTCTCATTTCTCTCGGTTAGGCGAGATGTGTGCCTGGTGCTAGGTTTTCGGGTTGCGCCGGTGCATTTGAGGGGTTGAGGAGTGCTCTCAGGCAATTGAGTGAGTTTGGCTACTGGAAGGACACCGTTGCCAGGTGAAGAAGTGCTCAGACGCCGTTTTGGGCTCTGTGCAGCTGATGGTTGGGGGGCAAAGAGTATGAAGAATCTGGCAAAGATCTGTGTGGTGGTTCTCGGGTGCTTGGTGGCGGCTGAAGACGCTTCAGCCATCAACCCGGCCCTGCCCTTCGTGAAGGTCTCTGTGCCTCGCGTGCCTTTGAATGTTGGCACGGTTTGGGGCCCTGGGACGGCTCAGGTCGGCGGACAGGTCACGGCCCATATCTGGGCAAACTGTTCGTACCATATAGCCGCTGGTTTTCAGGGGTTTAAGCATGCGAAGAGTGGGGTGGCGATGTGGCCGGTGCATCAGGTGGCTGCCATTAATGGGCAGCAGATTCCGGTTGGAACTGGGCATGCCGTTATCGCCCAGTCGCACAAGCCGACGCCCTCTGGCGGCGTGGAACTACCGATCGATTTGCAGTTGCGTGTTTCGAATTTGGCGGCCTGCCCGGCTGGGCGGTACAACGGTGCCCTGGTGATTAGGATAATGGCAAGGCCTTGATCCAGGTGTGTCGCTGTGCGGTGGTCTCGTGGTGGGCGTGATAAAGTGGGTATCATTCATATGTGAATATAGATTGCCTTGGACCTATGGACAGGTGCGATCCCCAGTAGAGGCCCCCTCTAGTTGGGATGGGGGAGAAAGGAGGTAAGGTGATGACGCATGGGCATCTCGCAGGCTGAGGATCGCCTGTGGCCGTTCGAGTGAGGTTTGGCCCCCTCGTGGGCGGCGATGATGATGCCAAGTGCCAAGTGGGAATGAAAATCGCAGGTCGAATTTAGGTTTTTCAGGGCCGCGGCTAATCGGGTAGGGAGTGGGCAGACCCGAATGAGTCGGTGAATCTGGCGTTGCCTGCTGATGAGTGCGGCTCAGGCGTTCGTGGTGCCTGACCGGATTTACTGGGTTTAGCTCCAGGGGCCCTATCGGCCAGTTTCGGAGCGAGGGTTAAGTTAGAAAGGAAGTGAAGATGTTGAAGAAAAGTCTCTTTGTAGTGGCAGCGGTTGCTCTGCTGGCCGTGGCGGCTCAGGCAGGGGAAATCAAGCAGCACAGTTGGCCGACGACCTACGTCCCCATGGAAATCACTGAGATCCCCGTGGTGATGGATGTTGGGTACTGGGTGGCCATTCAGGATCAAGACAAGCTCAAAATCAAGCTTGCTCAGAAGAGCATCCACACGTACGAAGGTTGCACCGACATGGTCGTGAAGTGTAACTTCAACGTGACCCTGAGCTGCTCGATCGCCAAGACCGGCGCCATCGGTGGCGACTACAGCTGCAGCGTCAACCCGGCCGACATCGATGCCCCCGGTGGCACGACGACCGTCTGTGCGTCGCTGGCGAAGGCCGACCTCGGTGGTCAGCCTGGTGGCACCAGCAATGTCCAGGTTGCGACTGTTACGATCAGAGTCGTCCCGAGATAATTGCAGCCGATTGCGGCAGAACTTGGCGAAAACGGCGCCCTGGTCAGAGTGGTGCTTCCCAGTTGCCGACCTGGGGCTGGGATAACAGGGTTGCAGTAGCCGCTGGGTAGCGAATTCCAGAGGGGCGATGGGTAGAGATATCCATCGCTCCTCTTCTTCTTTCTGGGGTGGTTTGGGGTCGGCGGGGCCCCTCTGGGCTTGGGCGGGGCTTTTCGATGCGGTATCGCCTCTGTTTTCACGTGATTCTTCTGGGCTTTTATCGGCCAGTTTGCAGGCTTGTCTTGCGGTCGGGTTGTTGCCCTTAAGTGCTGTGAAAATGAGAATCTAGGGGCTTTAGGTGTTGACAAGCCGAGGCTTGGATGTTAATATGGGGGAGTATCTAGTTCGGCGCAGTCTTCGGGGTCTAAGTGACACTCCGATGCAGCGCGAACCAAATGGTTGGGGGGTTGTTTCGATGGGGAATTCGCGAGAAACAGAACAAGTGGCTTATTGGGAATGCCGAAGAGGGAAGAAACCGCATAATTGATGTCAGACCGACTGTGTGGACCACGTGTCAGAGATCAGTAATCTTAGTTGTGAGATATGAGAATGCTGTTTGAAAGTCGATCTATGCGAATTCATTCGAACCTCTTGGGCGGTCGAGGCCCTTGTTGCTCGGCCGGTCGCAGGCCAGGAGCGGCCTGGATTATCGGAATCCTCGCCGTTGTCCTGCTGGGCAGCGGATCCGCGTTCGGCCAGTTCATCGTTCAACCGATGAAGGTCGAGCTGGGCGTTCAGCCGGGCAAGAAGGTCATTCGACGCCTGGTGATCGAGAATCTCAACCCGAACGTCAGGGAGAAGGTGGATCTCCGCATTACCGGCATGACGCAGGATCATGACGGGATCTACCAGATCATCGAACCCGACGCCCAGATCACCCAGGGCCAGAACGGGGCCAAGTTGGTGCAGATCGAGCGACCCAAGAACCTGGGTGGGCCGGTGACCCTCGATATCCAGAGGCTGCGACAGTGTCAAGACTGGCTGCGTCTCGAGGAAGATGTCGTCGAGTTGGAGCCGCGGCAGCGCAAGTTTGTCGATCTGGAAGTGACGGTGCCTCCGGGAAGACGGGGTTACTACTGTGCGGCGCTGATGGCTCAGACCAAGGCGCGGGAAGAACGCGACTCCGGGCAGTTCGCCACGGTGATCCTCCAGTTCCTGATTCCCGTGATCATCAACGTGCAGGGGCGCCCGCTCCAACAGCAAGTGAAGTTGGTCGATGTCGATCTGACGTGGCGCCCGCAGGAGCAATTGACGCCGGCGGCGACGCTGGTGACGCTGGGCGTCGACAATCCGGGCGGGACTTATTCCCGCTTGGTTGGCATCGCCCGGGTCTCGCGTCAATTGGGCGGCGGACGCTGGCGGAAGATCACTGAGCAGAAGTTCCTGGATACGGGCATTATCCCCGGTGTGAAGCTCAATCTGAAGCAGGACGTGGGTCGGCAGTTGCCCTCCGGCAAGTACAAGGTCCAGGGGGTCCTGTATGTGGATGGCAAACGGGGCAGGGCGATTGAGAAGGAGATCGAGTACAAAGGCGACCCTCGCATTCGCGACAATCGCTTCGAGACCGCCTTGGAGCTTACACCGGTTGAGCAAACCCTCGAGGCGATGCCTCGTGCGACGCGCTCCACGACAATCAAGGTGCTCAATCCGACGGAAGAGACAGTTGTCGTGGACGCCCAGGCGTTCTTGCCGGATGAAATGCGGCAGACGGTTGTATATGACGAGCAGGGCCAGCCGATCAAGGGCGAGGAACTGGGTTGCGGGGACTGGTTGGAGGTTACTCCGAAGCAGTTTGAATTGCGCGGGTATGCCCAGAAGAACCTGAGGATTCGGTGCAAGCTGCCCGAATCGGCGGCTCGATTCCCGAATCACTATGCCAAAATCCATCTGACGAGCAGGTACCCGGATGGTCAGCCGGCTGGAACCAGCGAGGGACGCGTCTATGTGACGACCCGAGGTCTTCAGGGAACGCCGAAGATCAAGCCGCTGGGGTTGAGCATTGTCAAGACCGGGCCGTTGCGGTATCTCGTGCGGGCGGAGTTCGTCAACTCCGGCTTCACGCATGTCCGGCCCGACTGTACGGCGGTTCTGCAGACCGGTGGAGCCGAACGTCAGGTGCGGATGCGGATCAACTTGAGCAGTGATATTTACCAGCAGAGTGGCAACATGCTGCCGACCGAGCGGCGTATCTTCTCAGGCGCTATGGATATGTCCGAGGTGTCGGTGGGTGAGTATCGTCTGACCGCCATTATGGAGTACGGCGCCGGGGGGTCGCAGCAGGAGCAGATTGCCTTGCGGGTCTCCGAAGTCGGCGGTCAGAAGACGGTGGAGGTGATTGATGTAAAGGCTATCGGAGGGCCCGTCAGGATTGAGTTGTAGCAGGCCGCGGGGGCGGTTTTTGCTTAAACCAGGGCGTGGGATCGCCGATAGATGTGGGAAAGTCGTAGAGGGACGTATCTGCGACTTCAGAAAGGGACGTTGACCTATGGCAAGGCAACATAAAGCATTATCGGGTGGGGTGATTGTTCTCTGCTTAATCTTCTTGCTCGCTCCGGCGGTGCAGGGCCAGAATATCGTCATCAAAAGGAGGACGTTCGTCATCTCCGGGGCCGTAGGGTTACCCGGCGTGACGATGAATGGACTTCCGGGCGCGCCAATGACCGATGAAAACGGCGTTTACAGTGCTGAGGTCGAATACGGCTTCTCCGGCACCGTAGCGCCGGTCAAGTTGGGGTACGTCTTCGAGCCCAAGCAGAGGGTCTATCAGAAAGTCAAGGCGAACCACACTGACGAGAGCTACGCGGCGACGCTGCTGACCTTCACGATCTCCGGAACGACCGGCCTGCCGGGGGTGATGTTGCGCGGCCTGCCCGACGATCCTATCAGTGACGAGAACGGGCGCTACAGCGTTAAGGTCAGCTACGGCTGGAGCGGCGTGGTCGTCTGTGAGAAGACAGGGTATCGGTTCGAGCCGCCCAGCAAGATGTACGAGTCGGTCATCAAGGACTACACGAACGAGAGCTACAAGGCGCACGAACTGACCTTCACCATTTCCGGTTCGGTCGGGGCCGACGGCGTCATGATGAAGGGCTTGCCTGGCAATATCGTAACTTCCGGTGGTGGAACCTATCGCGTCGACGTGCCTTACGGCTGGACAGGGACTGTCACGCCCATGAAAGAGGGGCATTCGTTCGTGCCTCCGTTGATGGAGTATCCGGCCGTTATGTCGGCGCAAACCAATCAGGACTACACGGCCAGCGTCTATACCTACAAGATCAGCGGCACCACCAATCTGGCGGGCGTCACCCTCAAGGGGCTGCCGGGCGATCCGATCAGCGATGCCGCCGGCTTCTATGAGGTCTCCGTACCGCATGGCTGGTCGGGCAAGGTTGTCCCGGAGAAGAACGGCTACAAGTTCACGCCGAGTTCCAAGCCCTATGCGGCTGTCAAGACGCCCTTCGAGAGCCAGGACTACAACGCCGAGATCATTGAGCACACGATTTCCGGTAATGCCGGCGGCGCCGGCATCACCCTGGCGGGTCTGCCCGGCACGGTCGTCAGCGACGCCAGGGGATTCTACACGGCGAAGGTTGAGTACGGCTGGTCAGGCACGGTCACGCCCACCAAAGAAGGCTGGTACTTCGAACCGT
>JANQFY010000276.1 GCA_028277585.1 Sedimentisphaerales bacterium
CCCCAAGCTCGCCTCGCGCGGCCTGCTGAACATCGTCCTCTGCGGCGGTCGCTTCGGCCGCCCCGTCATGACGATGCTCGGACGCGTCCACTACGGCGGGATCCGCGTCATCGGGACCACGGACTCCGACCCGGCCGAGTCGATGAAGTACATCCCCAAGACCGGTGAGATTCGACACGGCGACAAGATCGACGTCGTCGGGGCCGGCGGCCCGATGGGCATGATGCACGCCGTGCGCAATATCTGCCAAGGCGTCGAGGGCGTCAGCGTCTACGCCGGCGATCTCGATGACAATCGCCTCGCGATACTGACGAAGATCGCCACGCCGCAAGCGGAAGAGCGAGGAATCGAGTACAAAGCCTACAACGCCAAGCAGGGCCCGGGCGACGAGCAGTTCGACTACACCGTCCTGATGGCGCCGATCCCGGCGCTGGTGGCCAAGGCCGTCCAGGACGCGGCGCCGCGCGGCTTGATCAATATCTTCGCCGGCATCCCGGCGACCGTCTCCGGCGAGATCGATCTGGACACGTATATCGAAAAACGCCTGTACCTCATCGGCACCAGTGGATCAACGCTGGACGACATGCGGAAGATCCTGACCAAGGTCGAGTCCGGCCGGCTGGACACCAACGTCAGTGTCGCGGCCATTTCGGGTCTGGATGGAGCGCTGGATGGCATCGGCGCCGTAGAGGATCGCAGCATCGCCGGCAAGATTATCGTCTACCCGGCCTGCAAGGGACTCGGCCTGACGCATCTGGAAGAACTCGAGGAGAAACTGCCCGAGGTCGCCGCGTGCCTGGCCGAGGGGCTCTGGACCGCCGAAGCTGAGGAGAAGCTTCTGGAAACCGTCGCGGGTGACTCGTGACCCGTGGCACGTGACATAAACTAGGAAAGGGGAAGAGAAGAAATGAAGCGAAACCGGTGTTACCGCACGCGTCCGTTCGCCGCGTTGATCTGCGCGGTCGTTGTCCTTGCTCTGGGCGCCCCGCTTCGCGCGGGCGGCTCGTTCGACGGGCTGAACATGAGCCTGAGCAGTCTGCCGCGACTGTCCAACGCCAAGACGCGCTCGATCAGCCCTGAGAATTTCACGGGCGAGAAGGGCAAAGGCGGCATGGCGACCGAAGGGACCGGCGCCCACGCGGCCCGCGACCTGGGGCAGACCTGGAAAGTTTCGCCTTCGGTGCGCATCGAGGCCGGTCAGACCTTCCTCATGGCCGACATCAAGGGCGCCGGCGCGATCCAGCACATCTGGATGACCCCGACCGGCGACAATCGTCTGAACATCTTCCGGATCTACTGGGACGACGAGAAGGAACCTTCCGTCGAGTGCCCGGCCGGCGACTTCTTCGCCTGCGGCATGGGCCAGTACACCCAGGTGACCTCGCAAGCGGTCTGCGTCAATCCGGGCAGCGGGTTTAACTGCTACTGGCTGATGCCCTTCCGCAAGGCCTGCAAGATCACGATGACCAACATCGACGCCAAGCCGATGACGCTCTACTACCAAATCGACTACACGCTTACGCACATCCCCGACGACATGGCGTACTTCCACGCCCAGTTCCGCCGCGTCAACCCCCTGCCCTACAAGCAGGACTACACCATCGTCGACGGCATCAAGGGCCGCGGCCAGTACGTCGGGACCTACATGACCTGGGGCTCGAACTCGCCCGGCTGGTGGGGCGAAGGCGAGATCAAGTTCTTCATGGACGGCGACAAGAAGTTCCCCACGATCTGCGGCACCGGCACGGAAGACTACTTCCTCGGCTCGTACGGCTTCCACACACCCGGCACGCGCGAGTACGCGACCTTCAACACGCCGTACGCCGGGATGCCGCAAGTGATCCTCTCGGAGAAGCAGCCGTGCTTCGGCCTCTACCGCTGGCACATCATGGACCCGATCCGCTTTGAGAAGGACCTGCGCGTCACCATCCAGGCGCTGGGCTGGCAGGACGGCGGGCGCTACCTGCCCCTCAAGGACGATCTGTCCTCAGTCGCCTACTGGTACCAGACCGAGCCGCACGCCCCGTTCCCGAAACTGCCCGCCAAGAAAGACCTGATCATCAACCGACCGAAGTAGCCACTCAAGCACAAGTAGACGTTGGGACCCATGTCACCATCAGAGGACAGAAATGAGCCATACCAAAGCCGTTGAGCAAGCCTACGAACTGGCCCGGCAGCGCTATGCCGAGCTGGGCGTCGACACCGACAAGGCAATCGAGCAACTGCGCACGATTCCCATCTCCCTGCACTGCTGGCAAGGCGATGACGTGGGCGGCTTCGAGAATCCCGACACGGGCCTGGACGGCGGCATCGCCGTGACGGGCAACTATCCGGGCAAGGCCCGCACGCCGGACGAACTGCGCGCCGACCTGGACAAGACGCTCAGCCTGATCCCGGGCCGGCACCGGCTGAACCTCCACGCGATCTACCTCGACACGGATCGCAAAATCGAGCGTAACGCACTGGAGCCCGAGCACTTCACCTCCTGGGTCCAGTGGGCCAAGGACAGCGGCGTGGGCATGGACTTCAACGGGACCTACTTCTCCCACCCCAAGGCGGACGCGGGCTTCACGCTCTCCAGCGCCGACGAGGACATCCGCCAGTTCTGGATCGAGCATGGCATTTGCTGTCGCAAGATCGGCGCGTACATGGGCGCCGAACTGGGCACGCCGTGCGTAACCAACGTCTGGATTCCTGACGGGTACAAGGACATCCCGATCGATCGACTCGCCCCCCGCGAGCGGCTGGCCGATTCGCTGGACAGGATCTTCGCCGAGAAGCTCGACCCGACGGTCCATCTCGACGCGGTCGAATCGAAACTGTTCGGGATCGGCGCCGAGAGCTACACCACCGGTTCGCACGAGTTCTACCTGGGCTACGCCACGTCACGCCAGACGCTGCTCTGCCTCGATGCGGGACACTTCCATCCAACGGAAATGATCTCGGAGAAACTCTCGTCCGTCCTGATGTTCGTGCCGGAACTGCTCTTGCACGTCAGCCGGCCCGTGCGGTGGGACAGCGACCACGTGGTCATCCTCAACGATGAACTGCTCGCCATCGCTCAGGAGTTGGTTCGCCTGGACATGTTCGAGAAGGTGCACATCGGCCTGGACTTCTTCGACGCCAGCATCAATCGCATCGCCGCCTGGGTGATCGGCACGCGCAGCATGATCAAGGCCCTGCTGATCGCCCTGCTCGAGCCGACCAACACGCTGCGCCAAGCCGAGGCTGAGGGCGACTTCACGTCCCGGCTGGCCCTGCTCGAAGAGGCCAAGACCTTGCCCTACGGCGCCGTCTGGGACTACTACTGCGCGACATCCGACGTCCCGGTCGGACAGGCCTGGCTCGCCGAGACCAAGGCGTACGAGAAAGACGTGCTGAGCCAGCGTGCTTAGAACCTGCCTCCATCGGGGACCTCTGCCAGAAAGGACGCTATGGATACAGAACAACAGTCACAGCAAGCGCAAGCGGGCAGCGAGTTCGAGCGCGAGCCGGTCCCGAAGAACGCCCAGCTCGGGTTCAAGAGCTTCATCGGCATGTACGCCGGTGAGCACTGCGCGGGCACCGAGCTGATGATCGGCCCACTCTTCGTCGCGGCCGGGGCCAGTGCGTTCGATCTGGTGGTGGGCCTGATCGTGGGCAACGCGCTGGCGGTGCTGAGCTGGATGTTCCTCTGCGCCCCGATCGCCACGCGGGCGCGGTTGACCCTGTACTACCAACTGGAGCAGATCTGCGGCCGCTGGCTCGTGATCCTCTACAACCTGGCGAACGGCGTGATGTTCTGCTTCCTGGCCGGCGCGATGGTCACTGTCTCAGCGACCGCGCTGGGCGTCTGGTTCAAGTTCCCCATGCCCGCCCTGAACGATCTCTATCCCAACAGCGTGGGCTGGGTCGTCGCCGTCGCGGTGATGGGCGGCTTGATCGCCATCGTCGCCGCGTATGGCTACCAGACCGTCGCGAAGTTCGCCAATATCGCGGCGCCCTGGATGGTCCTGGTCTTCCTGGCGTTCGCCCTGATCGGGTTGCGCCAGTTCATCACCGCCACCGGGACCGAAGTCAGTTCAGCCAGTGATGTGTGGACCCTTTGCAAAACCACCATCTGGAAAGGGGGTGAACCCCTGCCTGGCCAGACGAAGTTCACGTTCTGGCACGTCATGTTCTTCGCCTGGTTCTGCAACATGGCGATGCACATCGGCATGAGCGATCTGTCCGTCTTCCGCTTCGCCAAGAAGTCCTGGTACGGCTCAGCGTCGGGGACCGGCATGTACGTCGGTCACTTCATGGCCTGGATGGCGGCCGCGATGCTGTTCGCCTTCCAACTGCACCAGACCCATCCCGACCAGTACATGATCGACCTGCTGACCGAGCACACCACGGGCAAGTACACCCAGCAATCGCTGGAGGAATCCTCGCTGACGGCCGAGTTGATCGGCGAGGCGATGGAGATCGAGAACCAACTGGTCGCGGCCGGGACCATCGCAGAAGAGGACAAGAAGATCAGCGTCCCGACCCCCTTGCCCGGCCCGCTGGCGCACAACGCGGCCGGCCTGGTCGGGTTGCTCTGCGTCATCATCGCCGGCTGGACGACCGCCAATCCAACCATCTATCGCGCGGGGCTGGCGTTCCAGGCGCTGGCGCCCAAACTCTCGCGTTTCAAGGTGACGCTGGTGACCGGTGCGATCGCAACGATCGCGGGCATGTTCCCCTTGATCGCCATGAAACTGCTCGGCTTCGTCGCCCTTTACGGCCTGGTCCTCATGCCCATGGGCGCGGTGATCTTCGTCGACTTCTGGCTGATCCGCAAGTTCGGCCTTCAGAGCAACTACGCCAAACTGAGCGGCAAATCGTTCAACGTTGCGGCCTTCCTGGCCTGGTTTGTGACGTTGGTGACAGCCTACATACTCGTCAAGTACGCGGGCGTGCAGATCTACTTCGTCTCATTGCCCGGCTGGTTCGTCGCCGCCATCCTGTACGTCGTCCTGAGCAAGCTCTATCAGAAGAAGATCCGCCCCGCCGCGGCTTGATAAACGGGAGAATAACCAATGCGTTCCATTCTCAAAATCGTCTCGCCCCTGATGCTGATCGCCCTGATCGCCCCGTCGATCCTCTTCCTCGCCGGCCGCATGGAACTCGATCAGGTCAAGTGGATCATGCTCATCGCCACCATCGCCTGGTTCGCCACCGCCACACCAGTCATGTGGAAAGACAACGGCCAAACCCAACAGGACGACACGGCAACAACCTAGCAGCAATCGTTACAAGACTAGGCGTTTCTCGGGAAGAAACCGGGAGTACACCACAGGCAATTGTGCTTCCTTCGTTGATGGGTGAAACCCATCAACTTGAGAAAAGGATATAGTCTCTCTCTGGCAACACCGGTTGAGTCTTCAATTTCTGCGATTCTCGCCGAATCCCTGGAATCGAAGAACTTCTCTATCTTCTTGGCATCTACCAGCATGGAGTCATAGGGCACGATTCGCTCATCTGAGAAGGAGGCGGAACGCATGGCCCTAACGATGGCTCGCAGAATCGTTCTGCAGACTTCCCAAGCAGCCGCCCCGACAACACCTCCAACTGCAGCCTGTTTGACAAAGCTCACCGTATTCGGTTCTGTCAAGCCCTCCACCAACTCACTCAGCAAGTGCCAGTCAAACTCGTGCCTATCTGGAAGAAAGTAGGTCTCGTAGAACTCCCCTATTATAACGTCTCTGTATTCGCGTCTTGTTCGAAGGTCTTCGAAGCGATCGCCCTCAACCGAATTCTCTACGATTCCTCGTTCGGCGACCTCCACTACGACATGGTCTATATTGTGAATCCTGTTCGCCAGAACTCTCTCTATTGCTTGTTGATTCATGGTCCTATTCTCCCGCGCAAATTTTTACATTCCTCCTCGCAATCACAGTAGTCTTGTTCAGCAATGAATAGCCCACATCAGTAACCTCGCCAGAAGATGAGATGAGACCGGCGTCACGACATGCAGTTGTAAGATGGTCTCTGGCAGAATCGGTCACATCACCGCCCCCGAGGAAGTGGATTATGTCATGTCGCGTCACTCCGTGCCCCCTGTACCAGCCCCAGAAATACTCTTTCTTCCTGATGTAGTTGTAGAGAACCGGAAGATCTGTTAGTGCCACGAGAGCATCATTCACAATGACCTTAAGGGCTAACAGATTCTTGCTGCCTTCTCTGAGTTTCTCGCCCCTTGGATTGGTCCCGTCAATCCTCCAGTGGGTGCCATCTTCTGAATACGCAACGGTCGCATAGATCCGAATCGTGCTGATCTCAACGCAGTGAGGAATGTAATGATTCAGGTTGAAGAACTCCTCGCCTATCGTCTGCACTCTCGATTCGTCACCTGGGACTTGAACTGATGTCCGTTCTGAAATGATCGTCTGCTCGGGATCAAACAATGGACGATAGCACTCATAATGCCTACCCACGCCGACATGGCGACCAAGCCATCGAAAGAGGCTGATCCTCAACCCTTCCCAAATCAGACGATGATCCGATGCCGAATGCCACTGCTCCATCTCGGCGAGCAACCGCGCGGCAGCGCCCTTCTTGAGAGGGGAGAACGCAACTGGTGCACCGATTGGTTCGTGCCGAGTCTGATTCGCTGTGAGAACATCCGGTCTGCATTCATCAGTCACTATGTTGTGCACAAGCATGTCTCTCAATTGCCATGCATGCCCCATTCTGTGTTGCGGTATGAGACCCTCAATGGCGAGGACATCGATTACCCTGAGTAACAAACACAATCTCTCATCAGCGTATGCGCTAGGCGCGCGGATATTTGCCCTTCCTGAGTATACTTCGCCTCCCGTTCCATCTATTGTAATATCAGATCCTTCAGCCAAACTACGTCCGCCAGCCTGCAGCACCTTCAGTGTTCTGTCTATCGCAACATTGGCACCACTGACACACGGCTTGGCCATACCACGGCACATCACGGCTCCGTGCGATGTCATGCCGCCAAAGGAAGTGATAAGTCCTGCGCTATTCGCAATGATGCCGGCATCTTCTGGAGAAGCCGCGCCAACCGCATAGATATACGATTTCCCAGCGAAATCCGTACTTCGTGCCCTGTCTCGGTTCAGAACCAGGACGCCAGTCGCAGCACCTGCACTCGCGGGGAGACCTTTTGCGATGACATCATTCTGACTTCCTAGCTCCAGAGTCGGGCGCAGAACGTCCTGAAGATGGCGCAGGCTAATACGTTCAAGTAGATCCACGCCAGTGATTACCCCCTCCAACAGAAGATCGGTGGCAATACGGATCGCAGCTCTTCCCGTTCGCTTCCCCGCCCTGCAGTTGAGGATGTAGATACTCCCGTGTTGAATACAGAACTCGATATCGCACATGTCTCTGAAATGTGCTTCGAGGGCATTCGACATGCGCATCAAGTCTTCGAGGAATGCTGGCTCCTGACAAGGCTGGCGATTCGCATCACCCACCATTCACACTCCTAGCTTCACATCTCCAGAGGATTGAGAGGTCCCCACGCCATTGGCTTGTTCGCCGGATTGTCAGAACCTCTCCAGTCATAAGCTTCCCAAAGCACACTATGGTACTAGCGTACGGGAAGGCTCTGGTGGGGTCAACCTTCTTTCCTGTTGGGGGAAACGAGTTCGTAGGGCGAGCGTCCCCGCTCACCTGAGTCGCGCAGGCACGCACAACCTTGTACCTTGATTACCCCGTGTTGGTTCGGTAGGATGGGACTCGATATCAACGAGAAGACGTGCGTTGCGTACGCAACAAGAGGGACTACTCGGTGACGCCATGAAGAAGAGCTTTGTCAATTGGACCGCTTGCCTGCTGGTGCTGTTTGGCGCGTGGGCCGGCGCCGCGGCCGAGCAGGCCGAACGCATGAGTTGGCTGGATAATGGGCGGATTCGCCTGGGTGTCGATCTGACGATCGGCGGGGCTGTTACCTATCTGGCGGATGCGACTGAGAAGCAGAACGTGATCAACAGCCACGACTGGGGTCGACAGGTCCAGATGTCCTTCTACTCGGGTCCAAACCCCTTTGAACCGAACGGCAAGAAACCCCGACCATCGTGGGCGGCGCTGGGCTGGAATCCGATTCAGTCGGGCGACTGTTACGACAACCGCTCGGAGGTGATCGGTCATCGCAACGATGGGGATGAGATCTACGTCAAGTGCATTCCGATGCACTGGCCTCTGGAGAACCAGCCGGGGCAATGCACGTTCGAGTGCTGGTACCGCCTGGAGGGGAGAACGGTCCAGGTCCGCTCGCGGCTGCAGAACGCCCGCAGTGACACGACGCAGTACAGCGCGCGGTCGCAGGAGTTGCCCGCCGTTTACACGAATGGTCCCTACCACAAGCTGATGACCTACACGGGCGACCAGCCGTTCGCCGGCGGACCTCTCGTGGAGATCCCCAAGCAGAACCACCCGCCCGGCGGGATCCGCTGGGAACACTGGAAGGGGACGGAGAACTGGGCCGCCCTGGTCAATGAAGACGACTGGGGGCTCGGCGTCTGGCACGCCGGCGTCTATTCGTTCATCGGGGGCTTCGCCGGCAAGCCGGGTCGAGGCGGACCCAAGGACGGGCCGACCGGGTACATCGCCCCGCTTCATCGCGAGATCCTGGATCACAACATCGACTATGATTACCGGTACGTGCTGATCCTCGACGACCTGAAGAGCATCCGGCGCTAC
Source organism: Sedimentisphaerales bacterium (assembly GCA_028277585.1). Lineage (GTDB taxonomy): Bacteria > Planctomycetota > Phycisphaerae > Sedimentisphaerales > Anaerobacaceae > Anaerobaca. The sequence goes on from JANQFY010000276.1 coordinate 8,683, forward strand.
ATCTACGAACATGCGAAGAAGCCAGCGCCGCCCTGCTA
>JANQFY010000348.1 GCA_028277585.1 Sedimentisphaerales bacterium
TCTCGCGCCTTATCAAGAACTCAACGACAGTTCGTCCGAATCCGTGAAACGCAAAGCCACTACCATTCGCAAGGTTCTCAGGCGCGGCCTGTGCACCGGGTGCGGTACCTGCGCCGGAATCTGCCCGCGCGACGCGCTGGAGATGGTCATCGACCGTCGGCGGGGTCATTTTGTCCCAAAGATCGATAAGAAAAAGTGTACGAAATGCGGTCTGTGCTGGGAGGTCTGCCCCGGCCACAGCATGGATTTTGAACGGTTTGCCGCCGCGCTGATGGGCGACATTCCTGAGGAGGTTGCCCTGGGGCGGTACCTGGGCAGTTACATCGGGCACGCCATCGACGAGGATGCGCGTTATGACAGTTCCTCCGGCGGTATCGTGACGGCGCTGCTGGTCTTCGCGCTGGAACGCGGACTGATTGACGGCGCTCTGGTGACACGAATGCGGCCCGGAAAGCCGTTAGAGCCCGTTTCCTATCTGGCCCGCACGAAGGAGGAGATCCTCGCGGCCGCGGGTTCGAAGTACTGTCCCGTGCCGGCCGGCGCGGCGTTGCAGAAGATCCTCCGTTCCGAAGGCAGGTTCGCCGTCGTCGGGCTGCCTTGCCACATCCAGGGCATTCGCAAGGCCGAGCGTCATATCAAGGTGTTGCAGGAGCGGATTCGCTATCACATCAGCATCGCGTGCAGTATCGACTACAAGTTTCAGGGCACCGAGCGACTCCTGCGCAGCCTGGGGATCTCGCCCAAATCGGTCGAGTCGCTGGATTATCGCGGTCGCGGCTGGCCAGGCAGTATGCGGATCCGTCAGAAGGATGGCGCCGAGACGATTGTGCCGCTGAAAGACTATTATAAGAAGCTGGGGCCCTATTCCATGCGGCGCTGCACGCTCTGCAGCGACATGCTGGGCGACTTGAGCGATCTGTCGTGCGGCGACGCCTGGATCCCGGACGTGATGGAGACGGACAAGGCGGGCAGTTCCTTCGTGCTGACGCGCACGCCGGCGGCTGAAGAGCTGCTGGAGGCTGCCGCCGCGGAGGAATATGTCCGGGTATCGAGCCTCGATGTTCGACAACTGGCCGCATCGCAGAGCCATGCCCTGTTCAAGAAGAGAAAACTCGGCGCCCGCATGGCTCTGTTCCGCTGGACGGGCCGAAGCGTTCCGAAGTATCGACAGAAACTCTGGAAGCCGGTCCGTAGCGACTATTCTGATATGATCAAGTTCTACGCCGCGCGGTATGCGTTATCGGGCAACAGGCCGATTCTGCGCAGGCTTTTCCATGCGGCCCGCTTCCTGAATCGAAAGAATGGCCAGAAGACCAGCTCGGCCTGACCTGGGTGCGAGGGGGCTTCGGGGCAACACCCGGCGCATTGGCGCTGCATTTCTTACACACCATGTACGCAACCTACGAATTGGACGAGAGCGGTCTGCTCTGCGAGCCTGCCGAGCGGACTTCGGACATTCAGTTTCCGCCCGCGATGAACACGCTGCTGCTGGCGGTCTGGCTCGCGCTCTGCGCCGTTGGACTGGGCGTCATCGTGCTGGCGAAGAACCCGATCGCCGGTGCGGCGGTCATCGCATTGCCCACCTTCGCCGGGATGTTGATCAAACCGACGTTCGCCCTGTGCGTTCTGATGTTGATCTTGCCCACCGGCGCCGGAGTTGGGCTGGGACAAGCGTTCAGCCTCGATCGCGGCGTGGGCTTGGCACTGGCGGTCACCTTTCTGCTCAATGTCATGCTGACCCGTCCCGGTGTGCGCATTCGACACCGAGCCCTCTGGGTGGCGGTCGGGCTGAGTCTTTGGATCTTCATCGCGTCTTTGCCGCAACCCTATCTGAAGATGGAATTGACGCGGGCCTTCACTCAGTTCCAATTACTGGTCCTGGTCCTGATCGTGTACTGGATCCTTGAAACCAACTACGAACGAACGTTCATCTGGGCGCTACGTTCCTATGTTATCGGCATGGTCGGCACCACGGTGCTGGCTTTCAAGACCGGCGCCGCGATTCGGGCGATGCACGAGACGCGGGACACGCGCTATTCCGCAACGCTGGGCAGCGCGATCGACGCGAACATGCTGGCCGCCCTGACGGCGCTGGCGTTCCTGGCGGCGGTCTACCTCTTCGCCCGCGACCGGAGCCTCTTCTGGAGAGCCGTCTACCTCGTCGCGCTGTTGTTCCTGCCGGTCATGATGCTCAAGATCGGCTCGCGCGGCGGGTTGGTGGCGCTGGCTTTCACGATGCTCTCGCCGCTGTTGTTCGTCCGACAGGTCCTGCGCCGCCCCATGCTGGCGGTGCTCTCATTACTCGTGATCCTGCTGGCCTCGGCCTCGGTCGGGTTTCTCGTCAAGCAGCGCGGCCTGGACCGTTCCGTGGCGTCGCGCCTGACCGATGTCGAGCGGGCTAGGACGGCGATGGATTTCCGAATGATCCCGATCAAGAAGGCGGTCGGCTCGGCCGTCGTCCGGCCCATCGGGGCCGGCTACTACAGTTGGTTCGAGCGGACGGGAAGCCCGATCTGGCCCCATAACGATTTCTTCTTCGCACTGGGCGTGTACGGCATTCCGGGCGCGATACTCTTCGCCGTCCTCGTGATCCTGCTGATGCTCACGGTCAAGCGCATGCCCCTGACCCTGGAGAAGCTCTATGCGCGGGCGGTTCTGACCTTTCTATTGGTGATGGGACTCAATATCAAACAGCTCTCGGCGAAGTACTACTGGGTCTTTCTGGCGTTCGTCCTGGCGGCCGAGCGTCTCAGCCAGTGGCGCGCCGAGGAGACAGATGACCTTATTGAGCAGCGCGATGAAGCCCTTGCGTATCCTGACGATTAGTCACATGTTCCCCACGCGGCGTTTCGCCCGTCATGGGATCTTCATGTGCCGCGAGGCGCAGCAGTTGCGCCGTCACGGCATCGTGTGCAACTTTCTGGTCGGTCGGCCCTGGGCGCCCTGGCCTTTGCATTACCTGCCTCGCTGGCGCAACTATGGGCCCGCCAATCCGCTGGCTCCACCCGACGGGCTCGAAGCGCGCCAGGTCGATTACCTTCGGCCCCCGGGCTTGGGCTTTCGGCGGTTCGAAGGACGAGCGCTGGCTTTCAGCGCGTTACGCCTCGCGGAGCACTGGCATCGTGAGGACCCGTTCGATATGGTTCTGGGCGTCTCCATGGCGCCCGATGCTGAGGCGGCGGTGATTATCGGCGCCAAACTGGGATTGCCAATCGCCAGTCTGGCAATCGGCAGTGACGTGATGGTATATCCCGATCGCATGCCGATTCTGTGGAAGCGCCTGTGCCAGACGTTGGAGCAGGTGGATTTGCCCATTGGGGTGAGCGAATCGATCTGCACAAGGCTGGCCCAGACGGGGACCTGTCAACGCGCGCCACTATGTGTGTATCTAAGTAGCGACACGGAGTCCTTCACACCTGCTCCGGACAAAGCGTCTATCCGGAGGGAACTGGGCTGGGCGACTGATAGCGTCATCGGGATCTACGTTGGTGGTCTGGTCGAAGGCAAAGGGATTGCCGAACTGGCTCAGGCCTGCGAACCGTTGCTAGATCGACACGAGCAATTCCAACTGGTCTGCGTCGGAGCCGGCCCGGCGCGGGAGCATCTGTCTCAGCTCGCCGGGCGAGTGAGACGAAATGACGCGGTTGTTCTTCCCGGAAGAGTCGGGCCGGACAAAGTGCCTCGATTTCTTCAGGGAGCGGACTTCCTGGTCTTGCCTTCGCACAGCGAAGGTCTTCCTCAGGTGGTTGCCGAGGCGATGCAATGTGGACTACCCGTGGTCGCCACCAACGTAGGCGGCATTCCCGAAGCCGTGATCGATGGTCAGACAGGATTGCTCGTGGAAGCCCGAGACACTGAGGCGCTGGGCAGGACGATCGAGCGCATGATTACCGACACCGCATTCCGGCGCGACGCTGGAGAGAGGGGGCTTGAACGCGCCCGGGAGGTGTTCGATCCCGAACGCAACGTCCGAACCTTTGCCAATGCCCTGCGATCGCTGGTCGCCTCCCCTTGCCCGGTGAGTCAGCACAACTGATGAACAGTTCACCCGAACAACATCGCACCAAGGTCTGCATCCTGACCTCGGTCCATATCCCGTTCGACGGACGCGTCTTCCACAAGGAAGCGAAGAGTCTCGCCGAAGCGGGGTACGAGGTCGTGCTGATCGCCCGGCACGACAAGGCCGAAGTGGTTGACGGGGTGCGCGTGGTCCCGCTGGCCGAGCCGAAGAACCGCATTGAGCGAATGACCAAGGTCCTATGGCGCCTATTCCGGCTGGCGATCAAGGAGAAGGCGGATGTGTACCATTTCCACGATCCCGAACTGATCGTCGTCGGCCTGTTGCTCAAGGCGTATCGAAAGAAGGTGATTTGGGACGTGCACGAGCACTACCCGAACTGCATCCTGGACAAGTTCTGGATTGCCAGATGGCTCCGGCGCTGCGTCAGCAAATCGTTCGATCTTTTCGAACGGGCGGTCGTGCGGTTCTTCGACTACGTGATCTACACGACGCCGTTCGTGGGCGCGCGCTATCAGAACCTAAAGGTTCGATCGGGTCGGATCGAGAACTACCCGATCGTCGAGATGGGAGAACCAACCGAGAAGGCGCCTCAACAGACCATGATCTACCTGGGCGCGATGTCACGGACACGGGGACTCTTAGAGGTCGTCGAAGCTTTCAGCCTGGTCGCCCGTCAGCATCCAGGCTGGAAACTCCAACTGGTTGGCTCGGCCCGGCCGGCCCTGTTCGAGGACGAGTTGAAGGCGCTGGCAAAGGAGCGCGGTGTCGCCGATAGGGTGACATTCATCCCCTGGGTGCCCTACGAGGAGAAGGAGAAGCTCTCCAGTCGAGCCGCGATCGGAATCATCACCTTCTTGCCCTATTCCAACAACACCAGTTGTCTGCCCAACAAACTTTTTGACTATATGTTGGTAAGTCTCCCTGTGATTGCGTCGAACTTCCCGTTATACAGGGAGGTGGTCGAGCCCCATCGCTGCGGGCTCATCGTCGATCCGGAGAGGCCGGAGGCCATCGCCGAGGCCATGGCGTATCTCATCGAGCACCCAACCGAAGCACGGCGCATGGGCGAAAACGGCCGCCGCGCCGTCACCGACCAGTACAACTGGGACAAGGAAAGCCAGAAACTCCTGGGCATATACGAGACGGTCCTGGGAACCAATGGAGGACAGTAACGTGTCGAAGATACTGCTTATTGTCGGAGCACGGCCCAATTTCATGAAGATGGCGCCGCTCTACTTCGCCATGAGCCAGACCGAAGGCATGGCGCCGGTCATCGTCCACACGGGCCAGCATTACGACTACATCATGTCCCAGGCGTTTTTTGAGGACCTGGACTTGCCTGAGCCTCACCATTACCTGGAAGTGGGTTCCGGGACTCACGCTGAGCAGACGGCCCGAGTCATGATCGAATTCGAAAAGGTCCTCGTTGAGGAGCGGCCGGACCTGGTCGTCGTTTTTGGCGATGTCAATTCCACCGTCGCGTGCAGCCTCACGGCCAAGAAACTGCTCGTCCCCGTCGCCCACGTGGAGGCCGGGCTGAGGAGCTTCGACGAAACGATGCCGGAGGAGATCAATCGCCGTGTTACGGATGCAATATCGGACTTACTCTTCACGCCTTCCGCTGATGGGGACGAAAATCTCAGGTCCGAAGGCGCCAACCACGACCGCGTCTGTCGGGTGGGCAATATCATGATCGACTCGGTCGCCACTATCCTGGGGCGCATCAGTGCGGAACAGGAGCAGGCGACGCTGGATCAACAGAACCTGCAGGCTCAGAACTACGCCCTCGTGACACTGCACCGCCCCTCGAACGTGGACGCGCCCGACAGCCTGGCGCGTATTCTGGCGTATCTCAACAAACTCTCGGCGAGCATCCCAGTGGTCTTCCCGATGCATCCCAGAACGAAGAAGAACATCGGGAACTTCGGGATCGATATGGAGTTCAACGAGGACTTTCTCATCATCGAGCCCGTTCGCTATCGCGAGTTCATCACGCTGCAAAAGAACGCGCGTTTCGTCCTGACCGATTCGGGAGGCATCCAGGAGGAAACGACCTACCTGAAGCTTCCCTGTCTGACCTTGCGGCCCAATACGGAACGACCGATCACCGTCGCGCAGGGCACGAACGAACTGGTGGATCTGAACACCGTGGAGGAGCAGTCCAGGCGGATTCTCGCAGGCAACTGGAAACAGGGGACCATCCCTCTGCTCTGGGATGGCAAAACGGCCGGCCGGATCGTTGAGGCGATCGCAGAGTTCCAGGCACGGCGTCGGTAAACCCGCGCTTCAGCGCGGCCGCCTCTCAGGGAAAGCTGTGGGCTTGACCACTGACTGACAGCAGCCGCGCGGCCCAGGCTTCCAGGCAGAGAGGTGCGTTGGCCATCGTTTTGTTCTGAGCGCCCGCCGGGATGTTCGGACCGCCCATCGTCAAGTCGAACGCCAGAGCAATGAACAGGGCTTCGAGTTCCTGGTCATACTCGGCCAGCCGGTGCCAGCCAAACCAGACGTTGCCGCCGCGACCCGGGGCAAGACCATCGAGTTCCCCGTCGCTGCCGTCGGCGTAGTTATTGAAGTAGAACAGACCCTTCTCTGGGGCCCAGATCCGCAATTCGAGCGTGTTGATCAGACCGTCCAGAGTGCTTTCTTCGAGAAGGCCCTCGGAATAGGCCCGCGCCGCCAGCCAGGCAGTCCGATTGGCGTGCGACGTATCGATCGCGGTGTCCACATGGCTCGTGTCATAGGTCGGGATGAAGAGCCACGGATCACCGGTCGTCGTGACACGCGGCAGAAGTCCCCAGTTGGCGGGAACCAGGTCCGCAATCCGCTCCGAATTGGGCGCCGGGGCGTCCAGGTCATATCGAACGGTCAGGTAAAGGTCGATCAGGTGCTTCGCCCAGTTTCGGTACTCGTAGCGAACACTGCCCAGCTTGTGCAGATCGAGACAGATGCAGGCGAAGTGCTCGCGCACGTCCCGGCCGGTGTTGAGCAGGGCGAGGATATTCTTGAAGGAATTCGGGTTCGTCAGGTGCCACGGTGTGATCGACGGCTTGTAATCGAGCCATTTCTCGACGATCTGGTCCTCAACGAACTCCCGGATCTGCTGGGCCGCGGGGTCCTCGACGAGTTGAAGGGCCCGCGCCACGATCAGGAATCCGACGGCGCCTTGAAAATCGCAGAGCTGGTTGTGCCCACCGGTTTCGGTTTCGACCGTCGCGAGATAGAAGCAGGGCCAGTCTCCGCGGGAATCGTCGTGCCAGATCAGCGGTCGCGGATTGTCGGTCGCCTCGTTCATCGCCTGGAGCGTAAGATCGCGGGCGCAGTCAAGATAGGAACGCTCGTCGGTCGCCCGCCACATGTCGACAAGGGCTTGCAGCTCGCGGCGTAGATAATAGATGCTCATTCCGTCGCAAAGGCTGCGTTCGCCGTTATTGGCAAGATGGGTAAGATACTGCTGGCCGAACGCACTGCTGATGTGGTCGAACCAGATCGTGCGATCGTCCCCCCCGGCTGCCGTGAAACCGGGCTTCCGGACGGCCGGGCCGGGAGCGCTGCTTGCGAGTTTCGACTGGGTCGGCACAGCGGCGGCCAGGAGGCAGATCAGGGCGCACGGGATGCGGATACGCGTCGCGTTGCCTGCAGCCAAAGAACGTGCGCTCATAGGGTCGTCTTCCCCCCTCCGGTCTGTGGGCTCTCCCTGGTCGGGCGATGGATCACGGTCCGAGGCCAAAAGGAATCGCTCAGATCTGAGTATAGGTACACCAAAGTAGGTATTGTAGCAGATTGGGGAGAGCTGAGCAAGGAGCAGCAAGTGCGGCTTCTGCTGCGATTGGTCGCGCGCAGTCCTGGGAGTAGTATAGGTCCAATGGGTTTTATGGGACCTATATCTAGGTTTCTGGAGCTTGTGAATGAAGATCACCATATTCGGGATGGGCTATGTGGGCGTCGTCAGCGGGGCGTGCCTGCTGCGCGAGGGTCACGAGATCACCGGCGTGGATCCGAACCGGTCGAAGATCGCGGATCTGTCGGAGGGTCGGTCGCCCATTCAAGAGCCTCAGGTAGCGCAGTTGCTTTCGGCCGGACACGCCGCCGGGAGGCTGCACGCGACACGAAATCCAGAGGCGGGTCTGCAGGGCGCCGAGATGGTCTGGATCTGTGTTGGGACCCCGTCAGATGAGCATGGGGGCATCGATCTCAGTGCTGTTAAGACGGTTATCAGTGAGATCGGGCGCTTCCTGAGAGTCCATCCGGAAAGGCCGCTCATCGTACTGCGAAGCACGTGCTTGCCCGGGACGACTGCTGAGCAAATCATTCCCTTACTGGAGCAGGAGTCCGGCCTGAAAGTAGGGGAGGACATTGGCTTGGTGTTTCACCCGGAATTCCTGCGCGAAGGGACGGCTGTCGATGACTTCTTCGCGCCCCCGAAGATCGTCGCCGGCGAGGCTAGCACCGGGAATGCGGACACGCTCCTATCGGTATATCAGAACTACGAGGCGCCGACCTTTCGGCTGACGCTGGGTGAGGCGGAGATGGTCAAGTACTGTGATAACCTCTTCCACGCACTGAAGATAACGTTCGCCAATGAGATGGGCGCGATGGCGAAAGCGGCTGGCCTGGACGCCCGCCGAGTGGCGGAAGTCTTCTGCGCCGATACGAAACTCAATCTCAGCGCGCGTTACCTCCAGCCTGGGTCGGCCTTCGGCGGCTCATGCCTGCCCAAGGACGTGCGGGCGATTCTCCGCTTCGCCTCCGTACAGTCGGTGCGAATCCCGATGTTGGAGAAGGTCCTGGACAGCAACCATGGGCAGATCAACACTCTGGTGAAGCGCATACTTGCTTATCAGCCCCAAAAGGCAGGTATTATAGGTCTTGCATTCAAGCCGGACACAGACGACATGCGGGAGAGCCCCTACGTGAGAGTCGCCAAGGCCCTCATTGGGGAGGGGGTGGATCTGCGGATATACGATCCCAACATCCAGCCCGAGCGGCTGATAGGGAGCAACAAGAAGCAGGTCCAGGCGGCTTTGCGACACCTGGAGGAGTTGCTCGTGGGCTCGCTGGACGAGCTGTCTGACGTGGATTTGATTCTCGTAAACCACCGGCTGGTTGACGCGGCCCGACTGGAGAGATGGGCTCAGGCGGGCATCCGGATACTGGATGCAGCGAACATCGAGGGCATGGATGCGCAGACATCGGCCTATGAGGGTATCTACTGGTAATATAAGCTATGCGTATACTGTACATCCACCAATACTTCGCCTCGCGGAAGGGCCGAACCGGGACGCGGTCCTACGAATTCGGGCGCTATCTCGCCGCTCAAGGGCATGACGTGACGATGATCACGTCGGGCTTAGCGAACGCCGAGTTTCCCGTTTCGGGGAGCAAGGGATACGCCGAGTACGAAATCGACGGGATCAGGGTGGTCTCCGTCCCGGCCGCGTACAACGACCCGCATGTCGGCACAGGCCTGAAGGGCTGGCAACGCATGCGGCAGTTCTATGAATTCGCCCGCGCCGCGTCTCGTGTTGGAGAGGATCTGGTTCGCGCCGATGTGGTGTTTGCCACCCACACGCCCCTGACCGTGGGGCTGGCGGGGGACTCACTGGCGCGGCATTTCGATGTTCCCTTCGTTTTTGAGGTGCGGGACCTCTGGCCCGAAGCGCTGGTCAACGTGGGCGCCCTGAAGAACCCGGCCGCAGTCATGTGGCTCAAACGCATGGCTCGGAAGATCTACGCCAAAGCCGATCACATCGTGGCGCTCTCTCCCGGCATGAAGGATGGCATCGTACGGACGGGAGTCCCGCCTGAGAAGGTCACGGTGATCCCTAACGCCAGCGACCTGGACCTGTTTCGACCCGATCTTGACGGGAGTGCGGCTCGGGAGCGACTTGGCTTGGGCGATCGCTTCGCAGCCGTCTATTTTGGGGCTATGGGGCTCGCCAATGGTCTCGATTACGTCATCGATGCGGCCCGAATCCTGGCCGAACGGGGCCAGGACCGCGTGGTCTTGGTCCTCCACGGCGGTGGAGGCAAGCGGGACGAATTGAAAGCGCTGACGGCTGAATATGGCCTGGAAAACGTCGTTTTCAGCGATCTCGTGCCTGATAAGGCCGAAGTGGCGCGCATCGTCGCCGGTTGCGACGCCTGCATGACGATCTACCGGGCCGCGAAGGAGCAGACCTGGTCGCCCAACAAGATGTTCGACGCGTTGGCGGCCGGCAAGCCGGTCCTGATCAACGTGGGCGGCTGGCTGGGAGATACCATAGAGACGAACCGCTGTGGTCGGCGTCTGACGGCCGATCGACCTGAGGAACTGGCCGATGCGCTGGTCGAACTCGCCGACGATCACGCCCTTTGCGAGAGGATGGGGCGCAGCGCCCGGGCCCTGGCTGAGCGGCAGTTCGATCGACATCTGCTGGCCGGGCAGCTTGAGAAAGTCCTCACTGAGGCAATGGAATCGGCAGGTCGATGCACGGCGGGCGCGTCAGCCCAGTAGGACCCGCCTGAGACCTGGTTGAAACGTTCTGGTTGCCAGTAGGGCGGTAATCGGTGATAATACGGGATTGCAGGACGGTCTGCTCTTACGTATGGGGGCCGATTAGAACGGGTGATGTCCCGATTCGGACACCCGGACGTCGCCGTCACCGGACCAGGTGACGGGCGCTGGGCCGCTGAGTTGGGCGCGCAAGGGAAAGTCGCTTTTCAAGGAAGGTGTCATGCAAGTACCGTTGTTGGATCTTAAGGCGCAGTACGCGACCATCAAAGATGAAGTTCTCGCTGGCGTGGCTGAGGTGCTGGAGTCGCAGCGCTGCATTGGCGGCCCGAAGGTTGAAGAATTAGAGAAGCAGATAGCCGAGGTCAGCGACTGTCGCTACGGCGTCGGCGTTTCGAGTGGGACGGACGCCCTGCTGAATTGCCTGATGAGTCTGAAGATCGGCGCCGGCGACGAGGTGATCACGACGCCGTTTACGTTCTTCGCGACGGTGGGGTGCATCTCACGAACCGGCGCCAAGCCGGTCTTCGTGGACATCGATCCGCAGACATACAACATCGATCCGGCGCAGATCGAAGCGGCGGTCACCGAGAACACCAAAGCGATTATGCCGGTCCATCTGTACGGCCAGATGGCGGACATGGACCCGATCATGGCGATCGCGAACAAGCACGGCCTGGCGGTGATCGAAGACGCCGCCCAGTCGATCACAAGCACCTACAAGGGCAAGAAGGCCGGCAGCCTTGGAACGGCCGGCTGCTTCAGCTTCTTCCCGAGCAAGAACCTCGGCGGCATTGGCGACGGCGGTATGGTCGTCACCAACGACGAGACGTTGTATCAGCGCCTCGTTCAGATGCGCAATCATGGCATGGCGCCGAAGTACTACCACAAGTACGTCGGGGGTAATTTCCGGCTCGATCCCATCCAGGCGGTCGCCCTGTTGGTGAAGTTGCCGCATCTCGATAGCTGGTCGGAGGCGCGTCGGCAGAACGCGGCGTACTACAATGAGAAGTTCGCCGGGACGGTGGTGCAGACCCCGTATATCAGTCCCGATTGCCAGACGATCTACAATCAATACTGTATTCGCGTGCCCCGCCGCGACGAGGTGGTGGCGCATCTGCAGAGCAAGAATATCGGATGTGAAATCTACTACCCCGTCCCGGCGCACCTGCAGGTGTGTTTCGCGCCGCTGGGCCACAAACAGGGGGATTTCCCCGTATCCGAGAAGGCCGCCGGCGAGATCATGGCATTGCCGGTCTACCCCGAACTGACGGACGCCATGAAGGACACCGTGGTCGAGGCGATTCTGACCTTCCTGAGCTGATCCGGCTCGAGGGCTTCTCGGCACGAAGTGACATGGTCACGCAGATGACGCGCCGGCGCGGCGTCTTGAGTGGGCGGTGCGCCCAAGTGACATCCCACTGTCGCAATGCAAGCGATTCTGAAACGTACTGGTGAAGTGGCGTGCGCCGCCAGCCTGCTGGTCCTGCTCGCGCCCGTGTTGTTGGCGATTGCGTTGGCGGTCCGGCTCAGCGGTCGCGGGCCCGTCCTGTTCCGCCAACAGCGGGCCGGACAGGGGGGCAGGCCGTTTGACCTCTACAAATTTCGTACAATGCGGCTCCATGTTGACCCATATGGGCCCAGCCCGCGCTCGGACGCCGATCCGCGACTGACGCGCGTCGGCAAATGGCTCCGGGAATATTCCCTTGACGAATTGCCGCAATTGGCTAATATAGTTAAAGGTGACATGAGTTTTATAGGTCCTCGGCCGCTCTACGTATCCCAGATCACCGAATGGAATGAGCGGCAGAAACGACGGTTGTTAGTCAAGCCGGGGCTGACAGGTTTGGCCCAAGTTTCAGGGCGGGGGGCGCTGACACGCGAGGAAAAGCTCGAACTGGACGTGATTTACGTAGAGCAGTGCGGCCTGAGGATGAACGTGCGAATCTGCGCCGCCACGGTCGCACAATTACTCGGCCGGCGGAATGTATACGAGAAGCGCTACTCGATGAGTGAGCGTGTTCGAGGAGAGAGAGTATCGAAGCAGCAAGAACAAACGAAGTGAATGAGGTTATATCTATGGCCAATGACCCAGCACAACATGGCCCGTATCTGACGAACCTGGATCAGGTCCAGCAGTTGAAGGGGGCTGATCGAACCGTGTTGGAGAAGGTTGCCAAACGGTATGCGTTTCGCTGTAATGATTACTACCTTTCTCTGATTGATTGGGATGATCCGAACGACCCGATTCGGCGCATTGTCGTCCCGAGCATCGAGGAGTTGGACAAGTGGGGTCGGCTCGATCCCTCCGACGAAAAGACCTACACCGTGATGCCCGGGGTCGAGCACAAGTATCACTCCACGGCGCTGCTCCTGGTGAGCAACGTCTGCGAGGGCATTTGTCGGTATTGCTTCCGCAAGCGCGTCTTCATCAAACCGCAGTCGGAATACTTGCGCGACGTTCCGGCGGCGATCCAGTACATTCGCGAGCATCCGGAAATCAGCAACGTGCTGCTCACCGGCGGCGATCCCCTCGTGCTGCCCACGTCCCAACTGGCGGACATCGTGGGACAGGTTCGTGACATCGAGCACGTGCAGATCATCCGGATCGGGACGCGCATGCCGGCGTTCAATCCCTATCGCATTACCGAAGACCCGGCGCTGCTGGCGATGTTCGAGCAATACAGTTCACCAGAGAAGCGCATGTACGTGATGACGCATTTTGTGCATCCGCGCGAACTGACGGATATCGCGATCAAGGCGGTCGGAAAGTTGCAGGCAGCCGGCGCCATCACCGCGAACCAGACGCCCATGATTCGCGGCGTCAACGACGATCCGGAAGTGCTCGCCGAACTGCTGGCGAAGCTCTCGTTCATCGGCGATGTGCCATACTACGTCTTCCAGTGTCGCCCGGCGATGGGCAATAGTGCGTACACCGTTCCCATCGAGGAGGGGTATGAGATCGTCGAGCAGGCGAAGGCCCGCGTCTCCGGCCTGGCCAAGCGGGTTCGCTTCACGATGTCTCACGCCACGGGGAAGATGGAGATCATCGGCAAGGTCGCCGGGCGGGTGTTCTTCAAATACCATCGCGCCGCCAACGATGCCGACAGTGGTCGGATCATAGCGTTTGCGAGCAATCCCAAGGCTTGCTGGTTCGACGATTACGAGGAAGTGACCGGCGGTTAGTCGGCGCGCTGTCGGAGCAAGATGCACGGCTCCCGGAAAGGGTTTCGAGAGCCGCGTGCGAAGAGGCGATGACAGCTCCGCGCCGGTGGAGGTCTGTCCCATATGTCACGCACGCTGATGGTTCTTCTCTGCACGGTTCTCATCGGAGCCACCCGCGCGCCGGCGCTGGAGCCCACCGAGATCCTGGTCGTCGCCAACACGAGCAACGCGAAGTCGGTCCGTCTGGCCCGTTACTATTGTCAGAAGCGCGGGATCCCGGCCGGGCGCATCATTCCGGTCGCATTGGGCGCGGCTTTGCGCGACTCGATAAGTCGGGCCGACTATGAGCGGCGCCTGGCGCGACCCATTCGACGGATCTTCGCGACGCGCGAGGATACGGCGCCCATCAAGTGCCTTGTCACGACCTATGGGATCCCGTTCAGAGTCGGACGGCGCGGGCCGGAGGCGAACGCCGAGCGACGCGTCAAGACGCTGCGCGATCGGTTGCGCCGCGTCGAGGAATCTCTCGCCCGGATGGAGGATCAGAAACAGACGGGGACGGTCGAGCACAACGCACAGCGCCGCAAGGTGATGCAATTGAAGGCGGACATCGACCGCATCATGGGAGTCGAAACCGAGGCGTCTGTCGACAGTGAACTGTCCCTCGTTCTGGCCGGTGCATATGAGCTTCATCGCTGGCAGCCCAATCACCTGCGCGGCATGACGCCGCAGCCGTTCAAGACGCTGATGATCAGTCGGATCGATGGTCCCACCTACAACATCGCCCAGGGGCTCATCGACAAAGCGCTGGTCGCCGAAGCCAACGGCCTGAAAGGGGTCGCATACGTCGATTCCCGGGGGATGCTCGATAAGAACGCTTACGGTTTCTACGATCAGTCGCTGCGCGATTTGGCAATGCTCACCCAGCTCAAAACGTCATTGCCCGTCAAGGAAGAGCGCACCGGCGCACTGTTCGAGCCGAATAGTTGCCCCCAGGCGGCCCTCTACTGCGGCTGGTACAGCGTGGGCAAGTACGTGGACGCGTTCGAGTTCGTTCCCGGCGCTGTCGGCTTTCACATCGCCAGTTATGAGGCGGTCCAACTGCGCGGCGCCAAGAGCACGCAGTGGTGTCCGTCCCTGTTGAGGGAGGGCATCACCGCGACGCTGGGACCTGTAGCCGAGCCGTACCTGCATACGTTTCCCCAACCGAGGTACTTCTTCGGAGAACTGTTCGCCGGGCGTTGTCTGGTCGAGGCGTTCTACCGCACGAAACCGTTCAACTCGTGGCAATTGGTGCTCATCGGAGACCCACTGTACAGACCGTTCGGCAAACGCTGAAACGATGCCGTCTGGTGCGGTCTTGCGGGCGTTCCGGCAACGAAGTCTTGTCCAACGTCGGTCCGGTGAAATAACTTTGGCTACCGGTCGCCGGCGCATTACGATATGATGGGTATTGAGATAACTGCGTTTCCTGCAAACAGGGCCTTGTTGGAGGACAGAACGATGGAAGGCAGAACCATTTCCGAACATACTCTCACGTCCCCCTTTCCGCGATGGCGTCTGTGCGTGTTCCTTCTCCTTGGCATGGCGGCTGTCTGCTGGGGGCGGCAGAGCCGGGCGCGGCCGTCGGGGCGCATCTCCAGAAACGCGCCGCTGAAAGTGATTCAGTTGCCCGCGGCGAAGACCTCCAGCATCGAGAGTGTCGAAGCCGTGCTGGCCAGGCAGCAGAGCCTCGAGGCTCCAACGAATATCCGGCTGACGTTTTCGGAGATCGGCCAGTTGATGTGGGCCGTCCAGGGCGTCACGATCTCGCGCGTCCCCGGGATGGCGATCCCCGACGCGATGATGCCGATGAAGATCTACGTCGCTCTGCCTGACGGGCTCTATCTCTACCTCCCCAACACGCATGCGCTGCAGCAACTGAGGAACACGGACGTACGGCCCGCCCTGGCCCGTGCGGTGTTGACCCAGCAGAACATACCGTTCGGCGGTTGTCAGATCATAGTCACCGGTTCGACGGCGGCCTTCACGTCACAGTACGGCAAGGTCGGGCGCAATGTCATGATGCTGATGGGCGGCCAGATGGTTCAGAGTCTCCAGCTTCAGGCGCTGAGTCTCGATCTGACGTACATTGGCGTCAACACCATCAATGCGCTCGAGCTCAGACGCGTTTGTCGACTCGACAGGACGCTGACGCCCCTCTATTTCGGCATGTTCGGCTATGCCGCCACGCGCGTGGCCGAGCCGGTCGCTGAGGAAACGACCGTGACGACGGAGAAGAAGGTGCTCATCGTCACCCCGCAGCGCGAGTTCGAGGACCAGGAGTTGTTCCAGACGAAGCTCGCTCTCGATTCCGTGGCTGTCGACAGTCGCGTCGCCAGCCTGAAGAAGGGCGCCATTGTGGGCCGGCTCGGGACGACCGATCAGGCCGACCTGGGACTGGCGGACGTCAAGGTTGAGGACTATGACGCGTTCATCTTCATCGGAGGTCCCGGCGCGCTGTCTTACGCCACCCACGCGCGCGTCCAGGAGCTGATTCGCAAGGTGGTCGCTGAACGGAAGATCCTGGCCGCCAGCGGCGTGGCGCCGACCATCCTCGCCAGCGCCGGCGTTATCAAGGGCGCCCGAGTGACGGCGTTTGCGAACCAGGGCCAAACGATCGCGCTGGCCGGCGCAACGTACACCGGCGCAGCCGTCGAGAAGGACGGACTTGTGGTCACCTCGACCGGCGCTCAGGTCGCGCCGCAGTTCGTCCGAGTGATTCTGGGGTTGCTTGCCGACCAGTAGCAGGTGGGCTCCCGAACAACAGGCTTTCTTGAAGGGCCGGGGTTTGCTCCTCGGCCCTTTTTTTTTGCGCGCACACGGCCCGGGCGCGAGAGAATTACGCACAAAAAGCGATGTTCCCGTAGACCCGAACCGGCCCGGTCGTTGTTATATTGGCGACAGACGTTTGTACGGGTACCCATTGGGATGGTCCTATGGAAGACAGACTGCTTGTTCATCGATGCAAGCGGGGCAGCCGGAAAGCCCTGACGCGGATCTATGACAAGTACAAGACGGATATGGTTCTGCTGGCGATGGCGTTGTTGAACGACGAAGCCGCTGCGGAGGATGTACTTCATGACGTATTCGTCTCGTTCGTTCAGGGGCTCGACCGCTTCCGCCTGACGGGCAGTCTAAAGGGCTTCTTGCTCACCTGCGTGGCCAACCAGGCGCGCAATCGCAACAAGGCCCGGCGCCGGCGAGGTCAAGCCGGGGATGGTTCGACGACGGAAAGGGTGCCCGATATCGATAGCCCCTTGAATTCGCTGGTGTGCAACGAGCAACTTGAGCGACTGGGCAACGCCATGGCGGCGCTTCCCTTCGAACAACGCGAGGTGGTCATGCTGCACCTGCACAGTTCGATGACCTTTGACGCGATCGCCCGGGTCCGGGAGATATCGCCCAACACGGCCAAAAGTCGCTACCGATATGGAATCGACAAACTGCGGTCTATCTTCAACGGTGAGTTAGACGAATGAAACCAGCAGATCGAATAGCCAGGTTAATACGGGAATCGAAGACAACCTTCGGTTCTGAAGCGGACGCCCGCATTCTGGGCGACGCGCTAAGCGAATTGCACCAACGTCGAGAGGACGCTGAGTCGCGCCCTCAGACGCGGATATGGAGAGTATTCACAATGAGTAGGACAACGAAACTAGCCATCGCCGCCGCGGTCATCCTGGCGGCTCTCTTAGGTTTGCCTTTTCTAAGCACGAGTTCAAGTGTCACCTGGGCCCAAGTGGTCCAGCCCATCCTGGCCGCCAGCACCGCATCGTTGGAGATCATTGTCGGCGCCGAGGAAGAGGGCGCACCCATTATCCACGACATGATCCGAGGCTCCCGCATTCGGCGGAGGCTCTCCACCGTGGACGGGAGTGTGAGCATCATCGATTTGGAGGCCAGCCGAATTCTCGTACTCTCCGAAGAGGAGAAGGAAGCTCAGTTCATGAGCATGGAAGGACTGCCCTCCATGCCCAACTACCTGGATCATCTGAAGAACCTGATCACGTCGTTGCAGGACAGCCCCCATTTCGTCGTCGAGGAGTTGGGCGAGCGAGAGGTCCAGGGCAAGGTCTTGCTGGGCTTCTGCGCCAGGCATCCGAAGGCCGAAGCGACGATCTGGGCCGACGCGGAAACCGGTCTGCCCGTTCGCATCGAGGACGTCCAGGGGCAGTTGCGAATCATCTGTCGGAACATGAAGTTCGATGTCGAAATGGATGAAACCCTCTTCAGTATGGAAGCCCCGGAGGGATACACGCTTAAGGAGGAGAGCACGCTGGATCTGCTCGGCGCCACCGAGGCCGATTTCATCGAAGGGCTCCGCCTCCTGGCCGAAGTCTTCGGCGACGGAACTTTCCCCGAGGGCGTCGCCGTGGAGGACTATCTCAAACAGGCGCCGGCGCTCGTGGAGCAATTCAAGGCGATGAATCTGTCCGACGAGGAGGAAGCCGAGTACGGTCGCAAGCTCCAGAACTACATACTGTTCACCCGCTTCTTCAAGGGTCAGGGCGAGTGGACCTACCGCGGGCAGGGCGTCACGCTGGGGGCCGAAGAGACCCCGATCTTCTGGTACCAGCCCCAGGATTCGGAAACGTTCCGGGTGATCTACGGCGACCTGCGCGTCGAGGATGTCGCGGCAGAGGACCTGCCCCAGTAGAACGGTCGCTTGATTGTTCAACCTGTCACTCAGGCCGGGTGTTTGCGCCCGGCCTTTTCTTTGCGCGGGGCAGCCGCCTGGACGCTTGCGAACTTCCCGATCCGAGCGTATAACCGTCGCATGTTGTGAGGTCGCGTCCCGGGCTCAGTGCGTATCGGCAAAAGCGTCTCGGAGGTGAAGATCCATGCAATCTCGTGTGGGAACTCTGTGCCATCCATTTTCATGTTCGCTCCTTTGCATCCTGGTCTTGGCTGGCGTTCCAGGCGGAGATCGGGCAAGCGCCGCGTTGCCGTTGCGCAAACCCGTTCCGATCAACATCGCCGAAGCGATCATCGAGCCGTTCTGGGCGCCGGACCTGAGCGGGTTGCGCCAGTGGCGCATCGAGCCTGGACGTGGGCACGGATTGCGCGTCAGGCAGAACTGGGCGGCCGTCGATTTCGAGTGGGCGTCCAAGCCTCCGGCCGGCCCGGCCTTGCGGATGAGTCGTGACTTCCACGTCGATTGTTCGAACTATGATCGTCTGCTGGTGCGCTTGGCGCCACCTAAGGGATCGGTGCTGCGCGTGACGGCCCAGACGGATAAGGGGCGTCGCACTTTCGTCTCCGAACCCGCGACGGAGAAACGGGCCGAGTATGTTTTGGAGTTGCAGGGCGCTGTGCGTCTCGAGACTCTGACGCTGGAGATCGAGGCGGGCGCCAAGGGCAACGCCGCCGGCTGGCTGCGCTGGATCGGTCTCCAGAATTCCAGACGGCTCAAGACGTACTTCGAGCAGTGGGACTTATCGTCGCACCGGTGGGACGGCTATCTCAGAGATGGCGACGCTCCCCTGCGCTTCAAGCCGCGCTATGGGATCTTTCTGACGGCAGATGAGCTGGCCGAACGGCGCGACGATCACGAGCAAGCGATCAAGAGCGATGGCGAATCGGAGTATTCCCGGCGCGTACTGGCCGCCCAAGACTATGAGCCCGAGAAGGGAATTCATGAGTTCGTCAACAGCGGGGGGCGGACCAGTGCGCACAGTCGCGTGCGTGATGCGCTGCAGCCGCGTCTATCGGGCAATACGCGCCTGGCGATCGCGGGCCTGGTCGCACGGGACGGCGCTGCGCTGCGCATGGCGGCGCGCTACGCGCTGAGCCTGGCGCTGAGCGAGCATTGGGACACCGGTTTCATGTCCAGCCTGCCTGGCAGCGCGTGGGAGGATCGCGCCTTTCGCCGCTCGTACACGGCGACCGACATCGCCATGATCCTGGACCTGGCGGGCGAGGTCTTCACCGACGCGGGCCGCACCTATCTGATGCGCCGACTCGCCGAGGAGGGAATCGGCCCGATCAACTACGTCACTTGGCGTCACGAGTACATTTTCCACTGCAACCAGTTAGCGTATTTCAATACGGGTCGGATGTACGCCTATCTCGTTCTCGAGCGGGAATGGCCCCGCGTCAAGCCCTATACGGACCTGGCTTACGCCG
>JANQFY010000397.1 GCA_028277585.1 Sedimentisphaerales bacterium
CGTGTGTGATCTCTCGACCCAGGTTTCGGGTGGATTCTCAAACTTCAAGACTGCCTTCCGCGGCGTGCCGGCGGCGCCCTGGCTCTACGTCAACCATCAGCCCATGACGCTCGCACGCTGGCCCAACGTCACCGCCGCCCATGCCGGGTGGGCGACGTTCTCCAAGGCTGTCGATACCGGCCTGCCCCAGCCCGACGCGGCCGACCCCGCCCTGCGCAAGGCGCATCCGGGTTCCTTCGTGTTCGAGGACCCGCGACCGGGTCGCTGGATTCTGGACGAAGGCGTCTGGCTGCTCGGGTACTGGACGCATGACTGGAGCGACGAAGTCATTCGCATCGCTTCCTACGACCAGCAGAAGAAGGTCATCACGCTGGCGGCACCTCACCATTACGGCATCAACGCCGGCACGTGGGGTGCGGCCCAGCGCCGGTTCTTCGCAATCAACGCGCTGGAGGAACTGGACGCGCCGGGCGAATGGTATCTGGATCGCGCGCACAAGCGTCTCTACTTCTGTCCGAAGGAGGAACTGGCCCGGTCGGAAATCGTGCTGGCAACCCTGACCGCGCCCCTGGCGAAAATCGATGGGGCCAAACACGTGAAGTTCGTGAACTTCTGTTTCGAGTACGGTCATGCGGACGGCATTGTCGCGCGGAACGCCGAGCACGTGGAGATCGCCGGCTGCGTGCTGGCCAATCTGGCGGGCAACGCCATTTCGGTCGACGGCTCACACAACGTGGTGCGCTCCTGTGACGTGTATAACATCGGCAAGAGCGGCGTGTCACTGCGGGGCGGCGATCGTAAATCGCTCACGCCGGCCCGGAACCTTGCCGAGAACAATCACATCCATCACTTCGGCCGATTCCAACGCACCTACGCGCCCGGGGTCGGCGTCAACGGCTGCGGGCAGATTGTTCGCAACAACTGTATCCACGACGCGCCGCATAACGCGGTTCTGTACGGCGGCAACGAACATCTGTTCGAAAGGAACGAGGTCTATCGGGTGGTCATGGAGACCGGCGACGCCGGCGCGTTCTATTCGGGGCGGGACTGGACGAGCCGGGGCAATGTGCTGCGGCACAACTACGTTCACGATTTGGGCGGGGGCGACGCCGGGCACGTCAATACCATGGGGTTCTATCTGGACGACTGCGACAGCGGCGACACCCTGGTGGGCAATGTGTTCTACCGGGCGGGGCGGGCGATCATGATCGGCGGGGGCCGCGACAATCCGGTCCTGAACAACGTGGTCATCGATTGCCCCATCGGGCTGCACATCGACGCGCGCGGGATGACCTGGAAACAATGGAACAACCCGGCGTATCCGAGTTGGCATTTGGAGGAGAAGGCGCGGCGGCTCGACTACACGAATCCGCCTTGGAGTACGACGTATCCGCGTCTGGCTGCGATTATGAACGAGGACCCGCGCCAGCCGCTGGGCAATACGATTCGTCGCAACGTGTTCATCGATTGCACCAAGCAGGTCCTGAGTTTCGACAGCAACGTCAGGAAGCTTCTGGGCAAGTTCGAGATCGCCGACAACCTGGTCGTCAATACCACCGGGTCAGCCGAGGGGAAAGCCAAGCGCGTTGACGTCAAGGGCTTCGCCCATCTCTCAAGCACGCCGGACGACCCGATCGCTCTCGGTTCGCATGACATGACAGCCCGGCGTTTCTCGGCACATTGGCGCGCCTGGATCCAGGAAACGCTTCCGTCTTTCGAGGCGATCCCGTTCGACAAGATCGGGCTCTACACGGACGACCACCGCCGCACGCTGCCGGCCCGCTGATTCGGTCGGTCCGCCTCGAGAGTATCCCGCACCTGCGGTGAGCGACTGTCAAGAACCAGGGTCCGCCCCTGGTTTAGGGGTCGATCCCTAGTTTGTCCGGGCCATCGACCCGAACGAATTGCTGCAACCTTGATGAGATCTTGATATAGTGGAGCTTCGAGTATGCGGGCGTGTTTGGGCGACGTGTATATGGGAAAGCGCAGTTGAGATGAGTGCTCTTCGAATCCTGATCCTATCGTCTTGTTTTCTTCTGTCGAACAGTGTGATCGGCTCCGCAAATCCCGCTGGTCAGAGCCATCGCGAGACGGCGCATGACTTCTACCTGAAGGGCAATGCGTTCTGTCACGAAGGCAAGTACGACAAAGCGATCCTCGCTTTGGTGAGATCTATTGAACTCGATCCCGACTATTACTACGCGCGCATCAATCTTGGCGTGGCGCTGGCTGAGACGGGCCGATTCGAGAAGGCCATTGAGCAATTCTCCTGGTGCATAAGCAAGAAATGGGGGTCCGGCCCGGACCGATTCGTGTTCCACTTCAACCGATCGCTCGCTGCTGACGCGGCCGGGGATAAGGACCTGGCTCTGAAGGACCGGGCGACCTTGAAGAAACTCGATCCGCTGCGAGCCGGGAAGGGCAAGGCGCCCCGGGATTATGTCCTGATGGACGTCGCTTACGTGGAGAAGAGGAACCAGGCCGACAGGGACCGATTGCTGAACGCAAACAGGGCGTCCGTCACGAAGGGAAAGGTCGTCATTCGTCAGGTCGCCAAACTCGAGAAGAACAAGCAGGAATACGAGGCGATGGGCCTTATCCCGGGGACGGTGGCGCAAGTGTCCAGCGTGCTCACCGATTACGCGAGCTATCCCAAGTTCATGCCCGACGTGAAGAAAACAACGGTTCGGATTTCCGCTGACAAAAGGAAGATAGTCGATCATGCCCTGGGCCTGCCCTTGGGCTTCGTCAAGAAGTATCGCCTGAAGTTCCACGCGAAGAACAGCCGCGGCCGAACGCAACTGTCCTGGAAGAAGCTCCCCTGGCCCGAACTCAAGGACAAGGAAACCGTGGTCGATACCTACGGGCAATGGATTCTCGAAGACTTCCCGGGCGCCGACGGTCAGGTCTTGGCTTATTATCGAATCTACACCGACCCCGGCAACATTCCCCTGGGAACCGGATGGATCGTCGACACCATGACCACCGAGAGTATCGAGGACATGTTCAAGGCAATAGCAAGGCGGGTCAAGGACCTCTACAATTAATTGAACGTGGTGAATTCACGCGAGGTTATCCGGGGGAGACCATACTCAGTTCTGCCAACGAAACAAGTAAGGTGTCCCCGGAATTCCCCGGAATTCCCCGGGATTCGTGGGCACAAGAGACCGTTGTTGAGGTCATACGGGAAATGCCGGCCAAAGATTATAGATAGAATCTGGGAATAATTGCGGGAGGAAGGATCGTCTCACTCCGTGGCACACAATCATCGATTGGGCCCGAAACCTGCGTATACTTGCCATGGTTTTTGAATAGCAGGAGAGCAAACATGACAACGAACGATACAAGGTTCGTGTTGGTGGCCTTTTATCTCTGTCTGGCGAGTATGGCACTGGGCGAAAATACTCCCACGGTGCAGTGGGGGCATCAGCTCTTATCTGAGACAGATGATGTTCCGCGAGCTGCAGTAGTGGGCAGCGCGGGCGGTATCTACTTCGCGTTCAAGAAACAAGTCAAGGATGCTCCCGGCTTTGACGGCAAGGTCATTTCCACGAGTTGGCATCTGCTGAAGTACAACCAAGAGGGGCAGCAGTTGTGGACCAAGCGACTCGATCCCGAAGTTGGGGACGTCAGTGGTCTAACGGCGGACGATCAAGGGAACATTTACATCTTCGGCCCTGCCGGCAGCACATCCGAGCGGAAGACAAAGGGTAAATCAGATGCGTATATTGCCAAGTACGATCAGACCGGCGCCAAACTATGGACACGGTTGATCGGGACCCCCGAGTTCGACATCTGCTCCGGTCTGGACGCTGACGCTGACGGAAATCTGTATATCTCGGGCTTTACGGAGGGGGATTTTGCCAAGCCCAATAAGGGTGGGCAAGACATGTTCATAGCCGCCTATCGCCAAGACGGATCGCTGCGATGGCGGGACCAGATAGGCACGGCCGCGGACGACCGGGGCGGGCCGATCCGTCTCGGTGATGACAATGACGTCTACGTCTGCGGCGACACGTCGGGTAGCCTGGCCAGAGAGAACAATGGTCAGATGGATTTTGTGGTCGCAAGATACGACCGGACGGGCAAACGTCTCTGGCTACACCAGTTCGGTACGAATGCCTTCGACCGTGTCATGCGTATGGAGATCGGTGAACTCGGCCATCTGTACCTGGGATGCAGAACCAATGGCAATGTTGGCACGAGAAATCCGCAACGCCGGGACCTGGATTCATGCCTCGTCCGGATATCGAAGGAAGGCAAGCTGTTGTGGGCCCGCCAATTCGGTCCGGCCGGTTGGGACGGGACCTGGGATATGGCCCGCTTTGTGGACGGATCGGGCGATGTCCTGATAAGTGGTTGCCAGATCCCGCTGCGGGGCAAGTGCCAGGCCTACAATCGTCGCTACTCTCCCGAAGGCGAGCTGGTCTGGACCCAGGAATTCCGTAAGAAGAGCGCCAGGGGAGGCACCTGCGGCCGAGTGGTGGCGATCGATCGTGACAACAACTGCTACCAGGCCGGCTGGACGTGTGCCGACCTGTTTGGTGTCAACAATGGCACCGGGAATATGTTTATCGTCAAATTCGGCAACGCGAACGACGAAGAGGCTGGTCCGTAACCTGGAATCCGATTGAAAGCGAACGCGATAGAACTCAGGGACGTGGGAGCCGTGCGGGAGGGCGGCGCCAAGAGCGGGGTCGGGAGAACGCAACTATCCTGGAAGGAACTCCCCTGGGTTATCTGGGGGGCACCATACTCAATTCTGCCAGTCGTGTAGGATGGGCAACTGGTTTGCCCATGCGGATCGATTGCCATGCGCATGGCCGACGGAATGACATGATGGACTATCGACCCTCGCACTGCTGTATCGGCCATCATTCCTTTACGGTGGTGACCCGCTGAAACATCGAGGGGGGCACGCCATGGAAGACTTCTCGGTGACTCGATAGGCATGTGTATTCTGGAGAAACCGCATGGGCAACGAGTTGCCCATCCTACGTCACTATTCTGGGGATGCCCTTGTAGTGCTCCCCATTAAGCAAGGCTGGATTTAGATAGTGTTTCTGGATTCCATTTTTGCCCTCGACCTCGGCCCGAAACCTGCCGGGGGACGCCCCTTGGCTCGTCGCTCTGGCGTCAGCCCAGCCGGTCGGTGAGGCCGACGCCGACGCGACGAGGCTGCAGGGGCTTACGCGGCCC
>JANQFY010000418.1 GCA_028277585.1 Sedimentisphaerales bacterium
GACTACCAGGGCCGACCCGCGATTCACGCCAGTTGCGCCGATGTGACCGAACGCGTCCATGCTGAGAACGCCCTGCGCCAGAGTGAGGCTCAGAATCGCGCCCTCTTGACGGCCATTCCCGATCTGATGTTCCGGCTTGACAACGAAGGTGTCATTCTCGATTACCAGGCGGTTGAGGGGCAAACGCTGTATGCTCGACCTGAGACGTTTCTGGGGCGAAGGGCCACCGAGATCTTGCCTGTTGAAGTTGCCGCCCCGCTCGTCCGTCTGACCCAGCAGGTGATCGAATCTGGAGAACCGCAACTGTTCGAGTACCAGTTCACCGTCGATGGGGCGCCGCGCGATCAGGAGTGCCGTCTCGTTCGTTTCGAGCGCAGGCAGGTTCTGGCGATTGTCCGAGATGTCACCGAGCGCAAGCGGGGTGAGCGTCTGACGCAGATTGTGTATGAATTGGCTGTCAAGCTCAATGCGACTGGGAAGATCTCCGATGGAGCTCGGCTGTGTCTGAACGCCGCTATTGAGGCCTCCAACATGGACAGCGGGGGGCTCTACCTTCTGAATGAAGGGACCGGGGCCCTGGAATTAGCGGTGCACGAAGGCCTCTCGGAGGAGTTCGTACGTGCCGTCTCCTGCATGCCCCGTGCGGCACGCCCGAACCAGTTGGCCATGAAGGGGACGCCGTTTTTCGGCAACTACGGTCAGTTGGGGATTCCTCTCAGTCCCGCTCAACGCAAGGAGGGGCTGGAGGCCATGGGGATGATTCCGATTCATCACGAGGGCCGCGTGATCGCCTGCCTGAACGTCGCCTCCCACTCGATGCGTGAGGTCCCCGAATGGTCGCGCCTGGTTCTCGATGCGATTGCGGCGCAGATTGGCAGTACGCTGGCGCGATTGGAGGCCGAGATTGCCGTACTGGAGAGCGAAGAACGGTTTCGAATCATGTTCGAAAGCTCGCCGGACGCTATCTTCCTGGCGGACCCTGAATCGGAACGCATCGTCGATGTCAATCCCGCCGGGATGCGCCTCTTGGAGAGATCTCGCGATGATATCGTTGGTCTCCATCAGACGGAACTCCATGCAGCAGGGCACCGAGAGGAGGCCAGAAGGACGTTTCGGACTCGTGTCGGAAAGTCGCTGAATGAGGAGATATCGAGGCCGCTGGAGAGTGCTGTTCTCCGCTCTGACGGTCGTGAGATTCCCGTCGAGATCCTGGCCCGTAGCGTGCAGATCAAAGGGCGTGATGTCCTGCTGGGTACCTTCCGGGACATCACCAAACGCAAAGAAGTTGAGGCCGCTCTGATTGCATCGGAACGCAATTACCGGGAGATATTCAACGGGACCAGCGAGGCGACGTTCGTTCATGATCCCGTGACAGGCGCTATCGTGGATGTGAACCGGGCTGCGGTAGAGATGTTTGGACACGCCCGCGAGCAGTTGCTCGGGATGACACCGGGACAATTGGGGTCCGGGCAACCTCCGTATTCGGATCGTGATGCGCATCTCTGGATGACTCGGGCCGTCCAGGAAGGCCCGCAGACGTTTGAATGGTTCGGCCGTCATAAGAACGGCAAGCGCTTCTGGGTCCAGGTGAATCTCAAGCAAGCCGATATCGGCGGGCAACCGCGCGTCTTGGCGGCCGCGCAAGATATCACGGAGCGCAAAGAAGCCGAGAGCGCCGCTCAACGCCATCGAGCTGAGTTGACACGCGCCTGGCATGTCAACGCGCTTGGCGAGATGGCTTCGGGCTTGGCGCACGAACTGAATCAACCCCTCTGCGCCATCCTGAATTACGCGAACGCGTCTCTGCGGCTGGCCCGCAAGAGGAATCCAAACACTGGTGCTTTGGAGGAGGCTGTCAGCGAAATCGTGGGCCAGGCGGAGCGCGCCGGCGCCGTGATCAAACGTATCAGGGGCTTGGTGGGCAAGCGGGAGCCGCGCTGCACAGGGCTCGACGTCCGGGGGCTTCTGGGCGAAGCGATGGAGATGGTCGAAAAGGAAGCCCTCCGGCACAAGGTCGAGATCGTCGCGGAAATCGACTCGTCTCTCCCCCAAATTGAGGCCGACAATGTTGAGATCGAACAGGTTGCTCTGAATCTGATGAGGAATGCGATTGAGGCGATGGGCGATCGACGGCGTGGGCCGCGCACGCTCACTATCGCGGCTTCTCAGCCGGACGCCGAGACGATCGAAGTGGCGGTCCGTGATACGGGCCGAGGCCTGTCCTCTGAAGTGCGAGAGCAAGTGTTCGACTCGTTTTTCACAACCAAGAATCAAGGGCTTGGCATCGGATTGTCGTTGAGCCGACGCATCATAGAGGCTCACGGCGGTCGGCTCTGGGCCGAATCCGACGGCCAGTCGGGCGCAACCTTCAGATTTACCTTACCTTGTAGTAGGAGTCAGAAATGGAAAACACGCAGCCCGTAGTGTTCGTTGTCGACGATGATGAGGCGATCTGCCGCTCCCTGTGCCTCTTGATCGAGGATATTGGTCTGGACGTGAAGACCTTCAACAGCGCCCAGCAGTTTCTCGATGCCTATGCGCCGTCTCAGCCCGGGTGTTTGGTCCTGGACGTACGCATGTCCGGGATGAGCGGCCTGGAGTTGCAGGCGAAGCTCGAGAAGCTCAGTTATGATATTCCCACGATCATCATCACGGGCCATGGGGATGTCCCGATGGCCGTCGAGGCGATGAAGAGTGGGGCGTTCGACTTTATCGAGAAGCCGTTCCGGGACCAGGTGCTACTCGACAGCATTCAGAAAGCGATCGCAACCGACGAGAAGAACCGGGAGGTCAGGGCTCAGTCCGTCGATTTCCATTCCCGTGTAGAGCAATTGACGCAGCGAGAACGGGAGATCATGGATCTGCTTATGCTCGGCAAGGCAAACAAGGTGATTGCCTACGAATTGGACATCAGTCCGAAAACAGTCGACTTCCACCGGGCCAATATTCTCAGCAAGGTGGGGGTCAATTCCGTCGTGGATCTGGTCCGCCTGGCGCATCGAGCTTGTTGTGCCTAGTTGTACTCTGGGGTGACCTGGGGGAATGCCTGGAGGAGCGATCGGTAACTATGAAAAAAGGGCGATGCATCCGGAAGTGTGCCTATGCAGCAGAGAAGCGATATCAACGATATAGAGGGATAGACGCGAGCTTTCGGGCAACCCTGTCATGACCGATTTCCGTATTAAGTCGCGTCGGATCGAGCGATTAACTCGGGAGGCGCGGACACAGTATGGCTGGGAGCAGCAACCAACAGAGGCGAATACATCACCGAACACCGGTCTTGCTTGTCGTGAGTCATCGCGACAACCTCCCGGCGCTGAACGATGCCCTTGATACCCTAGGAAAGGACCATCGAGTTGTTCATGCCTCGACCGCAGAAGAGGTGCCTATTCTTCTGCAGGACCGCGGCTCTCAGAAACCGACGCTGGTCTTTCTCGACAGTGCCGAGAGTGCTGCTGTCGGGCTCAACATCCTACGCCGGCTGAAGGCCGATGAGGGCCTCAAGACCATCCCTGTCATCATCCTCGCCGCGCCCAGCGATGCACGTCTGATCAACGAGAGTTTCGATCTTGGGGCCGCCGGCTACATCGTCAAGTCACCCGATGCCCAGGAACTCGTCGAGGCGGTGGAAGCCATCGACAGGTACTGGACGCTCAGCCAAGTACCTCAGATGGAGTAAGGGGCAAGGGACTTCCGTCGGGCGAAGCTGGTCAAGATCCCCGCCTTCCGTCACGGACGCCGGCCCCCTTGTGCGGGCGAATCCATCGCCTTCGAAAAGCGTTTCGGATATGCTCGGCAAACCGAATACCCAGCCGCTGGGTGCTGATCGGAAAATCACGCTGTTTGAGATCGGCGCTGGTGACAGGGCGCCGACGCGGCAGAAGCGACAGCAAACTCGCCAGTGCGCCCAGGCAGGAGGCACGATTGGATCGCGCCTTGGTGGACTGTTTCTGGCGAACTGGCAATCGCGTCAGGCCCATGATCAAGCACCGTTTATCGCTGGACGGCCTGTCTCAGCGATCCGAGCAGTTCGTCACCCGTCCGGCTGATTCCCTCGCCGGCGCCGAAGAGTTGATGGCGATCGAGAATCTCGGGGGCCGCCTGGTAGTAACGCTCGACCGCCCCGGTTCCACCCTCAGCCGCTCCGGCGGTCTGGTACGCGCGATCGGAGAGCCAGACGCTCATCTCGTCCTCGTACTCGCCCGGGTAGATCAGTGCGACAGCAAATCTGTCATTGCTATAACGGACCAGATGCAGCTTGGCCCGACAGGGCGGGGCCGCTTCTATCGCGATGTCCACCAGGCGTTTGAAATCGCCCTGGCCGGTCTCGGCAAGCGTCGAATAGAAGATCATGCCCGATTCGAGTTGGAACGTCTCGTTGGGAACACCCTTCAGCTCCAACTGGCCGTCGGGGCGGGCGCGGTGGATCTTGTAGACCTTGCCCTCGTGATAGCGTTCGCTCTCGAGCAGTTCGGCCACTTCCTCGGCTGTGAATCCGACCCCGACGTGATCGCCGAAGTCGAAGATGTACAGCCCCTGGTATCTGTCAGGATTGTTTAGTTTTGGCAGTTTCATAGCGTGTGATTATACGCCCTCAGGGGCGGGATTTCCACTCGGAAAAGCGTTCGACCCGCTGAAACTTCTCGGGGGCGCCCAGCGCTTGGTACAGCTCGCGCGCCCAGTCGAACGACTCAGGCGTTGGGCCCGCCATGACGAGGTTGGCCGGATACAACAAGCCCGCCACTCGGGGAACATCCGTGACCCGCAGGCAATTGAGCATTTCGATTGCCTCGCCGCGTCCGTCGGGACTGCTCGGCGCGTCTTGCGTAGCCGGAGGATCGCGCAGCAAGACGGCCGACACATTCCCGACGGACGCGGCGAGGCAATCGAAATGCTCAATTGCCTGCGGGTCACGGATGTTCCCCGAGTGGCGGGCTTGTTGTAT
>JANQFY010000528.1 GCA_028277585.1 Sedimentisphaerales bacterium
TTGTCGGTGATGATGCTGGTGTACTGGGCCTCTGTGAGTTGCCAGTTTCGTCGCTGCGTCACCTGACGGAGTTCCCCCTCGCAAACGCGTACGGCCGTCTCCGCGACGACCTTGGCCACTTCGGGTTGGAGTCCGGCGGCCATTCGGAACACCCGACTCAGAACGAAATCCCCCAGAAGCACAGCCGACTCGTTGCCCCAGAGCCGATTGACGGTCGGCACCCCCCGCCGCGTCTGACCGTCGTCCATGACGTCGTCATGAAGCAGGGTGGCGTCATGAATCATCTCCACCATGGCGGCGACCTGGATATGCTCATCCGTGATCCGGCCGAAACAGGACCCGGCCAGGAGCAATAGCGCCGGGCGAAGCATCTTACCGCCGCGGGCGCTAAAGTGGTCCAGCAAGGGCGCCAGTTCACTAGACGATGTCGAGGAGTCCAGTGAGCGAGCGATCAGATCGTTGGCCTGCTCCAGATGGGGTGCAATCAGTGCAAACGAGGGAATCGCATGCCATGGCGCGTTTTGCGAGGTGCTCATATCGATCGATACTTCCAAGTCACGAAAAGTGGGTTGTCTAACATCCGGCCCCCATAGGCCCTTACCGGTTCTCGCCCCGTGCATGGCTGTAGAACCTTTCACGCAGCAGGCGGGTGATGGGGCCGGGCTTGCCGTCGCCGATGGTGCGCTTGTCGATCTCGACCACGCCGATGACTTCGGCGGCCGTGCCCGTCAGGAACAGCTCATCGCAGGTGTACAGATCGTAGCGCGTCAGATTCCGCTCGAGAACCTCGTAACCTTCGTTTCGGGCCAGCCGAATGACGACGTCCCGGGTAATGCCTCCCAGTCCACCAGCCTCAGGCGGCGGGCTCAGGATAACACCCTTCTGCACGATGAATACGTTGTCGCCGGTCGCCTCAGCCACGTATCCAAGATGATTGTACATGATGGCCTCAGGCACGTCGTTGTCAAGAGCCTCGATCTTGGCCACGATGTTGTTGAGATAGTTGAGGCTCTTGATCTTGGGCGAAAGCGCCAGGGGATGGTTGCGGACGGTCGTCGCGCTGACCACTTTCATGCCGTTCTCGTAGAATTCCTCCGGGTACAACTGAATCTTGTCGGCGATGATGATCAGACCGCTGTCCCGACAAAGAAAAGGATTCAATCCCAGTGTTCCCACACCCCGAGTGATGATCAGGCGAATGTAGCCGTCTTCGATCGCATTGGCCTTGACGGTGGTCTCCACGGCGGCGCGAAGTTCATCTTTGCCCATCGGCATGGCCAGGCGAATCGCCCGAGCGGAATCGAAGAGCCGGTCGATATGGGCCTCATGCTCGAATACGACCCCACCGTAGACGCGGATACCCTCGAAGACGCCGTCCCCGTAGAGCAACCCATGGTCGAAAACCGACAGTTTGGCCTCGGACTCGTCAACCAGCCCCGTGTTCATCCAGATTTTAAGTGCCATAGGCAATCCTCGTCTTCCGACTCGATGAGGCCTCGCGGCGCGGCCCCAGCCGGCTGAACGCATCATCGCAATCCAGCGGTCGTAGTCAGCGTTTCACCTTGCCGTCCGTCAGGGTGATGACGCGTCCGGCCCTCTGCGCCACACGCTCATCGTGGGTCACCATGACAATCGTCTGACCCATCCCGTTCAATTGCTCAAAGACGTTCAGGATACCATTTCCGGTGGCGGAGTCAAGGTTCCCCGTCGGCTCGTCGGCCAGCAGCAACCTCGGTTCGTTCATCAGGGCCCGGCCGATCGCCACCCTCTGGCGCTCTCCGCCGGACAACTGATACGGCTTGTGACGCGCCCGGTCGCACAGGCTCAACTGCTCAAGTAGCCCGCGCGCCCGCGCTTTCGCCGCACGCCGGACGCCCAGCCACCCGGGAATCCCGCGCGAAACCATCGCCGGCAGATACACGTTCTCCAGCACATTTAGTTCGTCCAACAGGTGGTAGAACTGAAAAACGAAGCCGACCGTTTCGTTACGGTATCGGTTCAGTTCCCAGGCCCGCATGCGATTCAGGTCGCGGTCCTGAAAACTGACCACCCCTTGGTCCGGCCGGTCCAAGCCGCCGAGAATGTGCAGAAACGTACTCTTGCCGCTGCCGGAAGCGCCGATCACGGCCACGAACTCCCCTTCGTGAACGGTCAGATCCGCCCCTTTGAGAACGTTGACGCGGGTCGCGCCCATCCGATAAGATTTGTGAACGGATTCGGCTTTGAGTATCACGGGTCGTTTGCTCATAGGCGTTTCATCCACGCGAAACCACCCTCTCCAGCCATCTGGCGAAAGCGCGGCCGCGGCGGTAAGGTCGTCCTTCTATAGCGGATTTCCGACGTCGCCACAAGGAAAAGTAGACATCCGGGCGACGCGATACGCGCGGGGCCCTCATGTCTGAGTCCCATGGAGGGTTTCGACGGGGCGCAATCGCGCGGCGCCGTACGCCGGGACCAAGACACCGATCAGACAGGCGCCAATCGCACAGCAGACGACAACGGCCAGCACGCTGAACTCGACGTGATGGGGAATGTCACCGATGCTGTAGATCGTACGATCCCAGAGCTGCCAGTTGAAACGCTCGTACAGCCAGTTCTCAACACGATTGATCTTCGCCAGGAACAGCAAAGCGCCCGAGACGCCCAGGGCGGCGCCCAGTACCCCGATGACGATTGCGAAACCGGAGAAGAGCGACATGATGCTCGCCTCCGAAGCCCCGACGCTCTTGAGTACACCGATGTCCTTGGTCTTGTGACTGATGATCATGTAGAAGACCACGAAAACGATGAAGACGGTGGTGACCCCGACGAAGCCGAACATGACGCTCAGCATCGCCTCCTCCTTCTCCAGCGGCGCCACAAAAGTGCGGCGGTACTCTTTCCAGCTCTCCACGGTAACCGTATCGAGGAGATTGCTGTCAGCCGCCCCCTGCTTGCTCTGCTTGAACTGTTCCCAGAGCGTCCTGGTCTGATCGCAACCCTGCCCAAGTGATGTTCCGGAACGGAACTTCACATGCACGGCCGTGACGCGTTTCAGGGCGCCCGCCATGCAGAGCGCCTGCGCCTGGTCCAACGGGATGTAGACCATCGAATCGTCCACCCGGGCCAGCCCCGTCTGGGAATGATCGCTGTAGTAGAATCGTCGCGTCGCCACTTCACTGGAACCCGCCCGCGCCGGCGCGCCCCGGGCGTTAAGCGGGAAACACGTCAGCGTCAGTCCCACCCGCGCCGGCTGGGCGCTGAAGCTGTATCCCCCCAGGGCGTCGCGCGAATACGCCAGGTCCACGCCCAGAATGCAACCGGCCGTGTTCGGATCGTAGAGCGGGACAAACGCGCGAGCGACATCGTCGCGGCGATAGTCCAACGCTTGGGCGAAATCGGTGGTCCGACTCTGCCGAACCGGGTCGACCCCCATGATCTCCACGCCCCGCGACCTGTCGCTGCCCACGGGACTGAGCAACGCATAGTTCTTGACGACCGGCGCGACGGCTTCGACGAAATCCGCCTGCTCGAGGGTCGCCATCAGCTCCTCGTAATACGGGAAACCGACGAGGGACTTGGTGCCCACCACGCAGTCGCCCACGAACGCATGGTTCTTCTGTTTGATGTCACCGACCAACCCGCTCATGACGGTCATTACGACGACGACGATGAAGACGCAGAGCGCCACTGTCAGGACGGCGAAATGCGTGATGCGCCGCTTGAGCAGGTACCGGATTATAAGTGTCAGCTTATACATCAGTCCACGCGTCGGGCCAGTGCCGGGCGTCTTTCACTCATCTTAATCGTAGCGCAGCACGTCCACCGGTCGGGTCAGCGCCGCCACAATGGCGGGCACCAGCGCGCCGAGCGCCGCCGCGGCGACGGCCAGACCGGCAAACGTAAACGCCCAGCCCCAGTCCACCTGGTTGGGGATCTTATTGAACATGTACACGCTGCTGCTCCACAGCTTCAGGCCGAAAATGACGCTGATCTGGCTTTCGATCATCGCGATATTCTTCGTGATCACGTAGCCCAGTGTCACGCCGATGCCGGCTCCCACGACACCGACCGTCGCCCCGAAGCCAAGGAAGATCCAGACGACCGAAAGACCGGCGGCGCCGCAACTCTTGATGATGGCGATATCGCACCGCTTGAGCCGCACAATCATGTAGAAGATGCAGAAGACCAACACGACGACACTGGAACTGATAACGCCGAAAATCAGCAGCAGTACCCACATCTGCTTGCGAAACTCCCGTATGCTGCGATACTGCAACTGGCGGGCGGTGTCGACGCTGGTCAACTGAGCTTTGTGGCTGCTCCAGCCCAACTCCTCGGTCGCAAAGACGCGCCACAGTCCCGTTATCTGAGCAATGGCCAATTCCGGATCGACACTCGGCCTCAGCTTGGCGCTCATGGTTGTCGCCGGCGTATCCTTCCGGGAATGAAGCGCCTTCTGCAGCACTTCAATGGGGACATAGACGAAACCGCTGTCGATATCATGAACACCGGAGAAAGCGACGTCAGCGATATAGAACGGGAGCATCTTCCGCTTGGGCAATTGCTCGGAGCTTGACAGGTCAACCGTCCCGGTTGTGATGACGACCCGCTCGCCAAGCATCGCTTCGAGCACGGCGTCCTGATCGTATTCGTCGGTCTCCGGATCGGCCTGCGCGACCACGCCAATTCCAACGAATCCTCCCGTCTTGCCGGGCTGGCCGGGCACTTCGAAGGTCGGCGCTTCTGGCAATGCTCCCTGGCGCAGCAAGGCGTCTTTGAAACCGTTGACTCGGGCGCGGCGCTCCGGCTCGATCCCCCAGATCCCAACGGGCCGTACGTTCCCGCGGCCCACGTGAAGAAGCCCTTCGCTGGCCAGCGTGCCCGACGCCGCCTCGACGAAATCGGTTGCCTCCAAACGCTCAACGAACTGGGGATACTTCTCGAAGATCGCTCCGGGCGGAGGGCTGATCACCACGTCACCAAGCATCTCGACGGCGCTGCGTTCGAACGCATCGATGAAGCCGGAGAAGAGACTGGCGACGACGGTCAAAAGCGAGACCGACAGCGCCACCGCCGCGATGCTCAGAAAAACGATGCGCCGCCGTCGCAAGTACTTCAGCCAGAGGAAAAACTTCAACATCCACAAACCAAGACAGCACGGGTCTCGACACCTCGGGATCTCGTGTCGCCATCCCGAGCGTCCCTTCCGCTATGTTAGGCCTTCCCCGATGCGACCGGCTTCAGATGCGGGAACAGAATCACATCCCGAATGCTGGTCACACCCGTCAGGATCATTACCAGACGATCGATGCCAATGCCCAGCCCGCCGGCCGGCGGCATGCCGTACTTCAGCGCGGTGATGAAGTCGTCGTCCATCGTGGCCATCGTCTCATCCTGGCCCCGCAGTTGAACGAGGAAATTCTCGTACTGCTGAGCCGGGTCGTTCAGTTCGGTGTAAGCGTTGGCCAACTCCATCCCCGCGATGAACAGCTCGAACCGTTCGGCATAGTCCGGGTTGTCCTTGCTGCGCTTTGTCAAAGGACACAGCACCGCCGGATAGTCGATGACGAACGTCGGATCGACGAGACTGTCCTCGACAGTCGCCTCGAAGACCTCGTTGACCACAACCGCGTCGTCCATGTCCGACTCATCGATCTCCAGTTTCCGGGCCTTCTCCCGGATCGCCTGGATGTCGTTGATGTCACACCCGCTGTGCTCGCGGAGCAGATCGGCGTACTTGGCGCGGCGCCAAGGTCGAGCCAGGTTGATCTCCGCGTCACCGTACTTCATCTGCGCCCCATCACAGTGCGCTTCGACACAGGCCGAGACCACTTCCTCAGTCAGGTCCATCATAACGTTGTAGTCGCCGTAGGCCTGATAGACCTCGATCATGGTGAACTCAGGATTGTGCCGCCGGCTCAGTCCCTCGTTGCGGAAACTACGGTTGATCTCGAAGACCCGCTCCAGGCCGCCAACGAGCAATCGCTTCAGAAACAGCTCCGGTGAGATTCGCAAATAGAGGTCGATATCCAGACTGTTGTGATGCGTAACAAACGGCTTGGCCGCGGCGCCGCCCGCGACGGCCTGCATCATGGGCGTCTCGACCTCCAGGAACCCGCGCGCCTCGAGATACTGCCGAATCGTCGTGATGATCGCGCTGCGTTTCTTGAACCGCTCCATCACCTCAGGATTGGCCCAGAGATCGACATAGCGCTGTCGATATCGCTGATCGATGTCGGCCAGACCGTGGAACTTCTCCGGAGGCTGTGACAGGCACTTGCTCAGAAAAGCCAGCCCGTCTTCCTCGACCCAGATGGTGATCTCTCCGGTCCGGGTCCGACCGAGTTGCCCGGCCGCGCCGATGATATCGCCAAGATCGAGCAGCTTGGCCAGGTCCCACCGCTCGCTCAGAAGCTTCTTGCTGAGCCCAACCTGAATCGTCCCACTGCGGTCGCGCAGCGTGATGAAGATCAGCTTGCCGATGTCCCGGAGCAGAACGATACGCCCAGCGCAGCGCGCCTTCTGACCTTCCTGATCGTCTACAAACCGAGCCTTGATCGACTCGGCCGCTTCCACATCATCATAGCGAAAACCATACGGATCGAGGCCCAGAGCCTCCAGTTTTGCCAGTTTGTCCTGTCGTTGTTTCTCGAATTTGTCCGATTCGGGTTGGGTCGTCAATGCACTACCTTTTTCAATGGGAGGGACTCAGTTCACCAGGGACGCTTCGGCTTCGACCAGCTTGGCCTTGACCACCAGCAGACCGACCGCCAACTGGTGATCCGCCTGGAGCAATTCCTCAACGGTGCGTTTCTCATAGGAGGCGCTATGCTCTTCTCGATCGGCCTGAACGAGAATGTCGTTGTCTCTCTGGACATCGAGCATCGTCTTCAATTCGGCGCTGGTCAGCTCCACTTCCACGTCCGGGCCGACCCCCCAATCGGTTCCTCCCTCTTTTTCGACCGTACTCCGACTGCGCACGCGCTGCGCGGAAGGCAGGTGGTAGTAGGCCATGGTGTATTTCAGTTGAGAGCCGCCCCCGGGATAGGGGGTGATGCCCTGGACACTGCCCTTGCCATGGGTGCGAGTGCCCACTAGAACGGCTCGCTCGTATCGCTTGTCGCCCAGGGCGCCGGCCACGATCTCCGAGGCGCTGGCCGAACCCGAGTTGATCAGAATCACCAGCGGGTAGTCCAACTGGGTGCCGCGTCGATGCGCGTAGGCAAAGGTCGGAATTCGGCTCGCCTTGGGTTGCGTCCGAACGATGAGCCCTTCGCCGATAAACTTGTCGCAAATATCGACCGCGCTGTCCAGCAGACCTCCGGTGTTGAACCGCAGATCGACGATCAGGCCCTTGAGCCCCTGATCTTTGAGCTTGTCGAGCACCTTGCCGAAATCGGCCGCCGTGTCGCCGGCGAAGCTGGTGATGCGAACGTAACCCACGTGGTTGTCCTCATCGATCATGTACAACCACTTGCCGGCCTCTGTCCGCTGCCAGCCGCGAATCGTCGGAACGATGATTCGATCGCGTGTGATTGTTATGCTCTCGCCGTTCTCCTCATTGCGTCGCTTGACGGTCAACGTCACGGCGGTGCCCTTGGGACCGGTGATCTTCTTGACCGCACACATCAGGCTCATGTCCTTCGTGGGGACCCCGTCGACCTCCTCGATCACATCGCCGGCATCCAGACCGGAACGATAGGCGGGCGTGTCGGGCAGCAAGCTCCCGACGGTCAGCAGCCCGCGCGGCTTGGTGATCTCGATACCGATCCCGGTGAACTCATTCATCATGAGCTTCTCGAAGTCCTGCACCTGACGGGGCCAGACCATGACCGTGTAGGGATCCAATGTCTCCAGAGCCGCCTCGGAGAAATGCGCGATCAGAGGACGACGCGGCAATTGCACCGTCGCCTCGTTCAACGCCAGGACCTTGTCGAGCGTCCTGAGCAGATGGTCCTTGCCGAAACGCGGCGTCGATCCTTCAATCTCATCCCGCAGCGCCGCCAGCGCCACCGACCAGGCCGTCACCTTCTCCGGCTCAGGCGCGGTGAAGGAGTCGCCATTCTCCGAATCGATCCCCTCGGCGAAAGCGACGGTGAGCACCTCGGCCAACAGGTCGCAACGTTTGACCGCATCCAGCGCCATCTCGACGTAATCGATGCTATTGACATAGTGCAGGTTCAGCGCCTCGATGGCACGTACGAACATGCGAGGATCGACGCCGTTGTACCGCTCTTTGCGCGTCTCGCAGGGGCTGTCCTGGAACGAAGCAGCGATGCTGGCCATATCCACCAGTTCGTCGGCGTGGTCGGAGTAGCCCTGGTTGTCCGAATCGATCGCCTGGAGCCAGTAGTAATAGCGGGTATAGGCCTCGAGCCATTTGCCGTCCGCCTCGAGAGCCGCGCTTCGATCGACGCTCGCCTGCAGAACCTTCACCACGTACGGGTTGGCGAGCAGGGACTTCTTCTGATCTTCGTTGGCAAACTCGACGGCTTTGTTGATGACGGCCAGCACGTCGGTGACGTCGTTCGGTTCATTCGGCTCATCGGGGATCGCGGCCCCGGGCTCCGCATCGGTGTCCGCGGCATCAGACAACTCCGGCATACTCAGGTCCACCACGGCCTTGAGTTGCTCAAGCTCTTTGATCCGGTCGTCGTACTCCTCGGCGCGGGCGATCTGCCGTTTGTCGGCGATCGCGCCATATTGTTCGATCACGTCCTCCAGCCGTCTAGCTCGGCCCTTCTCGTTACCACGAATCTTGGCCACGAGATCTCCGGCCGCGTCAAAACGCCCCTCATAGATCAATCTGCAGGCCGCGGCGACCTTATCAACTGATGCAGGAGCACCCTCCCGCGCCGCCGAGACACCGGCAACGGCCTCAGACTGCGCCAAGCACTGAGGTCCCGACGACCAACAGGAGAGCATCGGAACGATCGCACAGGAGATCAGAAACAGGCAGGCAATTCGCATGCACCGCCCATTGCGGCTGCGAATTCCGTCTTCACGGGAGAACCTTCTCGAGTCTTGAGGTGTCAACACACCGCTCCTTTCAGTTCTGATACCCCAGGCCGGACCAGGGTACGCGGAACGACAACCAACGCGACCGGCAGCCCACGGATCGAGCCGTGGGCTGCCCGGCCGGCGAAATACTGATTACAGGCACTCCTGAGCCTTACCGGCACAGCCGAGAACCTGCAGTTTGTGGCGAACCATTTCCTGGATGGCTTCTCGGCCCGGGCCCAGATATTTGCGCGGATCGAACTCTGCTGGTTTTTCGGCAAAAACCTGCCGGATCTTTGCCGTCAAAGCCATTCTCAGGTCCGTATCGATGTTGACCTTGCACATGGCCATCTTGGAGGCCTTGGTCACCATATCCTCCGGAACCCCCATGGCGTCCGGCATCTGCCCGCCGTACTTGTTGATCAGGTCTTTGAACTCCTTCAGAACGCTGCTGGAGCCATGCATAACCAGCGGAAAGCCGGGCAGACGCTCGCCAATCTCTTGTATTACGTCGAAAGCCAGCGTAGGTGCGGATTTGAATTTATAGGCCCCATGGCTCGTGCCGCAGGCGATCGCCAGCGAATCACAGCCGGACTTCTCGACAAATTCCACCGCCTCATTGGGATCGGCGATGTGATCGCTCACGTTGTCCACACCGACGACATCCTCTTCGATGCCGCCCAACTGGCCCAGTTCGGCCTCGACGACCACGCCGCGCGGGTGGGCGTACTCGACGACCTTCTTGGTGATCGCGATGTTCTCTTCGAAGGGCAGGTGCGAGCCATCGATCATGACCGAGGTAAATCCGTCATCGACGAACTCCTTACAGGTCTCGAAAGTGTCGCCGTGATCGAGGTTTATGGCGACCGGCACGTCCGGGTTCTCCTTGACCACGACATCGATGATGGCCTTGAGATAGCTGTTCTTGGCGTACGAACGAGCTCCGCGCGAAACCTGGAGGATCAGAGGCGCCTTCTCTTCGGCGATGGCGGCGACGATTCCCTGTGTGATTTCCATGTTGTTGACGTTGAAGGCCCCAACGGCGTACCCGTTCTTGTAGGCCATTTCGAACATCTTCTTTGTGTTGACTAACGGCATCGTTTGCTCCTTACAAAACTGGTGAATCGACAATCGTCATCATGAATTCAGGCGGCCCGATCCGGCCACCGAGACTGAGTCGGAGTACTGGGGTATCCCCCGGGCCGACCCGGGAGAAACTCGCCTAGTAGGCCCCTGACTCCTCCAACCCCGTGTACCGACGCTGGCCGATCGCCAACTCCGGAACCCCCTGGGGCCAGAGGCTCAGGACGATTCTCCTTTCATCGAGCGATTCATCGGCACTGAGCGTCAGCGCCAGATTCATCCGATGATACTTGCGAATCAACGTTATATCACTTCGAATGCCCGCACCATAGTCAAAATCGTACTGCTGGGAGAAAACGGCCGTGTAACGCGGGTCGACCACATAGGTCGCTGCGAAAGTGACGGCGTTGGAGCCGACCTCTTCACCGCTGACCAGCCGCCGCAGATAGCGGGTGCCCACATAGTAGCTCAGATTGGGCCAACACAGCCGGGCGACGCCCACGTCGATCTGCTGGGCCACACCGCTCTGCATGTCGAAGTTCAGATCCCCGAGAACGGAGGTCGTGTCGCTCAGGCGAAGGGCCGCATCGAGCCCGATGTAGTTCCGTCGTGGGCCGAATACTGTCGTGGTTCTCCTGTCCTGGGGAAACAGCACGTTGCCAGCCCTGTTCACCATCGGAATGAACGGCTTATTCCAGAGGAACTGGTCGGGGCCGGCTGTAGCATCCCCCGAATCGTTCACCCACACGAAATCAAGGTCCATTCTGAGCCAGTTGACGGTCCGCAACTGGCCGGGCCGGCCTCGTTTCGTCTGCCAGCGCTGGGAGATTCCGAAATCGAGCGTATCCCGCTGCTCGTCCACGTTGTCGCTGTTCGTGTAGGCGACCGCCGTAACCTGCGGCCTGATGATGTGCCGGATACCATTGACATCCCAGAACCGAGACTTGACGTCGGGATACACCTTCCAGAACGGCTGGGTCGACATACGAACGCCACCCTCACCGACCCAGATCGTATCCTGCGGTTCTGCGGGCAATCCATCCAGGCTGGCCTGGAAGCCGCCGCCGTCCTCATAGCCGAACGTGCCCGCGACGAAGGGGACGATCTTGGATTTGCCCACCCTCAACGGCATATCCACTTCGTTGCGGGTCATGGTATATGTGAAGAAGTGTTCCGGCCCCCGATCGAGGCTGTCGGTGCCGTAGAGGTAACGATAGCGGCTGACCTGGTTGTCGCTGTAGAGGGTCAGGCGGTCGTCCCAGAAGGACTGCCCCGTCAAATGGAATTCAGCCGTGGGCTGCTCCTCAACCTTATCGAGGAAGTCGTTGACCCGGGCCTTGCCCAGAACCGAAAGCCCCCAGTTGTCTTCAATGCGCTTCAGATGCAGCAGCGTCTCCTGTTCCTTGCCGGAATTGAACTCGCCCCGATAGAACTGCTGGAGGAAGTTCTCGTCGGAGAGGTAGCTGGCCTCGGCGGTTAACTGCCAACTATAGGGTAGGAAATGGCGATGCTGGAACGCGAATCGACCGCGCGTGTCCTTGGTCACCTCGACGTTCTTCTCCGTGCGGCTGAGTCGATCCTCGCCGTCGTCGTCAATCGCGTAGCCGAGGATCCGCCCGAAGTAGTTCTCACGCTCGTACTCGATATCCACACCGCCGCCGACGCCGCGATCGCTGAAGTAGTCCAGCGCCAGGGTGCTCTCCGTTCCTTCCGGCTCGCGGAGCCCCAGGAGCCGGCTGAGAAACCAACGGGTCTCAACAGACGTTCCGTACGTGCTGTCATTGCCGATCCGAACACTTCGGATCGGAACGTCGGGGCGTAGGAAATTGGGCCGCAACGAGGGCCAGCCAAGGAGTGTCGTATCGTAGTACTTGAAACGAACGTCTTCCATGTGAGCGTCGAAACGATTGTCCGCCGCCCCGGCATCCGGCTGCTCGCCGCCCAGGGTCTTGTCGGTCACGGTGATCTTCGAAGCGGTCACGGAAAGCTGCGGCGTATGGAACTCACTCGTCGTGATCGTGATGTCCTCGGCCTCGAACTGATCGGCCGCAACCTGGCGCAGCTCCCCGGCCCGGACATACACAGGAATGTTCCGGGAGGCGTCGAAGGTCCGCAGGACCGCGTTCCGGGCCAGCCCCCGACTGCGACGCAGGTCGTAGTAGAGCTCGGTGGCGCGAATCGAGCGGTGGCCCTCCTGGAGCTTGATGTCACCGGCTACGTAGACCTCGCTGACATTCTCGGACTGCCCGGCCAGAGGACTCGTTTCGGCGCGGTTCGGGTCCTCCGCGTGACGCCAAAAGACAAGATTGTCGGCCTGCAGCTCGATCACCCTCTCCTCGTCCGTCTCGGCATCCTGCTCGCGCCAGCGAACGTAGAGCCGCCCCATGACGGTCACGATCTGAGTATCGCCCTCGTTCGTAACCTGAAGCGTCAAAGGGGTTTCCGTCAGCGGCGCCCAGGTCACGGTGCGTCCGGGGCTGGGCTCGTCCTTCCGCGATTCCGTCGCTGTCTCAGGACCGGATGCCGAGCCGGTTACCGACGCCGCCTCGGTCCAGCCGGCGGATTCGAATGCCGTGATTGCCTCCCGATAGAGCAGAAGGCCTTCGGGGCTTCCCTCCTCGTTGGTCTCGGCGGTAACGTAGAGCTCTCCATCGACGCTAAGACCCACCACCGCGTTCTTGCGCCGCTCGGAGGCAACCACTTCGATGACCGACTCGTCGCGATCGGAAGCCTGTCCCAGAGAAACGGCGCCACTCAGATAGGCTTGCACTCGGTATTGCGGCCCGGTCGCATCCTCAGACTGCGAATCGACCGATTCAACGCGCAACACGGCGTCCCGGCTGGCCAGACGGCGCCCGGCCAGCATCATCTCGAAGCCGTCCCGGCAGACCAACACGTGTCGCCCGGTCCCTGTCTTCTGACTGAGAAGCCGCCCTGTGGTCAGGCGCAGGTCCTGGCTGAGCCACTGACGGCTCGAGGCAGATTCCCCATCCGAGCCCTCACGGCGCACCACGCCCGCCCCGCTCGCTGAGGCCCAGACGGCGGACTGCAAGACGCAGAACACTATGCCTATGAAGAGTACGCGATATCGCATTGAGCGATGGTCTCGAAAGCAACAACTCAGGCACCTGACGTAACTTACGCTGCACGAGATTATAGCCGCGGCCGCCGGCAAAGCCAGCAAAAACCACGGGTGTCTCAGAGGTCGCTTGATTAAACCGAAGCATTCAGGTAGAAGGGCTCTGCATCGACGAAACAGGCAGGTATACTCTCTGGAGACCGATCGACCGACATGGCCAAGCAAGAATACTCGCAGCATCAGAAGAACATCATTTCGCAGTATTACAACCAGCTCGACACGATCAT
Organism: Sedimentisphaerales bacterium; assembly: GCA_028277585.1. Taxonomy (GTDB): domain Bacteria; phylum Planctomycetota; class Phycisphaerae; order Sedimentisphaerales; family Anaerobacaceae; genus Anaerobaca. The sequence continues at coordinate 13,432 of JANQFY010000528.1, forward strand.
GCTGACCAAGCTCCAGGAGTTGGTCACTGAACTGTATCTGGCCGACACGGCCAAGAAGCGGGATCGGCTCTGGGAACGCGTCCACAAGGCGATGACCAAGCTGAAAACCCCGGCCTCGATCGTCGAACACATCATGGCGAAAAGAGACGTCGAAATCCTGGCCAACAACCTCCAGGAGTGGCTCAAGAACACGAAAGCCAGCCGCTAGCCAACCCCTAGCGCCCGCTCACTCGTTCTCATACCAGGCGATCTTGCCATCTTCCCGCGATGCTGAAAGGACGTCCAGATCACCGTCGCCATCCAGGTCGGCGGCGTAAACGGACCATGCCCCGTTCGCCTCTGTGGTGATCGCCCGCTGGGAGTCGAACTGGCCGAAGCCGTCGTTCGCATACCAGGCTATCTTGTTGTCTCCCGAAGACGCCGAGAGGACGTCCAGGTCGCCGTCGTCGTCCAGGTCCGCTGCGTAGACGGAGCGTGCCCCGCGGGCCCCCGTTGTGATCACCTGCTGGGCGCCGAACTGGCCGGTCCCGTCGTTCTCATACCAGGCGATCTTGTCGTCGAGCCAAGATGGAGATGCCAAGAGCACGTCCAAATCACCATCGCTGTCCAGGTCTGCCACGTAAACGGATTCTGTCCAAACGGCCGACGCGGTAATCGCCTGCTGGGCGCCGAACTGGCCAGTCCCGTCGTTCGCATACCAGGCAATCTTGTCGTCGCCCCAAGACGCCGAGAGCACGTCCAAGTCGCCATCGCCATCCAGGTCGGCGGCGTAAACGAAGTTCGCTCCATCGGCCGCCGTGGTGATCACTTGCTGGGCGCCGAACTGGCCGGTCCCGTCGTTCTCATACCAGGCTATCGTATCGTCGTACGCAGACGCCGAGAGCGCGTCCAGGTCGCCGTCACCGTCCAGGTCCGCCGCGTAAACGTAGCGTGCCCCGCGAGCCTCCATTGTGATCACCTGCTGGACGCCGAACTGGCCAGCCCCGTCGTTCTCATACCAGGCTATCTTGTCGTCGGGCCAACCTGAAGACGCCGAGAGTACGTCCAGATCGCCGTCGTCGTC
>JANQFY010000045.1 GCA_028277585.1 Sedimentisphaerales bacterium
GAGGACGGTGATATCGTCACTGGCGACACGTGGGAATTCACGGTGGAAGACCTCCCGGTCGACGGTCTGATCGTAGCCCTGACGCCGCAGACGGCGCTGACCAACGGTTCGTGTGTGGAGAATTGGCGGGACCTTTCCGGCCGGGACAACGATGCGTTGATGCACGATCAGCCGACGCGCCCCTGGTTGGTGAACAGCTCTGCGTCGGAGGCCATTGTGGACTTCGATGGGCAGGACGATCATCTGGTCATCGGTTCCAATCCTGAAGACTTCGACCGCAACACGTTCACCTGGTACGTCGTGGGCATCCCGATGGACGCGAGCGATACCATGGCGATGATCAGCAGCGGTTATCAGGGCGGTTCCTGCTGGGGCTGGATAAACCGTCTCTGGGGCACCGCCTGGGAGGACAGTACCTGGATTACGTGGGTCAAGTCACCCGGCAAGGTTTCCGTGGTCAACAACGGCACGCCCGAGGAATTGGCGGTCGTCAGTGGTGTCTGGGATGGGGATAATCTCTGGCAGTATGTCAACAGCGTCTGCGCCGAGGGCCTTGGCAGCGGGTCGACGGGCGACCCCGAATCGCACCAGTTCACGCTGCTGGGCAGTGGTTTCGCCCGGCCGGGCAAAGGCAACTACCTCAACGGTCAGATCGCCGAGGTGCTGGTCTACAATCGCACCCTGCGCCCTGAGGAGAAGTCGGTTGTCGATTCCTACCTTGCGGCCAAGTATGGACTCGACGTTGACATCCCAACGAATCCGAGCCCGCCGAATCGGAGCAAGCATGTCGATCTGGAGTTGGCCCTGGCCTGGGACGGTCCGGCCGGCGTCACGTACGATGTGTTCTTCAAGGCGGTCGAGGCTTCCGATTGGACTCAGGTGGCCAGTGGCATCGCTGAGACGGAAGTTGTCTTGCCTGAATTGGCCAGCCCGATCGTTCTCGACTACGAGAAGCAATACCAGTGGCGGGTGGACATGTATCGCAACGGCGTCCGTTTCAAAGGCCCCGAATGGAGCTTCGACACATGGGTGCCGTATTGCAGCGAGCCGATCCCCGGTGACTTGAACGATGATTGTCAAGTGGATGTCCAGGACCTGACGTTGATGCTGGAGAACTGGCTCCAGAGTAACTAATAGGAAGCGTTCATGCACTGAGGCAGGGCTCGATCTGAAAGGATCGAGCCCGGCCGCCATGGTATGAACGGTGCTCTTAAGGATGCGAATCGATGAGACGGAGAACAGGAGCGTTTACACTAATAGAGATTCTGGTCGTCGTGGCGATCATCACCCTGTTGATGGGTGTCCTGCTGCCATCGCTAGGGCGGGCGCGGGGCCAGGCCCGATCGATCGTGTGCCGGGCCCAATTGCGGTCGCTGTACCAGGGGATGGAACTCTATACGAACGACCACCAGGGGCGGGTATTCGGGTGCGGGCTCAATCACAATGCCGGCACGTTCTACTGCGTCCTGAATTCCTACATCGGGCAGATCGATGAGCTTTCTCTGTGTCCGGTGGCTGAGACGCGTCGGGACGGCGCCACCAGCAACGACATACTGGGGACGGCCAATCAGCCGTGGGTCTGGGCGGCCAAGAGCCTCAGTTGCCCGGCCGGCAAGTGCAAAGTGGCGGGGTGTCAGGAATATGGCAGCTACACACTCAATGGCTATCTCTACAACGCCGCGGCGCCGCGCATTCTTGGCGGTGTCGAAGGGGCGGTTCCGCTGCGCGCCGGCGACGCCGGTCTGTGGTACAAATCTTGGAACAATGTCAAGACGCCGGGTAACACACCGTTCCTGGGGGATGGCATCTGGGTCAATGCCTGGCCGAAGGATGATGACACGCCACCATTTGCCGGAGAGTACCTGGATACGCCCCATGAGAGCTACAATACGGGCATGCTCCGCTATTGCATCGATCGGCACAACCGGTCGGTCAACATGGGCTTCGTTGACGGTCACGTCGATGCCGTCCGGCTCACCGAATTGTGGCAATTGAAATGGCACCGAGCGTTTGAAACGGCTGGTGAGATGAACATGCCGCAGTGATGAATGCGATTGGCTTGAAGTATTGGTTAGCGAAGAAAGGATAGGACGTGCAAACTGAGAAGAAACCGTTTTCCACTCATTCATTTGCGTTGGCCTTGGCGCTGTGCGCTCTGGCGGTCTCTGGGGTGTCAAGTGTGGCGCTGTTCCTGGCGCCGAACTGTGCGATGGCTCGTCTGACGGGCTGGACATTCCTGGGTGTCGGTAAGGATTCCTGGGAGGCATTGAGCACAGGATTCGGCTTCGTCGCCGTCGCTCTGGCGCTGGTCTATCTCTGTGTCCATTGGCGGCAGATCATGAGCTTCTTCAAAGCCGGCGGCGCCCGGCCCACGCGCGAAGTCGCGGTGGCCGTTGTGTTGAGCTTCATCCTGGCGGCCAGCTCTTTGGGAGACGTCGGCCCGTTCGCCGCGCTGATGCGGTGGCATGAAGCGAATAAGCACGGTCGCACCGCCGGCGCCGCTACGCATATGCTTGGCGACAGCGGCTTCGGTGGAGGCAGTTACGGCGACCATGGCGCCACGGGAGGTTGCGGAGGGGGTGATTGCGGCGAAGGCGGTTGCGATGACCATGGCGCCTCGGGAGGTTGCGGAAGCGGTGATTGCGGCGAAGGCGGTTGCGATGACCATGGCGCCTCGGGAGGTTGCGGAAGTGGTGGTTGTGGCGAAGGCGGCTGCGGGGAGCATGGAACCATGGAAAGCTGTGGAAGCAACTGCAGTTGCGAAAGCACCAAGGGGAGTTGTGGAAGCGACTGTGGCGACTGTGGTGACCATGGCGGGTCCTGCTCTGACGGTGACGGTGCCTGTAACCATCAGAGCGAGGGCCAATGACGGTTCGATCTATCGGTAGCAAGGCACTCACGGTGTTGCGCAGACGCCTTCTCCCAGCGTTGCTGCTTCTAACAGCCTTCGTCCTTGGTATTCGAGGTGAGCCCAACAGGGCGCCGGGGCAAGGGCCCACTCTTCGTGAAGCCGTAGCGTGGTTTCCCGCGGCCCATTCGGTGGTTTTCGATTCGGCCGCCCGAAGCTTCAGCGTGCAGAACGGCCAGGGGCGCTACGTGGGTCGGATTGTTGATTCCGACAGTGCCTGCCCCGGATATAGCGGCTATGGAGGAATCCTGTGCGTTCGGATCGCGCTCACTCCGGACGACAGGATCATAGCCGTGGAACTGAGGCGACACCGGGAGACGAAGAGCTACGTTGCCCACCTGACCAAGCGTGGGTTCCTCGATCGATGGGACGGGATGTCCGCGCAGAGCGCAGTTGAACGCGAGGTGGCGACCGTCACCGGCGCGACGGTGAGCTGTGTCGCAATCGGCAAGACGCTCCGGCACAGTCTCGCTAACGTTTACGGTCATGCGCTTCCGGCGACACTGAATGCGCCGCGATCGGCCTCACTGTTGTCCATGAAACGTCTGGTGATGTATGGGATCATTGCTTTTGGGATAGGTTGTATCGCCATGCCGGCTAGGCTCAACAAGTACCGGCGGCTGCTTCTGCTGGCCGCCGTGCTGGGTCTTGGCATGCTCAACGGAGCGACTTTGTCTCTGTCGCAGATGCATCAAGGATTAGTGCACGGATTCGGCTTCTCGGAGCAATTGCCCATCGTCATTCTCCTGGCTACGGGGGCTTTGACGCCCATTCTGGTTCGCAAGAACATCTATTGCAGTTGCTTGTGCCCTTTCGGGGCTATCCAGGAATTGCTGGGATCAGCCGATGGATCGAGTCGCCCGTTTCCTCAGACAGTGGCCAGGTTCATGACCCTCTGCCGGGACGTCGTTCTTGGGGGGCTCTGCCTCTTGTTGTTGTTAGAAATCGAATTCGATCTGGCGTCAATCGAGCCCTTTGGGGTGTTCTCGATGCAGGCGGCTTCCGGCTGGGTGTTGCTCATGGCAGCAACGATTCTGGTAGTATCAGTGTTCTATCCCCGCCTCTGGTGCCGTCTGCTGTGCCCAACGGGGCGGATACTGGGGATGCTGGGAAGATGCGCTATTCTCCCGCGTATCCGGCGGCGCTCCGATCGCTCGTCGCGATTCTGGCGGCGTCCCGAGCACCGCGATATCTCTCGAAAAACACTTGACAATGACTGGAGCCGACGCTAAGTTCCCAGATTCACAGTTTGTCGTTAGCGTACATCGGGAATGATAATCGTGGCGTACGGGCGGAACAATCGATTCAGCCGTTGGGGGTGTCTGCTGCTGGCAGCACACTTCGCGGTTGTGTTCTGCGCGGCCGACTTCCTGCACGCTGACGACTGTGAGTACGTCAGTGGCGTGCCTCTCGACGCCGATGACGGTTGTGCCGCATGCCTGTTCAAACTGGGCGCCAATGCCGAGCAACCTGAGTTCGTCACGACGCTGGCCTCATTCTTCCTGCTCGAGGAGCAGCTTGCCATCCTGGTTCAGACGGTCCAGAGCAACGGACCTTCCTGTTGCCTGCCTCTCCGCGCTCCTCCTGCCTAGCCCTTCATCGCTGTTTCTCACACTGGCTCCGTCAAAATGAGGTGTTTGTGCGCCGAATGCACTGCCACCGTGCCATGACGGAGGGGTCCAAGTCTACTCTGAAACGCATAGGGGCATTGTGCATGGCTAGAAGTATCTGGACAGTTTGTATCATCACAATCATCAGTCTCTTTCCAATCAGTTCGCCTTGTTTTGGGCAGAACGATCCGAATCAACTGGACGAAGTCACCGAATTGGACGACGTGGTCGTAACGGGTACGCGCACAGAGAAGAAACTCTCCGATGTGCCGGTCCGAACGGAATTGATCAAGCGGACGGAAATTGAGGACACCGCCTCGCGGACACTCGCCGACGCGGTCGAGTTCACCAACGGTGTTCGCGTCGAGAACAATTGTCAGAACTGCAACTTCTCGCAGTTGCGACTGCTGGGGTTGGAGGGGCCGTACTCGCAGATCCTGATCGATGGGCAAGCGCTGATGTCTTCGGTCGCGGCCGTCTATGGCATCGAACATATTCCGGCCCGCTCCATCGAACGTATCGAGATCGTCAAGGGCGGGGGATCGGCTCTGTATGGGCCCGGAGCGGTCGCCGGTGTGGTCAACGTGATTCCGCGTGATCCGCTGGAGTCCGGCGCCGAATTCGATGCCCGTTACGAGAGCATCGACGGGGAACCAGCGACCTCGCTTAGCGGCGTGGCGGACGTGGTCTCCGAGAGTGGCGATACGCGATTGTCCATCATGGGGCAGACCGACACCCAGGATGGTTACGATCGCAACGATGATGGATTCACCGAGTTGGGTGAGCGGGATTTGCAGTCGATGGGATTGCGGATGCGGCAGGCGGTCGGCGAGACCTCGGATCTGACTTTGGACTACTCGCACACGTATGAGGACCGGCGTGGCGGCGACTTGCTGGACCTGCCCGAATTCATGGCCAACATCGCCGAATCGATTCAGTCGACGCGCGATGCCGGCAGCCTGAGTTGGTCCAGCGCGGTCAGCGACACCTTTGACTATCGACTTACGGGGTCTTTTGCCCTGACCGATAGGGATTCCTACTACGGGGCCGGAATGGATCCCAACGCTTATGGCAATTCGAAGAATCCGCTGTACGTTCTCGATTCGCAGTTCAACCACTACTGGGGGGCGCACACCTTCACGTGGGGGGCGCAGTATTCTCAGGAAGAACTCGAAGATGAGCAGCCCTCATACAATCGGTTCACGGACGAAGAGTACAAGAACGTGGGCTTCTACGTGCAAGACGACTGGGCGCTGACGGACACGCTCTCGCTGATACCCGGCGCACGCGTGGACAAGCACTCGGAGATCGATGACGCGATCATCTCGCCCCGCTTGGCGGTGAAATGGTCTCCGAAGGAGGCATTCAGTCTCCGTGCGTCCTATGCGGCTGGTTTCCGTGCACCGCAGGTGTTCGATGAAGACCTCCACATCACTCAGGTTGGCGGCGAAGGGCAAGTTATTCGCAACGATCCCGATCTGGAGGAAGAGAGTTCGAACAGCTACACGATTGGCGCCGAGTGGACACCTCGCGTCGGTCCGGGCTATGCTCTGGCGGAGGTGACGGGCTTCTATACCACCCTGGACGACGCGTTCTTCCTGGACGAGCAGGACGATCTGTCTACGCCGGATCAGGAATTCGTGCGGATCAACCGCGGCGGCGCCCGCATCTATGGGGCCGAGTTCAACACGGGCTACAAGCTCAACGATCGCTTCGAAACGGTGGTTGGATACGTTCACCAGAACTCCGAGTACGACGATCGGGACGACGACTTCGGGAGGAAAGAGTTCTTCCGCACGCCGGATGACTACGGCGTTCTCAAGATCACCTGGAAGGACCCCAAGCTGGTCGACATCTTCGTCGGCGCCAAGTACACCGGTGGCATGCTGGTTCCTCACTATGACGGCTTCATCACCGGCGATCGGCTCGAAACCTCGGAGAGCTTCCTGACGTGGGACGTCAGTGTTTCCAAGAAGTTCGATGTGGGCAAGAACGAATTGACTGTGCTGGTGGGTATCAAGAACCTGACCGATGAGTATCAGGACGACCTTGACGAGGGACCGAACCGCGATGCCGGCTACGTGTATGGCCCGCGGTATCCCCGCACCTACTTCGCCAGTCTCAAATACACATTCTAGCGCCGACTGTCGTCGGGCTCAGCGCAGGCTGGGCGAATGTGAGAAAGGAATAGGTATGCTTCGCAGAGTACTTCTCTTTCTGGCGGGGGGGCTGTTGTTGTCTGTGCCGGCAACAGCCCAATCCTCGACTGCTTCGGTCGATGATCTCGATGCACTGGTCGGTCGATGGATGGACTTGCGGGCTGCGATCGCCGACGAGACGCGCGCCTGGCAAGCTCGCAAGGAGCAATGGGAAGAGGAGATCCGGCTCCTGGAAGCCGAGAAGAAGAAGCTCAGTGACGAACTGAAGGCTTCAAGTCAGTCCGCTTCGTCAGCCGAGAAGGATCGTTCGGCGATCCTCGCCCGCAAGGAGGCGATGGAGACTGTGCGGGGCGATCTCGCGCCTCTGTTCGACCGGGCAGAGGCGCATCTGCGAAACTGGGAGTCACTGATTCCTGTCCCCCTGAGCAAGGGCATGGCCAAGGGATTGGCTACTCTCCCTGCGACGCGCGAGGAGGCCGAGAAGCAGACGCTGGCCGAGCGGGCGCCACGGATTGCGGCCCTCTATGCGCAGATCGAATCGCTGCACGGCGATTATCACGCCGCGCAGGAGATTCTCAACACGGGAGCGGACCAGCGCCGTCAAGTCGACGTCCTTTACCTGGGGCTGGCCCGCGGGTTTGCCGTCTCAACGGATGATCTCTGGGCCGCGGTGGGGACGCCCACCGACAACGGGTGGCTCTGGACGGCCAAGCCGGCGATTGCCCCGGCGGTGCGCGAGGCGGTCGACGTGCTGAACCGTCGGAAGACCGTGCGGCTGGTGGAGTTGCCTCTGCAAGTAGTCGAGAAATCCGGCGAATCCTCTAAGGCAGTGGAGGTGAAGCCATGAAAGGCTACCGGACGATTCTCATCCTTTCGCTCGTGCTCGGGCTAGGTACCGCAGATGTCCAGAGCAATGCCCAGGAAGCGTCGCCGGCCCAGACTCTGGAAGCGGCTGTCCTGAAAACAAAGGGCGATGTCGATACCGCCGCGGCTGAACTCCAGCAGTTGCGGGATGACATCGCTGCTCAACGCAAGCCTCTCGCCGAGCGTCTTGCCGAGCTTCAGAAGGAGGTCAAATCCTTGCGGGCCGAAGCCGAGCGGACGCGCCAGGCGAGGCAGCAAGGACAAGAGCAACAAGCCGCGCTCGTCACGGAGACGGAGGTGCTGACCGAGGAATGCCGCTTCATCTTGACGGTGTTCTCAGAATACCGCCGCTCATTGGAAACGCGTATCAGTGAAGCCGAGAGCGCCTTGATGAAGACGCCCCTAGAGGCGATCGACACCGATCTGACGGAGGATGACACGTTTGCCGCTCTCCCGATTGCGGCGGCAAAGCTACTCGAGTTATCCGCTGACTGGAATGCTCGGCGTCTGGGCGGGACAGTCTTCGCCGGGACGGCGCTGGATGCCGCAGGCATCGAGCATGAGGGTCGCTTCGCGACGTTGGGGCCGGTGACCTACTTCGCTTCCGCGGACGGTACGCGGGCTGGTCTGGCCGTGACGCGATTCGGAACGGGACAAGCCTCCCTCTATGAGGACTTGGCGGAAGGTGTCGCTCCGCGGATCGCCGAGTTGGTCCAGGGCCGGGAGGTCGTCGTGCCGGTAGACGTGACTTCGGGTGACGCCCTGAAGGTTGAACAGGCCAAACAAACCTTGGTCGAGCACATACGTAAGGGTGGTTTTGTGATGGTTCCCCTTCTTCTGGTTGGCGCCCTGGCGGGTATCCTGGCCTTGTGGAAGGCGATCAGCCTGAGCCTGGTCCGTGTTCGCGCAGACAAGATCGTCGCGGGGATTCTCGATCAGGTCAAGGCTGGTGAGATTGAGGCGGCGCACGCGGGGGTACGCCGCCTCAAGGAGCCGCTGGCGTCGTTGGTCTCCGAAGGTATCGAACTCCGCGAGGCGCCGCGTGAACACCTGGAGGAGATCATGCACGAACACGTGCTTGGCTACGTTCCCCGCCTGGAGCGCCATCTGGGGACACTGGCGGTATTCGGTGGCATCGCGCCGCTACTCGGCCTGCTCGGTACCGTAACGGGGATGATCCACACGTTCCAATTGGTAACGATCTTTGGTTCCGGCGACGCCAAGCTGCTTTCGGGAGGAATCTCCGAAGCCCTGGTGACTACGGAGTTCGGGCTGGCGATCGCCATTCCCGTCCTTCTGGTCCATGCCTTTCTCAGTCGTCGGGCCAAGACTATCGTTGCGGCCCTCGAACAGACGGCAACTGGACTGGTTAACGAACTAAAGGTGAGGGCCAGTGGATCGTGATGGAATGGCTCGAACAACCTCTGAACTACTGGCGTTCCGGCGGCCCTTTGCTGGCGCCTATTGCCTTGGTCAGTCTTGGCATCTGGGCGTACTTCATGCGCTCGCGGCAGAAGCTGCTGCGCATCGTTCGTGAAAGCAACCAACTTGAGCGCCGCATCGCGGAGCTACCCGGAGGGACTGGCCCCGCAGACATCGTACAGACGTTCTCGCAGATGCGCGGGGCCGTTGCGCACCTGTTCTGTGTTGTGATGCGCGATGTACTGGCGGGGGCCCGGTTGTTTGAGGCGTTTGAGAGACGCGAGGAGGAAGGGCTCCGAGCGCTGCGCAAGGATATGCTGGTCCTGGCGGCTCTGACGGCTATCGCACCTCTGCTGGGTTTGCTGGGAACCGTTGTGGGAATGATCCAGACCTTCGACGCTGTCGCTGCTGTTGGGGGGAATACGGGCGGCCGGGTTGCGTCAGGCATCAGCCAGGCCCTGATCACGACCCAGTTTGGACTCGTGGTCGCGGTCCCCGGCGTATTCGGGCTGGCTCAATTACGGAGGCTGCTCAGTCATGCCGAGGTCCGTATCACCGAGTGTCGCATGCACGTTGTGGCTCTGTTGGAACAGCGGAAAGGGGGACGTTCTTCATGAAGCGTGTCACGCTGAGCGATTTCGCCGATCGGGGCGTTGAAGTCAACATGTCCCCGCTGATCGACTGTGTGTTTCTTCTGCTGATATTCTTCATTGTGACCACCGTCTTCGTTGAAGAGACTGGCGTGGAGATTCAGAAGCCGCAGGCGGCCAGCGCCCAGGACATGGACAAGCACAGCATTATGATCGCCCTGACGCCCGACGGGAAGATCGTCTACGACGAGCGCCAGATCGGTCTGGCCAGCGTGCGCGGCATTGTCACGCGCCAATTGCGCGAGCAGGAAGTCCCCGTGATCATCCTGGCCGACAGCGAGGCGCGTACGGCGCCTCTAGTTGATCTGATTGATGAATGTAAGTTGGCAGGCGCGAAGAACGTCAGTATCGCCGCCGTGCTGGAGTAGCTGTGAACCCGAACAACGGCAACGCACAGTTGGGAAAGGTGCTTTCGCCGCGCTGGACGATTCGATCCGTGTTGTCCGGGATCGTGGTGACGGTCGGCGTCTACTTCCTGTTGCCCTATCTCGAGGTTCTCTCCCAGCCGCCCGACCAAGCCTCCTCAATTCGCTCGGTGGACACAGCGGAATTGCCGCCTCCTCCGCCGGTGCCGCCGAGGCGGATTCAGAGACCCCAAGAGCGTGCCAAGCAGGAGACGCCCAAGCCCAAACTGCAGAAGATGCGGCGCACCCTGAATCCGTTGCGGGCCAGCATGGACCTCAGCATGGCGATCGGCGATGTGGGCGGAGACTTCAGTGTCAACTTCGGTGTCCGCAGCCCCGTGCTCACCGAGCAGGTCCGTGACCTGGTCTTTGAACTGGTGGATCTCGATGAAAAACCGCGGCCGCTCTCGGCCCTGCGCCCGATCTACCCGCCCCAGGCGCGGATGAGACGATTGGAGGGCCTTGTGGTCGTTGAGTTCATTGTCTCACCCGATGGAACGGTTCGGGACGCCGAAGTGATTTCGAGCCGACCCAGCAATACGTTCAACAAGGCGGCGCTGCAGGCCGTCTTGCGATGGCGGTTCAGTCCGGGCACGAAGGAGGGCAGGCCGGTGTCAGCGCGCGTCAGACAGAAAGTAGAGTTCAGGCTCAACTAGCAGAGTACTTGGAGCAAAGGAAGTACAAACATGGAATCTCTGAAAAGACCGCAGTTTCGTGCCCAGAGTCGACCCGTGTGGATTCACTGCGTCGTGTTGAGCTTTGTGGTGTTGGTCTGGCTCGGCACTGATGCACGGGCCGCCCACGACGGGCACTCGCACGAGGACCCATTCCAGCCCACCGTGACGCGCGAAGAGGCCAAACTCCTGCAGAAGGCCATGGCGCTGGCGCCCACCGATCCAGAGGCGGCGATCAAGACGCTTCAGATCAAGAAGCTCACTGAGGCCAGTGCGGCCCTTGATTTCGCGCTGGGCAATCTCTATTTCCAACAGGAGAATCTGAGCGCGGCTGCTCAGGCGTATGAGAACGCCTTGGCCAAGCAACCCCATTTCCGCAGCGCGATCATGAACCTGGGACGCATCTACCTGCTCCAGGAGAAGATGGACGAGGCAATCGCTCTGTACCAAGATTTGGTGTCGGTTGGACAGGCTGACGCGGATATCTTCCTCTTGCTAGGACACGCGCTGCTGACGCAGAACTACCCGGTTTCCGCGGAAACCGCCTATCGGCAGTCCCTACTGATTCGGGCCAAGCGCCCGGATGCGATGCTGGGATTGGCCAAGAGCCTTATGCAGCAGGAGCGCTACGTGGAGGGCCTCGCGCTGGTGGGCGAGATCCTGCAGAGCGATCCGACGCAGGCTGAACTCTGGTCGCTACGCGCCAACGCACTTCTGGCGACAGATGCCAATGAACGGGCCACGCGCGCCATCGAGACAGCGCACCGACTCGGTTGCGCCGACACCGAGATGCTCGCGACCCTGGGGGATCTCTATCTCAATCAGGACCAGCCCCTCGACGCGCTCCGCGCCTATGACGAAGCGTTTCAGACGGAATCTCCCTCGGCTCGTCGCATGCTGCGCGCCTTCGAGGGGTTCCTGATGGTCAGTGACCACGTAGGTGCTTCCAAGATGCTGGAGCGTCTTGAGGAAGCCAGGCAAGCGAGGCCTGCCGCGTTTCGTCAGGGGGACCAGGTGACACTGCTTCGTCTGAAGGGGGAATTGGCCGAACAGAAAGGCGATTCCGAACAGGCGATGGCGTTCTATGAAGAGCTCCTGCGTCTCGATCCCCTCGACGCGCGAACGATGCTGCTGCTGGCCAGAGGCCAATGGCAGAAAGGCCAGTTGGAGACGGCTGCGATGACTTGCGAGCGCGCCGCCCGTATTGCGGGCTTTGAAGCGGATGCTCTAGTACTGCACGCCCAGATCGAGGTTGAACGCGAACGATATTCGCGAGCGGCCGAACTCTTGGAGGCAGCTCAGGCCTTTCAACAGCGATCGCACGTCCAACGCTATCTGGACCAAGTCCGCTGCATGGCCCAATGAGGACAGCCCGCAGCCAGTTGTTCGGGCCCTGACACATCCGGGCTGCCACAGATCACGGCGTCACGGGTCCTCGGGCCACTTGCCTCTTGGCTGGCCCGAAACAGCAGACCGAGCCGTCCATCGTTGTCAGATACAGCCGTTGGTGTGCCGCCGCCATGCCGTCGAAAACGGGAGGCGTGGACAGTGTCCAACGGTTCTGCTCTCTCCCATCCCGGGCCGAGACGGCTATCAACAGAGCGCCCTTCGTTCCCGCGAGGGATGCAGCCTGGGCGTCCAGCTTCGGTCTGACCGCGGGATCGCCCATCCGTTTGAACGTCTGCTCTTCGTCGATCAAATCCGGAGGGCCTGCAACAAACAGTGTCTCGCCCGCCAGCACCATCGCCCGCGCCAGAATAGGAATCTCGGTGGCCCAATGATGCTCAACAGTGAAATCAGCCGTGGAGGCGGTCCTGCCGCTGAAGGCCAGGGCGTGTCCCACCTTGCCTGGGACCGACCGGGCCGCCACTATGTCGCCGTGGTTCTTGTGGCCAGTGAGGTCTCGGGCCTGGCCTCTTTCAAATGAATACCAGAGGGCGATGTCCCGCCTCTCGATTTGTTGCGGATCCCGGGAGGCGGCATGTCTGGCAAGCGCGGCGTTGTCGAGAACTCGATGGTAAAGCCTGACTTCGTCGATGTCGCCTTTGAAGGGCGATGGACCGGCGTAGTCGCCGACGGTTGAGCCTTCGTCGGCGGCGATTTCCATCGCTTCGGTCGGGTCGGCTCCGAGCAGTCCAGGTGCGGACGCGACCGCTGTGGGTTTGCCGTTGACATAGAGCTTGAGTTTCCGGTCCATCGTCAGTACGCCGGCCAGATGGACCCAGCGACTCGGTAGCCTTTCCTGGGCTTTGGCGGCCGCAAACTCCTGGTTGATTCGGGTGCCAAAGCAAGGCCGCCCCTTCTCGAGGTACAAGACGTAGCCATGCGAGCCGCCGCCCCGAGCCAGAATCACGCCGTTAGGCTTCTCTGCCCGGACCCAGGCTTCGACCGTCAGCGGTCTGCCCTTTGGATTGAGACTGGGCGACTTGGCGATTCGAACGAGCGAGCCCTCCGCTTTGTCGTTGACGGAAGCTTCGGTTCGCAGCGAGGCCTTGTCGGCCGCGAAGAGATGATGCTCGATCGGTGTTGTCCAGCGGTAATACTGGGGCTTGCGCCCGAACCCGTAGACGGTGTCCTCATCGGAGACGAGAATGCGTCCGGCTGGGGCGGCTTTGCCCGCCAGGTAGTAGCCGCACCAGCCGCTGATGAAGCGGCTCCCGTACATCCAGTACGTGCGGTGCCACCAGGTATCATCCAGGAAACCGGTCGGGCAGAACAGATGCGCGTGCTCGGCTTTCTGAACGGGCGGTGGGGCCCCATGGTCCGCATCCTTGCCGGCCGGGAACGGTTCCAGCGGCAGACGCGTCCCGTCGAGCCGGAAGGGCTGGGACCGCATGTAGATGAGGTCGCCTGTGCTGGAAAGGATGTCCGGCATGGCCGTTGGCATGTTCAACCACGATACGTAGGACTGCAGGTCTTGACTGGTCTTGGGATCGGTTTCGTCCAGTGTCGTCTCGGAGAGTTTGCGCCCTGTTTCGACATCGAGACGCAGCAGACGCAGGCCGCCGTCGAGGAACATCGAGCGCCCCGCAACGGCGTAGACGACCCCGTCACGAACCAGGACGCTTCCATGGACGGGCCAGACCGATTCGATCTGCTCGAAGGCGACGGTCCGCTCGTCGACCGGTGCGGCGCGGAAGCGCCAGTGCAGGGCGCCGTCGCCGGCGGCAAGACAGTAGATCCAGCCATCGGCTGAACCGAACAAGACGCGCCCGGCGTGAACCGTCGGGGGCGAGTCGATTCGGCCTCCCGCGGTGAAGGTCCAGTGCTGCGCGCCGGAGCCGGCATCGAGAGCATAGAGACGGTGACGCTGCGGTGCGGCGACGAAGACATGTCCCTCAGCGACGACGGGGCTGGTTAGTTGTTCGCCCAGAGGGGTCCGCCAGGTCGAATCGATCGCTGCGGGGATCGATTCGCTCGTTCGACCACTCCGGGTGATGTCCCCGCGATACGTGGGCCAATCGCCTCCAACCGACTCGCTGGCGATCGGGGTGCTGTCGGCGGGGCCTTTCACAAGGCGCGGGCCTTGGCTTGCAGTGTTCTGGATGCGGGGGCCGTTCGAGGCCGGCGCCAGGGCATTGAAGCCGTAGAGCTTGGCTTCGAGATAGCAGGCACAGGGATGCGGCGGGGCGTAGAGCAGGCCGTTGGCGGGCATGACGCCGTATGAGCAGGCGCCGCGCACCCAATGGTTGGGCGTCCAGCTTTCGCTTTCGACGTCGATGAACTCGGTTCCGGTCCGAGCCATGAGCAGGTAATTATCGGTCGCCTTGCCGCGGTAGCAGCGATGATGGAACCAGTACGTTCCGACGTCCGGGGGGAACTCGCGTCTGACCTCGCCCGTGAAGGGATCGCGACCGGTGAAGACGCCTTCGGCTCGGCCGCTGGTGGTCTCACCCGTCCAGACCAGACCATTGGCGACGAGCAGGTCCTCCGGCGAGCGGTAGCCGGATGGCGGGTGGGGAGCGTTCCAGAGGACTTCGCCTGTCTTAGCCGAGAGGGCTGTCATCGTGTCTTTGCCCTCTCGATACCAGGATCCCGTCTGACCACCCGCGGTCTCTCCTCCGGCGAAGAGGACGACTCCTTTGTAGAGGACCAGCGTGGGTGCGAAGAACGACTTGAGCACATCGGTGCGCGCGACCGACTTGGAGCGCCACTTCTCCAGACCCGTCTTGCGGTTCAGACAGACCACGCTGCGACCATCGTGGAAGAAGACGCCCTCCG
This sequence comes from Sedimentisphaerales bacterium, assembly GCA_028277585.1. GTDB lineage: Bacteria > Planctomycetota > Phycisphaerae > Sedimentisphaerales > Anaerobacaceae > Anaerobaca. Next base: position 14,913 of record JANQFY010000045.1, read on the forward strand.
AGTCGACCGCGAGGGTGACGGGCAATACCGGTTGGGATGAGGACCACAGGACCTCCCCCGTCTCGGGATCCACGGCGAGAACGTCGTACTTGGGCACACCGTCGAAGAACGGACCGCCGTAGGCGTGTTTGACGGCCGTCATATCGGCGAACTTGGGCTCGGGTGCGGTCCGGTTGACCAGAAGGAAGAGGACGCCGTCAGAGAAAACAGCCTCCTCTGTTGCCTTTGTGGCGGTGAACGTTCGAACCGTCTCTCCCGTGGCGGCGTCGAGGGCGGTCAACGGCGCATCGTAGCCCAGCGTGACGTACACGCGATCATCGGTCGCCACAAGCCGTCGCGGCAATTGAGCCGGGCCGCTCTTGAGAGGCCAGAGGTGGGTGTGCCACGTGCCGATGGAGCGTTTCCAGAGTACGACGCCGTTGAAAGCGTCTCGGGCGATCAGTGTCCATTTGGGGGGCAATAGAATCGAAGCGGCCGAGGCCTCGTCGATGATGTAGAAGACGCGCCCGCCGGCCGAGACGACGGCACTGACACTCGACATTCGATCGTGGTGACGCGTCCAGCGGGGGCTGCCCAGCCATTGGAGCCGTTTCGGTGGGCCGACCACGTCGTCGTGCGACACGGCGTTGTTGGAGGCGTCATGCAGGTAGTGGGTCCAGTCGTCGATCGCGCCAGGGCGCGACTTAGTCGTTTCGGACCAGCGCGGTCCGTCCTTGATCAGGGCTACGCCATTCGGACAGAGCACGCGCAGGATCTCTTCGGTTGGGATGCTGCGTGTGTCCTCTACAACGATGAGGTTCGCCAGGTTGTCGATGTAGGGCAGGCGATTGGCCGTAAGATGGTCGACGGAAACCGGGCCGTAGATCCCGAGCGATTGGATATGCTCACGCGCACGCTCCACGTTAGCAGGATTGGTGTCCCACCCCTGAACGATGAAGGCCTTACTGGCGTGCAGGGCAGCCGTGAGCTGGCCTTCGCCACAGCCGATGTGGACGACCAATCCTCCCTTGGCGTTCGCTTCAGCAAGCAGCTCCGCCGCTTCGGCTTGAGATGAATCCGATCGAAGCGCCGCCCATGATGCAGGGCTCATTGCGATGGTGAGAATCAGAATCGACCAGAACGAAATGCTTGGTGTCTTCACAGTAATACGCTCCAATCTGAGGTCCCTTTCTTGGCGGAAGGCACATCGCCCGATGGTCACCATTCTAGGACCCAGTCGACGTTCCTTCAAGTCTTGATGTGTGACGGGGCCGCACGACCGCGCGGGCGTGATGCGGCAGAATCTGAGCGCCATATGCGGATCAGATGTAGGGAAAAAGGCGGCGGTCGGATTCGAACCGACGAATAACGGTTTTGCAAACCGTCGCCTTAGGCCACTTGGCTACGCCGCCTGCGAAACGAGGTGGTGTTATACCCCATCGGATGCGGCACTGCAAGAAGAATTTGCCCGATTGAGGGACTTGAGGGCCTGGAGATTGAGAGAAAGCGGGCCAAGGGGTCCCATAAGGCCCTTGAGGGCCTCCTTGCGGGCCGGGCTGGGCGAGGAGCCAGTGTCCCGGCTAAGGTTCCGGGGGCGATCAGTCGATAGACTCTCCGAACACGATGAAACGTTGGAAATCGATCTGATGAGCTACATTGATCCCATAATCTCGGTTCTCCAGAGCGAAGAGGTCCTGGGGCAATCCGTCCTCGAATCGGTCTTGGACAAGCAACAAGACACCGGTGAGGCGGTTGTCTCAATTCTCAGGCGTGAGAACCTTGTCGACGATGAGGAATTGGTCCGAATCCAGGCGATCGCCCATAACATCGAGTTCGTGGAACTGTCGGCCGAGACGATCGATCCCATGGTGGCCCACCTCGTTTCCCATAAGCTGGCGAGCCGGTACAATGTCATCCCGTTGAAGCGGGATGAACAGGGGTTGGTCGTTGCGATGGGCAACCCTCTGGATTTGGCGGCTCGCGACGAGATTGAGGTGAAGACGGGGTACTCGGTAATCCCCGTGGCCGCCAGTCCCGCGGCTATCAGCCACGTTATCCAGTACCATTTCGACGAAGCCAATGTCACCAAGCAGGTGGTCGCGTCGATGCGCCTGAAGGGGGATTCTGAAGGCGACAGTGAAGAGACCCAGAAGGGACCCCGTTCCTGCGAAGGAGGCGACGATCCCATCAGCAAGCTGGTCTCTTCGATCGTCAAGGGGGCGATCACGGCTCGGGCCAGTGACATTCACATTGAGCCCCAGACCCCCGATGTGCGCGTCCGGTATCGTATCGATGGAACTCTGAGGGACACGATTCGTGTGCCCGCCTCCGTCCAGCCGGAGATGGTCTCGCACATCAAGATCATGTCGGATATGGACATCTCCGAGCGACGCGTACCTCAGGATGGTCATGTGACGGTCTCGCATGACGGCCGGGAGTACGATCTGAGAGTCTCTTCGCTCCCGTCGGTGGGCGGCGAGAAGATCGTGATGCGCATTCTGGACAAGCGCGTGGAACGGTGGTCGTTCGACAAGGTGATTGCTTCGGCGGACGACAACAAGACGTTTCGTCGGTTGCTCGGCAATCCCTACGGAATGCTTCTGCTGACCGGGCCTACGGGAAGCGGCAAGACCACCACACTCTACTCGGTGCTGCAACTGGTCAATAGACCGGAGAAGAACATTGTGACGGTGGAGGACCCGGTCGAGTACCGTCTCAACGGGATTACGCAGGTCCAGGTCAAGCCCGTGGCCGGGATGACGTTCCCCAAAGCGCTGCGGAGCATTCTGCGACAGGACCCCGACATCATTCTGATTGGCGAGATCCGCGATCGCGAAACCGCGGAGATTGCCGTCGGCTCAGCCCTGACAGGGCACTTGGTGCTCAGTACGCTGCATACCAATGACGCCGCCGGCGCCATCTCTCGGCTAATCAACCTGGGAATCTCGCCGTTTCTGGTCGGCGCGGCGATGCTTGGCAGCGCGGCGCAGCGACTGGTCAGGACGTGCTGCCCGAAATGCAAGGAACGCTACAAGGCGTCAGATAGCGAAAAGGAGATTCTGTTCCCGGACGGACAGGCCCCGAAGGACCTCTCCCTTTGGCGCGGCGCCGGGTGCAGCCAATGCTACGATACCGGCTATGTGGGCCGTCGGAGCATTTACGAGGTGTTGTCGGTCTCGCGGCGCGTCCTGAGAATGATCGTGGATGGCGCTGACGACGACGCCATCAAGGACCAAGCGTTGACAGAAGGAATGCAGACGCTGCGGATGGCGGCGGTACGGGAAGTCCTGGCGGGCGAGACGACCGTTGAAGAGATCATGCGCGTCGTGGATGTGGAGCGCGGGTGATGGCGACGTATCAATACACAGCCAGGGATTCGTCCGGCAAGGAGTTTTGCGGCACGTACCGGGACATCAGTGGAGTCACCGCGCTGCGGGCCGAACTCGACAAGATCGGATACGTACTGATCCACGCCCAGCAGGAACGACAGAAAGCGCGCCGGAACACGCGCATCAAGGACCAGGATGTTGTCGCGTTTGCCTACAAGTTCGCCGGGATGTACTCGGCCGGGTTGTCCGTGATCGCTTGTCTGGAGACTCTGGAAAGGCAAACCGAGAGACACAGCCTTCGCATCGTGATCGCCGAGATTCGAGAACGTATTGAGGTTGGAACCAGTCTCGCCAAGGCTTTTGAGCCTCATAAGGAAATCTTCTCCGAGTTTCTGGTCGGTATGCTGGAGGCAGGCGAGACGGCCGGGAAACTCGCCGAGTCGCTGGAGATGGGGGCTGCCTATCTCGAGAAGCGGAACCAACTCCAGAACAGGATCAAGTCCGCAATGGTGTATCCACTGGCCGTCGGCACAGTCTGTTTGGTTGTGCTGACGTGTCTGTTGCTGTTCGTGGTTCCGGTCTTTAGCAAACTGTACGCCAACATGCGCGTCACGCTGCCCTGGCCCACCTTGATCCTGGTGACCATCAGCAACGTGCTGACGCGCTGGGCCTGGCTCGTTCTTCCGGTCCTGGCGGCGGGCATCTGGGGACTCAAGCGTTGTCTCAGCGATGTCAGGGTGCGGCAAGGCTGGGATCGATACAAACTGCGTATGCCTGTCCTGGGAAAACTGAATCGCCTGATTCTGGTGGCGCGTTTCGTTCGCCCGTTCGCGATGCTGATATCCGTAGGGGTCTCCGTGATCGACGGATTGCGTATTGCCGGTCGGATCGCGCGCAATAGTGAGATGACGCGCGTCTCCAAGGAACTGCAGTCCGCGACACAGGCCGGCAGCCCGGTGGGTCGGGCGCTCGAAGCCCATGGTCTGTTTCCTTCGGTTATCATTCAAATGGCGTCCTCTGGAGAGCAGGTTGGACGCTTGGCCGAGATGCTGACCAAAGGCGTCGATATTCTGGACCGCGATATTGAAACGATGATCGGCGCGTTGGTGGTCAAGATCGAGCCGGTCCTCACATTGGTCACGGGGGCGATTATCGGCCTCGTTCTCATGGGCGTGTATTTGCCAATGTTCGATTACATGGCCCAACTGCAATGAGTCAGATTCCCTGGGGATGCCGAAACGGTCTTTTCGGCGAAACCTGTCGTTCCTGGCTCACGGCAGAGCGAGAGCCCGCTAAAGTGGGGCCGTCGCCTCGCCGATATGGGCATAGATGCTTGTTTATCTGTTGTCATTCAACAACTGAAAGGAACGGACATGAGGGGTAAGAAGGGCTTCACTCTGGTTGAGTTGTTGGTGGTCGTACTCATTCTGGGAGCCTTAGCGGCTATCGCGATCCCGAGAATCAGTCAGAGCGCCCAGACTGCGAAGATCAACGCGTGCAAGACGAATGTTGATCTCATCAATTCTCAGATCGAACTGTGGTACGCGAACAAGGGCAGTTGGCCTGAGGATCTGGACGCGATACTGGATGATACCGACTATTTCCCGGACGGCCCGCCGACCTGTCCTTTGGGTGACGACTACGAGTATAGCACGACGACGCATCGGGTGAGCGATCACGATCACAGCGAATAAGTTGATCCGCTGACCGCGACGGAGGGGGACGAAACGTGGATTTCCCAAAGCCCAGGCGGAATACCGGACTCCCCCTCGCCGTATCCCGCCGTTGAGTTGGCGACATGAAGGCGCACAAAGCGTATACCCTCGCCGAATTGATCGTAGCCATCCTGCTGATTGTCGTGCTCACGGGTGTGGCCGTGCCTCGGCTGCAGTTCGGGCTTACGCAACGGAAAAGCGCCGAGGCGATCGCTCGGAAGATTGTCATCGATCTGCGGCGCGCGCGCAGCCTGGCGATCTTGAACGCCGCAACCAATTCCGATGGCTTCGCTGTCTCCTTTGATTGGGGAGGCGACGGTGCCACTTATGACATTGTGGACCTCTCTGACCAGAGCATTGTGGATTCACACGTTATCGCTTCAGGTATCGACTTGTCGGGGCAGACGAGATTCGAATTCGACTCTCTCGGCGCGCTAAAGGAGCCGAGTTCTCCCTCTATTGAAGTCTCGACTTCCGACATGGCCTTGACGATCTCCGTCATTCCCTCCACCGGCATGGTGACGTGCGCCGAAAGCGCGTCGGGTGGCTCACCTTCTCCCCCGGATGGCGGAGACAGCGGCGGTGGAGACGACGGTGGAGACGACGGTGGCGGCGGCGGCGACGGCGGCGATGACGAGGACGACGATGAAGACGATAATGACGAGGACGACGACTAGACGCAAGGCGGTCACTCTCACTGAGGTAGTGGTCGGAGCCTCGCTGTTGGTGCTTGCAATTGTTCCCCTGTTGAAGGCCCTGACAATTGCCCAGGGCACAAGCACGATTATCGCCCGCAAGACGCAAAGCCTGATGTTGGCTCAGGCCCGGCTTGACGAACTGCACGCCCGATCGATTTGCCATTACGATAGTTCGTTCGACGAGGATTCGACGGCGCTGGCCGATTCGTATCTCAGGACGACCATCGATGACGAGGATTCCACCCTGCGTCTTGTGACCGTATCCGTTGGACACGATGCTGACGGGAACGGAACTCTGGCGCAGAGCGAGGTTGATGTAGAACTGGCGACCTACCTGGCCAAGAGGTAGAGTGGGCTCTGGCTTCGGGAACCCGACCCTCCACCAATCGCAGGTACCCGCGTTTGTGCGCGGTTATGGGGCTATCGTGTGACGGCGAGCCGTTTTCTGGCGTGGGGGGCTTTCTTGTCCGATAAGAGTTGCGTCTGGCCCGCCTGGGCCAGGGAATGCGACCCCGCATGGAAACCCTCCCAAGTGCCCTCCGAAACCGTCGCTCCTCCACAAGGCGACATTGAATTCTGCCGACGATACCAACAGCAAGTACTGGTTGAAGTGTGCACGGAATGAATGATGCGTCATAGAAGTTCAGACACCAGAATGTTTCGGGGTGTGACCCTCGTAGAGATGGTCCTGGCTATCTCCATGATGACGATCATCCTCGGCGCCGTTCTGCCCTTGTTCGCCGGCATCCGGAACAATTGGAGTACGAAGCAGGCGACGGCCGAGATCACCCAGAACGCGCGCATTCTGACCGATCACCTCCATCGCCAGCTCAGTCAGGCGGTTCGCATCACGAGCGTCAGTGCATCAACCGAAGCGGCCGGATACATCGAGTTCACTGCTAATGACGGGGAGAGTTACCGATACGCCCAGGAGGGTGACTACGCTCAGTTTGGCCCGGTCGGAGCGACCGCCGATCTGGCCGGCCCCGTTAGCCAATTGCGCTTCACTTGCTGGGACATCAGTGATCTGGATACCCCCACCACAGATGTTGATTCAGTTCGACTCATCAAGGTGGAGGCAACACTGACCAATCCAGCCGAACTGGGCGACGACGAAGATTGCGTGACCTCGGTGTACCTCAGGACTAATTGGGATTCAGCCTCTTCTGATTCGGGACAAGTCGTCTACGAGGGATTCGCTGAGGCGAAAACTGGTTCGAATGGCAATTCCGTCACGATTTCTACACCGAGTAGTAGCGCTGCGATCGAGAGCACGACCGTGTCGAAGGAGACCGATGGTTCGAATCGATTCGTGGTCAGCATGCCGTCCGCACGACCTGATGATGATCTGTACATCGCCCAGATTGCCCAGGAAGGCGGCGCCCAGATCACAAGTATCCCTGGCGGCTGGAACGAACTCACAGACGGAGACAAGTCTGGCAACACGCGTCTCGCGACCTATTGGCGAATGGGCAGCTCGGAACCGGCAACATACACTTGGCGCAGTGACTCATCGAAGAAGTGGATTGGAGCAATTCACCGGATCAGTGGGATCAACACCAGCAATCCCATCAATGCATCAGGCGACAACACGGGCGATAGTGCGAGTCCAACCGCCCCTTCGCTCACGACCACGGTGGATGGGTGTCTCATCCTTCGCATGTACGGTGCAGAGGGCGACGAGCGGAAGAGTACCTATTGGCCAAGCGGCACGAGCGGCGTGTTCCAGGACGAGTCCAGTGGCAATGTGGTCAGCGGGGCGGCCTATGAATACCAGACGTCTGCTGGGCAGACCGGCACCG
>JANQFY010000065.1 GCA_028277585.1 Sedimentisphaerales bacterium
TTGCGGCCCCGTTGCTGACGCACGGCTTCGGAACCGTAGAAGGCGTTGCGCAATTGGCGAGCCAACATCTGCTGCGTCAGACCCAGACTATGGCCCTCCTCGGTCAAGCTATAGTCCAGTTGCCGTTTGCCGGGGCTGAAGCCGTCGTCGATGTCCTTGACGCTGGGGAAGTCGGTCAGCCGCTCGGCCAACGAGGCGCTGGCCTGGTCCAGGACGTCGATGTCCCGATGGCTCAGCTCGACGGTCAGCGCGGCGCCGCGGCCGGGACCGCCGCGATCCGCCTCGAAACGCAAGCTCTCCAGGCCCGGGATTTGACCGACATCCTCGCGCCACAGCTTGGTCATATCGGTCGTGGTGATCGGACGCACGTTGGCTTCGGTCAGGTAGACGATGACCTCGACCTCGTTCTCATCGATTAGAGCGAAGATCCCTTCGGACAACGTTTTTCCACCGTTGGCGGCGACGACCTCTTCGGCGCTCTCGACCAACTGGCGGCGCACCTCCTGTGCTCTGGAGACGGGGGAGCCGTAGGGCAGGGTGGCGGTGACGACGGAGACGTCGGATTCGACGCGGGGCATCATGATGATCCCGATGCGGCCGCTCCTGACGAAACCGGCAACGAGGATCAGCGCGGCGATACCCGCGGCGATGACGACGATCCGAAACCGGATGCACAGATCCAGGAAAGGGGCATAGAGATTCTCGATGAACCATTGCAGGCCTGAGCTGACCGCGTGCTGAACAACGCCCAGCAGGCCCGTCCGGCGCGAACCCCTGCCGCGGCCGTGACCCAGGTGGCAGGGCAAGATGAGCAGGGCTTCGACCCACGAGATGGCGAAGACCGTGATGACGACGAACGGGATGACCTTCCAGATCTTGCCCATGAAGCCGGGCACGAAGCAGAGCGGCAGGAAGGCGATGATGTTGGTCAGGATGCTGAACGTCACGGGCAAGAGCACTTCCTTGGCGCCGACGATTGCGGCCTTGAGTCGCCCCATCCCGCGTTGCTGGTATTCGTAGATGTTCTCGCCGACCACGATCGCGTCGTCGACCACGATGCCGAGCGAAACGATGAACGCAAACATCGAAATCATGTTGATGGTGATGTCCATGCCGGGAAGAAAGAGGAAGCAGCCCAGGAATGAGGTCGGGATCCCCATCGTGACCCAGAATGCCAGCCGGAATTCCAGGAACAGGCCCAGCACCACAAGGACGAGCATCAGCCCGAGAAAGGCGTTCTTGAGCAGCAGGTGGAGGCGTTGGCGATAGATCTCGGATCGATCGCTGTTGACCGCCCAGTTCACGCCCGGGGGCAGTCCTTTCTCGATCTCCGCCATGGCGGCGCGGGCTGCATCGGAGACGCCAATCGGTGTCTGCTTGCCCACGCGATAGACGGCCAGGCCGACCGCAGGCATGCCGTCGTAGGTTGCGTATCGGTCGGTCTCCTCGAAGGTGTCCCGGATGAGGGCGACGTCGCTCAGGAAGACGACCGAGCCGTCGCTGGTCGTGATCAGCGGGATCGTAGCGAATTCCTTCGCCCAGTCGCGCCGCTCGTTGACGCGGAGCAGGATATCCCCGCCCTGGGTCTCGACCGTGCCGCCAGGGATTTCCACCGAGGTCTGGCGGACGCGTTGGGCGACTTCGTCCAGCGTCATGTTGTAGGTTTGCAGGGTGTCCTGATCGATCTCGATGGCGACCTCGTAGTTCCGCGCGCCGCGCAGGTCCACCTGGGTGATTTGCGGGTCTTGCAGGAGTTGGTCGCGCACCTGCTCGGCCAGTTCGCGCAGCACCCATTCGGTGGTGTCGCCGTAGAGCTGGATCTCGACCACCTGGCGCCGCATCATCACCATGCTGACGTCCGGCTTCTCGGCGTCTTCCGGAAACGTGATGATCCGATCGACCTGCTGCTTGATGTCCTGGTAGACCCGCTGGGAATCTCCTCCCTCCTCCAGTTCGGCCGTCACCCGGCCCATGCCCTCGGCGGCCATGCCGGTGATTTCCTTGATCCCATCCAGGCCGCGGATGCCTTCCTCGACGGCCAGGACGATGCCTTGCTCGACCTCTTCGGGGCTCGAACCCGGATAGGCGACCTGGATCGTGACCATGTCCAGATCGAACTCGGGGAAGACCTCCTGCTTGATCTGCAGCGCCATCATGAAGCCGCCGACGAGGAGGACCATCATAATCAGGTTCGGCGTGATCCGATTGCGCGTCATCCAGGCGATGACGCCGGTGGTGTTCTCTCGATTCTGCAGTTGCTTTTCGCTTGTCATTGGCGTTGCCCCCCGTCGCGGGCCACCTGGCGTTCCTTGGGCTGTTCGCCTTCAGCCTGGGCGATGCGCAGCGGCATGCCGGCGATCGGCGCCGCGATGTCGGTGACGACCAACTTCTCGTTCTCGGTCAGTCCCTCGCTGATGTAGTACTGTCCGGGGCCGCTGAAAGCCACTGTGACTTCGCGGATCTGCAGTTTGCCCTGGTCGTCCATGACCCAGACCGTGTGATCGTCGCGCAGATGCGATTCGGCGATGGGGAAGACCGAGGGCAGCACGACGCCTTCGATCTCAGCGCTGACGTAGGATCCCATCAGCAGTTGCGGCTTGCCGGCATTCTCCGGCTTGAGGCAGAACGGGTCGTCGACAACGACCAGCAGTTTGGCCCGCTTGCCCTGCGCTTCGATCTCCCCTTGCAGGCGCACGACGCGTCCGGTGCGGCGTTTCTCAGGGCCCCAGACCTTGCTGGTGATCGTGACCTTTGAGCCCGGATCGCTATTGCTCTGGGGGATGATAATCCACCTGAGTTTGTCGATGGGCACCTTGACGTTGATCCAGGCCTCATCGGTTCCGATCAGGGTCGCCAGTTGCGTGCCGGCTCCGACCGTGGCGCCGAGGTCTACACCCTTCTCCTGGACGATGGCGTTGAACGGGGCGGCGATGTCGCAGCGGGCCCGATCGAGCTGCGCCTTCAACAGCGACGCTTCCGCCGATTCCAGCGCCGTTTGCGCCGAGGCCAATTGCGGCTCGCGCAACACCAGTTCGCGATCCTCCTCGGCGATGACCTCGCCCAGCAGTTCATATTCCTGGCGGGCGATTGCCTGGTTGCCCTGTTCGACCTTGAGGTTCTTCGCGGCGGTTGCGACATTGCTACGCTGCTGCTGGACCATGATGTCGTAGTCACGCGGATCGATAGAGATGAGCTTCTGCCCGGTCTCGATCATGCATCCGGGGATGACGTCGGGCGATATCTCGACGATCTGGCCCGAGACCTGCGGCTGTAGCGCCACCTGCTGGGCTGGGATCACCGTTCCGTTCTCCGTCACGACAGTCGCGCAGTCGCCCTTCTGAACGGGAACGACCTGCACGAGCTTTGCCTGCCGCGGCGGTTTCTTCCTCTTGGCGCGAGGGCTCGTGTTCATTTGATAGCGAAAGGCCAAAACCGCGCCGCCGATGATCAGGGCGGCAATGGTCAATCGCAACGCTCCGCCGAGCAGTCTGCTGAGCAATGAAGGTCGTTTCGAATGGGTCTCTTGTTCCGGTTGCTTCGGTGTCGTCATACTGTCACCTGATATTCATGAGTCATCTATCTGACTGAGAATCGCTGGTTGCGTCGATCTGCGCCAGCGCCGGAAGCGGCATCTCGCACGGGCCGGCGATCGAGCGGTACAGGTCGATGCGCCGTTGAATCAGCGTGCGTTGCGCCGTGACAACGCTACGCTCTAGGCTCTGGAGCGACTGAAGTGATTCGAGGACGCGAATGTAGTCGACTTGACCTTTCAGGAAACTCTCGCGGTTCCGCAGGTATGTCTGGCGCGCCAGTGGGAGTTGAACGTTGAGATTCGCCAGTCGCTCCGTCTGACGTTGTTCCTGGGTCAGTGCCGTTTCGACCTCCTGCAGCGCTTCGAGCATCGCCTGGCTCCAGGTGTGGACGTTCTCGCGCAGGGCGGCCCGTTGGCGTTCGACCTCGGACTTGCGCTGCCGGGCGTCGAAGAGCGGCTGGGCGAGATTACCCGCCAGGTTGGCCATCCAATCATCGAACAGATCGCTGACAGAGGTCCCCGAGGTCTCCGCGCTGGCCGAAAGACTGATCCGCGGGTACTGGTCGGTGATCGCAACGGCCAGGCGTTGATCGGCCGCTTGCACGCGGTGGTAGGCCTGACGCACATCGGGCCGACGCATGAGCACGTCCGACGGAACTCCCGTGGCGGGCATGGCCGGTAGGGCGGGCAGAGGGATCACCTCCACTTGCCAGGCCAGGGCCGGGGGTTCGCCGATCAGGACGGACAGCGTGTATTGCAGCACGGCGACCGTCTCTTGGGCGGAGATGAGCGTCGCTTCGGTCGAGGCCACGAGCTGGCGCTGTCGCAGTACATCAGCCGCCCTGGCGACACCGTTTCGGAACTGGACCGTCACTACGTCGAGCACCTTCCGGTTGGTCTCGATCTGTTCGCGGGCGATCCGGACCAACTCCTTGGCTTCGGCTAGTTGGCACCAGGTGTTGGCGACCGAAGCGGTGAGCGTAATGGCGGCGGTGTCGAGCGCATCGTGCGTCGCCTGGGCGTCGAGCCAGGCGGCCTGGCGGGTCGAACGCAGTCGTCCCCACAGATCCAACTCATAGCTGGCGGCGACGCCGACCGAATACAGACTGCTGTAGTTCGTGCCCGCGTCCGTGGTCTGTCGGGTGCGCCCGGCGCTGCCTTGCAGGTTCACCTGGGGGCCGAGGGCGGCGCCCGCCTGGCGCGCCGCCGCATCCGCCTGGGCTAGTCGGTCCCACGCGGTTTGCAGGCTGAAGTTTTCCTTCAAGGCTTGGTCGATCAGGGCGTTGAGTTGCTCGTCCTCGAAGGCGGCCCACCAGTTGTCTTGCAGGGGGGCGGCGCCGGTCGCGGAAAAGCGCGGCGGCGCCGCCACCATGGGCTCCGGTTTCGCGAGCCGCCGGGAGCAACCGCCGGCGAAGAGGAGCAGCGCTCCGGCCAGGCATAGCATTCGTTGTTGTGTTGTCTCTGTCATGGTGTCACCAACTCACGGCTTCGGTTGTCAGTCTATCATCGATCCAAATACTGATAGTGCCTCCTGGCGCTGCCTCGGTTACAGCGATCGCTCATTTGATTCGGTCTCGATCTCATCGCGAATCGCCTGGATGCCCGCCAGTGAGAAGCAGGTGATATGGTTGGTCAGAGTTTCCACGAGTTGCTCCGTCGAGAGGTTGAACTTGACGAAGGGTGGGATGCGTCCGGTAAATAGCCGGATCCCAACCGCGAAACATTGGTGTACAACGCTCATGGCGCAGAACAGGACCTGTTCGTCGCTGGGCTGCGGTCCGAGGAGCTCCCTCATCAATCCCCTCATGCGGTCATGCATCGGGCGTATGGCGTCATGCCGGATCTGCTCGATCGCGTCGGTGGGGCTGACCATCTCGCGCAGCAGCAGTTTGCCGGCGTCCCCGATACGCCCTGGATCGACAGTTTTGCCCACGAGCGAATGAATGGTGCCGCGCAGCCGCTCCTCAGGAGGCGCGTCCGGACCGAGTCCGCCCTCTGGAGGGTAGACCTGATGGGCGGTATCAACGGCGCGGCGCCAGACCTGTGCATAGAGTTGGTCCTTCGAGCCGAAGTGGTAGTTGATCGCCGCGATATTCGTCTGGGCCCGTCGGCAGATCTCCTCCACCTTCGCATCGCGGTAGCCCTTCTCCGCGAAGATCTCGCAGGCGACCGTCAAGATCTTCTCGCGTGTTTCGATGCCGTCTTTGCGTTTGGCCATCCCTTCACCCCTGCCCGCAGCCCGCTCTTGAAGAGATGTGGGTGCGGCATTCTGTTAAAGCGTTATTTGAAATACGCATTTTAACTAATGTGGTTCGCTTAAGTCAAACGTAGTTTTGAAAATATCAATGGGTTTCGTGCTCGGTTGTCCGCTAGGGTGGTCGTTTTCTAAGTAAATTTTTATCAAGGGGTTAGCCCGGCATGGCCTCTGGTTTGCGGCTTCTGCTCGGGCCGCCCCTCGGCGTTCAAATTGGCTTGGGTGCTGTAACCTCCCGGCAGTGGAGGTCCACGGTATACAGTAGAAGGCCGAAGGAAACACAGTCACGCGGCTGAGTCTATCACCTGCCGGAACCAGGAGGTCCTATTGTGAGAGCGTTCGCAGCACTTCTCGTCATCGTCGTCACCGTCTCGCTGTTCTCGACGCCGAGTTTGGCCAATCCCCGACGCCGAGTCGTTCGTCCGGCCCCGCGGGTTGCGCCGAAGCGGGTCGTGGTCGTGCGTCCTCCTGTCGGGGCGCGTCGTGTTGTGATAGGCGGATCTCCCTACTGGGTCCACGGCGGGGTCTACTACCGGCACAGTCACGATGGATACGTCGTCGTCAAGGCGCCGATTGTCCGAGTGCTTCCGAGGCGTCACCGGGTCGTTGTGATTCGAGGCAGTGTGTACTACGTCTCGGACGGCGTCTACTACCGAACGGGTCCGGGCGGATACGTGGTTGTTGAGAAGCCGGTCGAGGTCGTCGCCGCGCCTCAAACCCCAGAGCCGGCCGTACCCGCGCCGAGCACAGTCACGCTCTACGTGCCCAAGCGGGCGGAGGAGGGGTTCGCCTCGGTGACGTTGAAGAAGCTCGATGGGGGGTACCTCGGTCCCCAGGGTGAGTTCTATCCGACCATGCCCGCGGTGGCCCTGTTGACCGAGATGTACGGTATCGCCGAGGGATCGCGCCAGACGCGATCGGATGTGTACTTCATCCACGTGCCCAATAAGGACGGCGCCAGCTACACACGTGTCACGCTCCAGCGGAAGGACGGGGGGTTCGTTGGCCCGCAGGGGGAGTTCTATCCCTTGGTGCCCCCGGTGGCGCATTTGGCCGAGATGTACGGGGCTGCGTCCGAACCGGCCCCTGAGGAAGAGGCATCTGTTCGTATCGAAGTCCCGAAGAAGACCGGTGATGGGGTCGTCGCGATCGAACTGAAGAAGCACGAAGAGGGATACATCGGCCCTCAAGGCGAATTCTATCCCGAATTGCCCTCCGCAGAGCAGTTGGCGGAGCTCTATAGCGGGTGATGATGCTCACTTCTCCGACTCAGTACCCCGACCCTCCTCGATTGGCATCACTTGGTGGAGAACTTGAAGATGGTTTCGCTTTCGTAGCGGCGGTCCGGACGCACGACGGTTGAGGGAAAATGCGGCTTGTTGGGTGAATCGGGGAAGTGCTGGGTCTCCAGGCAGAAGCCGAAATAGCGATTGTAGATCTTGCCGCCCTTGCCTTTGACGTTCTTCATGCCATTGGAGGTGTACAATTGCACACCCGGTTCGGTGGTGAAGACCTCCATGACGCGGCCCGTGGATGGTTCGTGGACCCGGGCCGCCAGGACGGAGGCCCCATACGCTCCGTCGAGCACGTAGTTGTGGTCGTACCCCCGGGTCTCGGTCAGTTCCGCGATCCGTGCACCGATCGCGTGCGGTTCGGTGAAGTCCAGAGGCGTCCCGGTGATGCGATGGATTTCTCCGGTCGGAATGAGCCCCGCGCCGGCCGGTGTGTACCAGGACGCATTGATCTGCATCTCGTGCTTCAAGACATCACCGTTGCCCGCCCCGGCCAGGTTGAAGTAGCTGTGATTGGTGAGATTCAGAATGGTTGGTTTGTCCGTCGTCGCGGTATAGCGGACCTTCAACGCGTTCTCATCCGTCAGGGCGTAAGTCACCGTACAGTTGAGATTGCCCGGGAAGCCCTCCTCGCCGTCGGGACTGAAATGAAGCAGGCGGACCCCAACCTCGCCCTCGCGCCGGTACGGCGCGCCCTTCCAGACGACCTTGTCGAAACGCCGGTTGCCCCCGCCGTGGATGTGGTTCTTGCCCGCGTTGGCGGTGATCCGGTGCTCGACGCCATCCAACATGAAGCGGGCGTCGGCGATGCGATTGGCGTAGCGCCCCACGACGGCGCCGAACAGAGGATTGCGCCTCACATAGGATTCCAGATCGTCGAAGCCCAGGGCGATGTCCCCGAGTTGGCCATCCCGATCGGGCACGAAAAGCGAAACGATGATCGCACCGTATTCGATGATCTCAGTGCGCAGCCCCTGGGCATTGGTGAGCGTATAGAGCATGACCGGTTCGCCGCTGGGTGTTTCCCCATACGGCGTCTGTGTGACGCTGAGCCTGGGGGCCTGCCCCAGAGCGGTCGAAGCGAGGCTTCCCAGGGCCAGAATGAGGTACATCGGCAAACGTCTCGTGTACATAGCCTGTCTCTCCTGCCTATCCACAACGGTCTTGAGGTGCCACTGGGCAGATTGTAGGCCGGGACGCGACCCGCGGTCAAGGTGATAGTCCAGGTTGCGGGCCAACGCGTCGCGCTGCGCGCGAATGGAATGGCTTGCTTTTTGTCGCAGACCCGCCGTAAAATCGAACTATCAGCGTCAGTATCGGGTATAATCGACCATCGCGACAGAGTCGATGGCGTTCGTTCGGCTCCCGGCGTCACCAGGGTGTTTCGGTTGTCGCGTATCGAGGTCCAGGGGAGTGTTGGCCGGCAGGGCAGGGTCGTTACATCATGGCAGCAGACAAGAGCATCAAGTCGTCGCATGTTGTGTTCTGCGGTTGCGCCTACTTTGACGTCATCCCGAACGCCACGAAGGAGGAGGTCTTCGCGTCGTTGCGGCAGGGGGGTGTCGAGGTTGAGGCGGTGGCGGACCTTTGCGGCTTGGCGGCTGCCCGCGATGAACGGCTCCATCGCTGGGCCGGGACCGAATCGCTCTCCATCGTCTCCTGCTACCCGCGGGCGATTCGATGGCTGTTCGAGGCGGCCGGGGCGCCTCTGGATATGCGGAAGGTGCACTTGTTCAATATGCGAACGCAGTCACCCGAGGAGATTCTGTCAGCGCTGCTGGGCGATTCCGTTCCACAGGATGGTTCGACGGCGGCCTTGCCCGAGAAGCAAGACGGCTGGGTGCCCTGGTTTCCCGTCATCGACTATGACCAGTGCAAGAACTGCAAGCAGTGCATGAACTTCTGTCTGTTCGGCGTCTACGGCTTGTCGGACGACGGGCAGGTGCAGGTGCAGAATCCCTCCGGCTGCAAGACGAATTGCCCCGCCTGTGCCCGGATGTGTCCGGCGCAGGCGATCATCTTCCCGAAGTATGCTGATGCGCCGATCAATGGCGATGAAGTCACCGAGTCGGACGATGCTCCCGCCCAGCCGGCGCCGGATCTGAAGGCGATGCTGCAGGGCAATGTCTACGATCGAATCCGGCAGCGTCAGCCGGGGCGTAAGCGGTTCGCCACGGAGTCACCAAAGAAGCCCGAGCCGTCGTGTCCTACGATAGACGCATTGCGTCGCGATTTGGACATTCCGGCCGAGGTTCTGGCGTCGCTGTCACCGGCCGAACTGCTGCGTATCAGGAAGACGTCGCAATCGGATGACTCCCGTACGGCGGAGGGGGACGATGCCAATGCCTCATGACCCCGTTGCCGCTGCCCGCCCGAAGAGGCAGCCTCAGGACAACGTGCCTCAGACCAAGTCGGCGCGCGATGCGCTGCTCGAGGCGATCCGCGCCTACATAGCCGACGTCGAACCGGTCCCACCTCTATCGATCGACGAGCTGCGCACTCACACTGACGCTGTCCTCCAGGCGACCGGGACGAGTCGCAAGTATGCGGACTTCGCCGCCGTGCTGATGAGTAACGAGGTTTGGC
>JANQFY010000328.1 GCA_028277585.1 Sedimentisphaerales bacterium
ATGTCTGGGGCTTCGCGGCGGAATCGCAGGGCACAGACGCGACCGGCAATGTCACGCCATACGATCAGACGATCGCTGCGCCGCTGGATGTCACCGCGGGCCAATGGCCCGCTGGCGATCCCTTCCCGGGCTACGCGCACAGCATCGCAGGGGATTTCACGGCGTTCGCCGAATCCGCCTACTGGTACTCGGCCGCCAACGCGTCGTCGACGTACGAGTTCTCACCGCTGGACACACTTCTCTGCGTTCGCGTCTACGGTTGTACGGACGGTTGGGGCGAGGAATCTGCCGTTCAGTACACCCTCACCGATTCCACGTTGGGATCGGTCGTAGACGAGTTCGAGGCCATCGGCGCCGTCGCGCCGGACAGCGAGTTGTGTTTCGACTGGCGGAAGAGCTATGCCGTCGATCCCGGCCACGTGTATGCGTTGACGCTCGACGCCGCCACGACCGGCTCGGATGGGTTCCGCAGAGCGAACATCACTGCTGAGTTGAC
Organism: Sedimentisphaerales bacterium; assembly: GCA_028277585.1. GTDB lineage: Bacteria > Planctomycetota > Phycisphaerae > Sedimentisphaerales > Anaerobacaceae > Anaerobaca. The sequence goes on from JANQFY010000328.1 coordinate 497, forward strand.
CTGCATCCCCACCCCTTCGGCTCTGGCGCTGGGTTTGGTCGGCGCGGCTCTGGTCCTCCGGCGACAAAGGGCCTCCCGTCGTCGTACCTGACTGGGATACCGACGCTCGGTCCTCGATCGGAGTATCGTGACTACTTGAACCCAACTTGAGGTGCGTTGTAGTAGCCCATCGACGCGTCCGCGACGGCCATGCGATACAGGTGGTTCTGCATCAGGCAGACCCTGCGGGTCTTGGCCGGGGTATTGGTCGAGTAGATACGCAGTTCGCCCGGCAGGCTGGTAACGATCTCTTCACGCCAGTCACCGATGATATCGGCCACGATGAGAATCTTGCCTTCGATCGTCTGCCTCTCGTCTCCGTTGTACTCGATTACCTTGTTCTTGTAGCAGATCTCCTTCTGCTCGTCCTCGTCCCACCAGACGGCGCGGGGCGCCAGGCCCCAGAGGTTCTTGTCGGAGAGTCGCTTGCCCTGGGCGGTATAGAGGAAGAACTTGTCTCCTCCCTTGGCTTCGCCTGCATAGCATTCGATCCCCGGATACTCGTCGGTCAGATCGCCGACCATGCCCTGGCTGTGGACGTGGTAGGTGCGGCCTTCATAGCCCCAGATGATCTTGCCCGTCTTGGCTTCGACGAGACAGACGCCGTTCTTGGGTGAGCGCGATTCGACCCCGTAGAAGATCTCATAGCCCGGCCGGTCCGGATCGAAATCGGCGATGTACCCTGCGTCGTTGTGGCCCAATCCCGTACGCCACATGGGAACCCCATTGTCATCCAGAGCGCAGGTGCCGATGACCAGTTCGTCCTTGCCGTCCAGATCGATGTCGCCGGTCATGATGCCGTGCTGGCCCTGCCCGCGATAGTTCCTATAGTTGCCCGTGCTGGCCCACGTCCAGATCGGCTCGAGGTCCTTGTCCAACGCCTCAGTCTTGATGATCGTGTACGTGCCGCGCTGCATGACCAGGGCCGGGTTGATGCCGTCGAGATAGGCGACCGTCAAGAAGTTGCGACACCAGTAGTTGTATGACTCGAACCCTTCCCGCGAGATCCAGTTCTGTTTCTTCTGCAATGCCCCGGTTTGCCCATCCAGCTTGATCAGATACTCGGGGCCCTTCAGGACGTGCCCGTCCAGTTCGCGGGGGTCGCCTTCGCCGGCTTTGGCGTAGACCTCCGCCTTGCCGTCCTGGTCCACATCGAAAACCATGTAAGGCGAATACCATGTCCCCGTCTCGATGGCCCAGCCCATATCGTGGCGCCAGAGAAACTTGCCTTTGGAGGAATAGGCGTCGAGTTTGTACGGCTCGGGGCTGCGCTTCCAGTAGCCCGGGCGATGGTAGGGGTCCACATTGAAACTCGGATGCTGCAGGACGAAATCGTAGGCGCCATCTCCGTCCAGGTCCCCAATCCCCACGCGTTTGAGTGTCACCGGGTCCCTGAGCTTGATGGAGAACCAGGGCTGATTGCCCGCCAGTGTAAAGGCGTACCCCTCGCCCTTTGTGGCGCGCTCGGCGCCGGCATTGACGGTCTTGACCTTGTATCGGTAGCCATGTCCACCCGTTGCGGATCTGTCCACAAAGTTGGTGGAATCGGCAATCGGTTCGTCGTTGACCTTGACGTAGTCGCCCAGACCAACATCCTTGCGGTAGACGTTGAACGCGACGTTCTCCGGGTCGTCCTTGAGCAGTCGCCAACCCACGTAGACGGTGCGCTCATTGACGGGCAGTGCCACCACTCCGCGATCGATCCGCTCGCGAACCTGGGCGGTCGCGGCGGCCGGTCCCAGGGCAATGACCATCAGAGTGATCAGCAGGAGCATCGCCCTGAAGGATGAACTCAGGCTCTCGCGTGTGTTGTCTCGATCGGAAAACATGTCTACCTCCATCAGAACAGTCGTCGGCAGCCCATCGCATTTCGCGCTGCGAATACCGGATCATAGCTTCGAGTCGGCAAAGGTTCAAGAGGAACGAGCCAACAAGAGACTTGTCAGGATGAGCAGACTCAGGCAATAATCCCAGAGATAAGCTGTTGACATAGAGGATTCTAATCCTATGGCCCATTGCCCAGAGAATCTTGCATCCGTGCCGTGCCGAGTTTGCGTTATGCTTGTCGTCGTGTTGCAGGCCGTATTCGGTTGTGGCGTGACCTTGGGATCGCAACGCGACCTGAACAGCGTTAAGGCGTTTGCTCGACACACGATGTCGACCCCCAGGCCCTGTCAACTCGCCTGGCAAGAGGCGGAGTTCGGCGTGTTGATTTGCTACGAACTGCACACCTTCAGTCCGGAACGATACCGTCAGGGGCAGGCCCGCATCAAGCCTATCGAGGACGTCAACCAGTTCAACCCGACCGACCTGGATACCGATCAGTGGATTCGAGCGGCCAGAGATGCGGGCGCTACGTTCGCGATCCTGACGGCTTCGCACGAGTCGGGCTTTCGGCTCTGGCAATCCGACGTCAATCCCTACTGTCTCAAGGCCGTGACGTGGGGCGCCGGCAAGCGGGACCTGGTTGCGGAGTTCGCCGCGTCGTGCCGCAGATACGGCATTCAGCCAGGCATCTATCTGGGCACGCGCTGGAACGCACAACTCGGCGTGTACGACTTCAAGATCACGGAGCGCAGCACGATCAGCCAGGCCGCGTACAATCGGTTGATTGAGCAAGAGGTTGAGGAGGTCTGCACGCGCTACGGGAGATGGTTCGAGTTTTGGTTCGACGGCGGCGCCCACGGTCCTGAGCAGGGCGGCCCCGATGTGCTTTCGATCGTTCAGAAGTACCAGCCCCAGGCGGTCTTCTACCACAATCTGCAACGGGCTGACGCCCGCTGGGGCGGTTCGGAGACTGGCACTGTCCCGTATCCGTGCTGGGCTACGTTTCCGTACCGCTCCACCGGGGCGGGTGAGACCGCCCGCAAGCATGTCAGCGAAAATGGGTTTGCCCTGCTCAAGCATGGCGACCCGAACGGCGCCTACTGGATGCCCGCGATGTCCGACGCGCCGCTGCGCGGCTATCAGGGGCATGAATGGTTCTGGGAACCAGGGGACGAGCGCCTCATCTATCCCCTGGACAGGCTGATCGACATGTACTACCGATCCGTCGGCCACAACTCCACGCTGATTCTGGGTATCACACCCGACATTTCAGGTCGGTTACCCCAGGCGGATGTCACACGGCTGAGAGAACTCGGCGACGCAATCCGTAGCATCTTCAGTCAACCGCTCGCGACCACCAGCGGATCGGGCACGTGTTTGGAACTGATGTTCGAAGAAGAGACGACCTTCGACCATGTGGTCATCCAGGAGGACATCCGGCACGGCGAACGCGTACGCGGGTACAAACTCGAAGTGAAGCGCAACGGATGCTGGGAGCCACTGGCGCAAGGGACCTGCATCGGGCACAAACGCCTGCACCGTTTCCCTCCGAGCAAAGCCTATGGTCTGCGATTGACCATCGAGTCCTCCACCGCGACGCCCTTGATCAAGAAGCTCGCGGCCTACTATGCACCCACGGTGGAATAGTGATGCTGTCTTCTGTCACTCCAAGCGTGACGAGGAAGACCAGTATGGTCTATGTTGATTCTTCACAGGATCGCGCTCCTCTGATAACATATCCAGCTTGCATTGTTGAGCTGGAACACTTGAGTTGTTGCTGCACGCGTCTTTCAGGCGGGTAGGGGAGTATGGCGGTGCCGGAAGACATTAGGATTGTTCAATATGAGCCGCGTCACGCTGAGGCGTTTCGCGATCTCAATCTGGCGTGGATTAAGGAGTACTTCGCGGTTGAGGAGTTGGATCGTCAACAGTTGCTCGATCCGGAAGGTGCGATCCTTCGGCCCGGCGGCGCCATACTCGTCGCCGAGGATTCACGTGGGGTGCTGGGAGTTTGCGGCCTGCGGCACGACGCGCCGGGCCGTTATGAGGTCACCAAGATGGCGGTTCGCGAGGACCTACGAGGTTGCGGCATCGGTCGGCGACTCCTCACCGAGGTCATCTCCCACGCACGCCAACTGGGCGCCGAGCAACTGTTCATCATCTCCAACACGGTCCTCGCGGCCGCGATTCATCTCTACCGCGAACTCGGATTCGTCGAGGTCCCGATGTCCACCCAGCAAGAGTACACCCGGGGCAACATCGAACTCGAACTGAACCTTGACGAAACGCAGCAGGGCGGTTTGCCGCGTCGATTGTGCTCATCTGTCGCTGTCACGGACTAAAGCCGTGGGTGGTTCGCGCATACCGCCGTCCTTGCTCATTAGGCGGCAGCCATCTGCTACCAGCTTGTCCTGCAGTGTCTTGATGTGTTTCTGGTACACGCCCCGCGGGGTGGTCTTGTGTCGGGTGGCAATCGCAGCGGCGGTGCCGACCGCCTGGCCCATCGCGCAGCAGGGGCGCATCACACGCGTGCCGCCGAAGGCGATGTGCGTAGCCGAGTGACACCGTCCCGCCATGAACACGTTCCCGATGTTCTTCGAATAGAGCGTTCGGTAGGGGATGCTGGTGCGCCGTCCCTGGTAGACGTGGATGCAGTCGTTCCCTTTGACCCAGAATCCCTCCGGGTGGTGCACATCGGGTCCCCAGTCGGTGAAGGCGACGGTGTCGTCATGGACGATGCGATCGTCATAGTCCTTCTGCGTCATGATGTAGTCGCCCACGAGGCGCCGGCTCTCGCGTACGCCGGGTGCGTAGTTCAGCCAAACCAGTTCGCGCCTGCGATTCTTCTCTCTTGTGGCGGGGTTGTGATTCTTGGCATAGTTCCACAGCCCCAGCGAAATGCGGAACAGTTCATCCCGGATGTGTTCAGCATCCTCGATTGTGTTCTTTGTGCCGCCGTATTCCACCCACCAGGCGTGGTGGACGTATCCGTTGAGATCATTGCCCGGGTTTCGCCCCTTGCCGCGGGAGGGACGGTCAAAGTTCTCGGGGCGAACGATCTGCTTGGTTCGGACGTGGGACCCGAGCGGCTCGAAGTCCGCTGAACGGGTCCACTGATACGCCCACTCGGGGCAGGCAAAGGGGACCGGTTCAGCGCGAGTCGCGAAGACAGCCTTGTACAGACTGTTGCCCATCGTGCGTTCGCCGGCCTCGATCGGGGCTAGGGATTCGCCAAATTCGGCGCGGGCTTCCTGGCCCATTCGGTACTCGGCCCCGGCGTAGTAGCCGATCCAGCCATGCCCGGTCGTATCGGCAAACAGCGGGGCGGTGAACCGCAGACGTTGCCCTGTGTGAACGTTGAGTGCGATCACCGAGCCGATCGTGGTCTTGTCCTGCATCTCCACAGCGACGGCGCGGGTATTGAGGAACAGAGAGATGTTCTTCTCAGCGCGGATGATGCCTTCCATCTTCTTCGAGTCGGCGGAGTTGTTCCACCCCTGAGGGGGGAACAGTTCAGCCGTGATGCCCGTGATGTTGCGCTTGTCCGGCGGGTTCCCGATGTAACCCATCGGAGGAATCTCGATCTCCGACGAACTGTTGCCCCCCAGTACGGGGCGGTCCTGAACCAGGGCGACCTTGATCCCGTGACGGGCGGCCGCGATGGCTGCTCCCATGCCCGCCGGACCACCGCCGACCACGACGAGATCGTACGCGCCCATCTCTACGACGTCTGGACTGACACCGCCATATCGAAGACGCTGTTGGGCGAGTCTCTTCGCGTCATCGGCTGGCTTGAATCGACCCGTCGCCAGCACGATCGCATCGCATCGACCCCACCAACCCGTCATGTCGCAGAGACGCAGTTCTGCGGCACCCTTCTTCAGCTTGAACGCGCCGCCTCTTACCCAGCCCCACTCGTCGTGATCCGCTTGGCCGAACGTCACCGACGAGGCTGCACCGTTGACGCGCACCCCAAACCGGCCGGGCGAGTGCGACGGGAGCCAATCCCGGCAACGCACCCACAGGGTGTAGGTGCCATCCGCCGGTATCGTCACACGCGTGACGGCATCCTCCACGGGCTTGCCCAGACCCGTAGCGAGCAGGTAGACCGAGCCCATGATGTCGATATGCTGGGGATCGTTCGACCAGGTCCCCGTATGTTCCATCGACTCAGCCTCTTGCCAGACGACATGGTCCTCAGCCAGGCCGATGGGCGCGGAAGCGAGCACCAGGCAGAGCGTCAAACAGGCATTCCGCGTGCGCATCTTCGTCAGTCTCCTCATCTGTTCGAATCTCCCCATGTATTCTCAGAAGAGTCTTTTCTTGAAGTAGTATACGGTATGGGTCGTCGTGCCGTCTTCCATGATCCCCTCGACCGACACCAATTCCCATCCGTCGTGTCCGGCCTGGTTGATCCGCCGGGCGATCTCGCTGTTCGAGGTCCTGTTCATCGACTGCGTCAGCGCCATGGCTTGCCACCGCGGGCCCCGCGGGTCTTCATTGCCCCCGCTCCCGCCGCGAGCCAGCGCCTGCACCGCCATCACCACGCCCACCAGAACAAGCACACCGAACACCAACGTCCTGGTCGTGACCCTCTGCGTCTGTCTCATAGCCTGCGCCTCCAATGGGATTGTAGGATGGACGAATCGCCCGCCCCGATCGTATCAAACACTACGCCCGACGACCAATTCTACGATTATCCACCCGGAGGGACAATACAAGTTCCCCATCCTCTGTCGTCTCGATGGTTGCTACCGAAATCTGGCAATGACGTCATTGTGGTAGTCGACATACCGCTGTTCCACGGCGTGTCCTGGGCGTAAACGAAGATCGGTGAGATTGAGCCGAATTGCCCCGTAGTCGCACATAGCATGGTGATTGGGGCAGAGGGCCAGAATGTTCTGCGCCACGTCTGGTCCATTGTGAGGAGTGCCGAGTGGTTGGATATGATGGGCTTCAGAGTAACCGCGTCCGCCGCGTAGATCGATTCGCTGACCACATATCTGGCACTTGTCTTGATAGAGCGTCTTGATTCGCCTGGCCAGGGTTGTATCTCGTAGGATACGATAGGTCTTCAGCAACACCCGATCCGGAGAAGGTTCATCACCATCCGATGGTTCTGGAACACTATCCCCGTCGCTGAAGATCCAGTGGCGAGATCGAGTACTCCGTGAGACGTCTCCGCGTGAGCATTTCAGCGCTTCCAGCACCCTGCGAGTTACGTGTTGCCACTCCGGTTGATTGTGACCCTGCGAGCAGTATTCCCGACACAGGTATTTGTTGTCACAGAGTTCGGGGAACTGGGCGTGTACGGCGGAATATACATCATGAATATGGTGCGTCCTGGAAGCTATGAAGGCGAACCGGCAGCTGAGCAGTTCCTGGTAGAGTTGCTGCAATTCTGGACGCGCCATCAGGCCTCCGTCAGTCTTCGCAGGTGTACGTTCCACGCCGTCTCTCTTGCGTGTCAGCACCTTCACCGCATAGCTTCTCTTAGTGTATTCACGATATAGCCTACAGATATCGGACCCTGGCGTCAATGGCGGCTGTCCCTTGATCATTGGGTCATTGGGGTAGCCCGATAGGCGTTCTGTTCGGCCAGCAGCACGCCCAGACCCGGGGAAGCGATCATCAAACATCCTTAATCAATCCGAGAGGGGGGTTGTCAGGGTCGCGACGGACTGTTATGCTAGGCGGCTCGTTATTAGCGCAAATCGGAACAATATTAATTCTTGTTTATATAGGATATGGCGATGGGGCATCCAGGTTTGTCGGAACTTGATCAACTTTGCGTCGATACTATCCGCTTTCTGGCCCTCGAGGGGGTCCAGAAGGCCAAATCGGGCCATCCGGGCATGCCGGTCGGGCTCGCGCCGGCGGCCTACGTCCTTTGGACGCGGCACATGAAGTTCAACCCGGCCAATCCCACCTGGCACAACCGGGACCGCTTCGTTCTCTCGGGCGGGCACGGCAGCATGCTGCTCTACTCGATGCTGCACCTGACCGGCTTCGACTACAGCTTGGAGGACCTGCAGAACTTCCGCCAGTGGGAGAGCAAGACGCCGGGCCATCCGGAGTACAACCCGGCCCTGGGTGTCGAGGCGACCACTGGGCCGCTGGGCCAAGGGATTTCCAACGGCGTCGGCATGGCGATCGCTCAGAAGTACCTGGCCGACCACTTCAACCGTGAAGGGTTCCCCATCCTGGACCATAAGATCTACGTCTTTGCCGGCGACGGTGACCTCGAAGAGGGCGTCTCCGGCGAGGCTAGTTCGCTGGCGGGCCACTTGGGTCTGAACAACCTCATCGTCGTCTATGATGACAACCACATCAGCATCGACGGTCCCACGGAACTGTCGTTTAGCGAGGACCAGGCCAAACGCTACGAGGCCTACGGCTGGTACGTTCAGGAAGTGGACGGCGACGGCAACGACATGGAGGCGTTCGAAAAGGCGCTGATCAACGCCCAGAGCGAGGTCGAGCGGCCCTGCATGATCAAGCTCAGAACGCACATCGCCTACGGTTCGCCCAACATGCAGGACACCGCCAAAGCGCACGGCTCGCCCCTGGGCGACGACGAGATCGCCCTGATGAAGAAGCAGTGGGGCTGGGACCCGTTCAAGAAGTTCCACGTCCCCGAAGAGGTCACTGAGCACATGGGCCAGGCGGTGACAAAGGGCAAAGAGGTCGAAGGCGAGT
>JANQFY010000366.1 GCA_028277585.1 Sedimentisphaerales bacterium
GACGTGCTGGCCCAGGTGCAGAACCGCGAGACGCTCGACGTCGTCGAGCGCAGCCTGGAGCATCTGCGGGTGATTTTCGGAGACGAACCTGAGATCGTCATGGCGGACCGCCGGTACGGCTTCATCTCCGGTGCCTGTCAGGAGACGATCAAGAGTTCCGTTGAGCGACGTCACGATGTCAGTGACACGATCGATGCGGTGGTGACCAATCGCATCCTGGGCCTGCCCATCTTCCTGCTGCTGATGTATGTCGTCTTCTTCCTGACCTTCAAGGTGGGCAGCTATCCGATGGGTTGGCTGGAGGCGTCTTTCGGTTGGTTGGCGGAGACGATCTCCGCGGCCTGGCCGAGCGATAGCGCCCTGTGGCTACGGTCCCTCATTGTTGACGGCGTCATCGGCGGGGTGGGGGGCGTGCTCGTCTTCCTGCCCAACATTCTATTGCTGTTCATGGCGATCGCGCTGTTGGAGGACTCCGGCTACATGGCGCGGGCCGCCTTCGTGATGGACCGCATCATGCACAAGATCGGCCTGCACGGCAAGAGTTTCATTCCCATGCTGATTGGCTTCGGCTGCTCGGTGCCCGCGATCATGGCGACCCGCATCCTGGAGAATCGACGAAGTCGCCTGACGACGATCATGGTCATCCCGCTGATGAGTTGCGGGGCGCGGCTGACGATCTACGCACTGTTCATTCCGGCGTTCTTTCCCTTGCGATGGCAGGGCCCTATGCTCTGGCTCGTATATCTCATTGGCATTGTTCTCGGTATCGTTGCGGCCAAGATACTGCGGCTGACGGTTCTTCGAGGCGAGACCATGCCCTTCGTGATGGAATTGCCACCGTATCGCGTCCCCACGAGCAAGGGCGTGCTGGTGCACACTTGGCATCGCGGGTGGCTGTATGTGCGTAAGGCCGGTACGGTGATTCTGGGGCTCTCGATTGTGCTCTGGTTCGCGATGAATTTTCCGAAACCGTCGCCCGATCAACTGGCGGGTTTGGATGAGCAGGAAGCGCGACAGGCCGGTCTTCGCCATTCGGTGGTGGGACGCGTGGGCCACGCGATCGAGCCGGTCATGAGACCGCTCGGATTTGACTGGAAGATTGACACAGCCTTGATCGGCGCACTGGCGGCCAAGGAACTGTTCGTCTCTCAACTGGGAATCGTCTACGCCGTCAGCAGTGCCGACGAAGACGCCCCTGACCTGCGCGAGCGACTCCGGGCCGACTACACGCCTTTGACGGGGCTCTGTGTGATGCTGTTCTGCCTGATCAGCGCCCCGTGCGTGGCGACAATCGCGATGACGCGTCAGGAAACCGCGTCGTGGCGTTGGGCGCTGTTCCAGTTCTTCGGCCTGACCCTCCTGGCCTATAGTGTTACACTCATTGTCTATCAGGCGGGGCGCCTCCTAGGCGGGTAGAGGTCGTTGTTGAGCCTCTTGTTTCTGGGGTACTGATCGTAGCCGCTACTGTCTGAGCCAGGCGACGAATTCCGCCAGGCCCTGGTTGATGTGGGTGGCGGGGCTGTAATCGAGGTCGCGCTGGGCCTTGGCGACATCGGCGTAGGTTTGATTCACATCGCCCGGTTGGACGGACAGGTGGTTCTTGACGGCCTGCTTGCCCAGCGCCTTTTCGATCTCGGCGATGAGATCGCTGACACAGATCGGGCGCGACTCCCCCAGATTGTAAATCTGGTATCCCGAACACCGGTCGATAGCCGCGACGACGCCGTTGATGATGTCGTCGATGTAGGTGAAATCACGTCGCATGCTGCCATCACCGTAGACAGGAATCGGCTCGCCGGCCTCGATGAGTCGGGCGAACTTGTGGATGGCCAGGTCGGGACGCTGGCGCGGCCCGTACACCGTGAAGAACCGCAGGCAGGTCATGCCGATGTCGTAGAGATGGTGATAGGTATGGCAGATCAACTCGCCTGCTTTCTTGGTGGCCGCATAGGGCGAGATGGGGAAGTCGACGTTGTCGTCCTCCGAGAAGGGGACTTTCTTGTTGTTGCCGTAGACGCTTGAACTGGACGCGAAGACGAACTTCTTGATGCCACGCAGACGCGCGATTTCCAGGAGAACGACCGTTCCGTTGATATTGACATCGGTGTAGAGGGCTGGTTGCTCGATGGACGGACGTACACCCGCCCGGGCGGCCAAGTGCACGATGGCATCAACGTCCTCGCCGATCGCCTTGTCCATGGCGGCCTGGTCGCGGATGTCGGCCTCGACGAGATTGAAGCTCGGGTGCTCCAGGGCTCCAGCGATGTTGCGCCGTTTGATCTGAGGATCGTAAAACGCGTCGAAGCTATCCACGCCGGTGACGGCGTGTCCCTCTTTCAGAAGACGTTCGGTCAGATGAGAGCCAATGAACCCCGCAGCGCCAGTCACAAGTATCTTCATGCTTTCCCTACCCTCTGTATGCTTCTGCGCTTCAGTCCACCCCGTCGATTTCAGCACCTGCGGCGCGTTTCTCGGACGTTGTGGGGTGTTGGATGGAGGCGCGTCCCTATTTGCCGGATGCTTCGATAGGCTCGATCATGTCGACGTCGATCTCGACGCTAGCGGCTTGGCCCAGCATGTCCACCTGCAGGACCAGTCGCATCGCGCCCTTGTGATCCACGACGATGCCCTCGACGCCCAGCAGGGGGCCGGCGATCACTCGGCATAGCTGCCCCGTCGCAATGTACTTGTGCGGTGTCATGGGGACGCCGGCTCGCACGGCCTGTTCGATCCGGAGCAGCTCCTTGAGCAGGCTTTCCTGGTCGGTGACCTCCAGGAGGTTCGCGACACGGTTGGTCTTGAGCAGTTCGACGCGGTCGTTCTCCGGGCCGCAGAAGAACAGATAACCCGTGAACAGCGGCAGCATCGACTTGAGCGTCCGATGGCTGCGGCGGCTAACCTTTAGCGTCAGAGGCAGAAAGTAGTTGAGGTTCTTGGCCATTAGATCATGGGCAAGGGCCTTCTCGTTGCGACTCTTGGTATGGGCGACCCACCACTGCCCCTCGAACTCCCGGATGGATTCCACCTGGGGCCAGACTACCGGCGGGTTCTCATTCAATCTGAGCAATCCTGTCCTCCTCGGCCGGCAAGAACCGTTCCTCGAGACACGCACCGGTGGGACCGGCAAAACGATTCGCGGGGCCACAAAGTCTAAACTAATACTTCCTTTTGGTCGATTTATCTGACTTAGAGTCTAAATGCCCCGTTCTCGCTTGTCAATCCAATTGGCGAGCTGGACCTGTCCTGGATGGGCCTGGTTCGACAAGGCAGGTCGGGCCGTGGGCCGATGTTGCTCCGAGAATGATCTCTGTCACCGAGAAAAACGATGAAAAGAAACGGGAAACAGATGGGCATCCAGAGGGTCGAACCCGCTGAGGGCGTGCTGTTCACCTGCATTGGTCGCCGTGTCTCACTGCTGAACGCCTTTCGGAAGGCGACCCGGCGGCTGAGACGCGCCGTACGCTTCTACGGGACGGATGTCCATCCCCTGAGTCCGGCCCTGCAATCATGCGACGAGGGCTTTCTGGTCAAGGCGACGTCCCATCCCCAATACATCGGGCAACTCCTGTCGATCGTTCGCCGCCATCGGATCAGGCTGCTCATCCCGACGGTGGATCTGGACCTGCGTCTACTGGCCGAGAACAAGCCGCGATTTGCCGAACTTGGCTGCCGCGTACTGGTTTCCGATCCGGAGGTCATTGACATCTGCCAGGACAAGAGGAAGACCTGCGAGTTTCTCCGGCGGGAGGGGTTCGGTTGTCCCGCGACCTTCAGCGTCCGCGCGGCCCTGGCGGCCGGCAGCCGGGGAGAGTTGAGTTGGCCTTGCTTTGTGAAGCCCTGGGATGGTCATGCCGGTAAAGGCGCCATCATTGTGCGCGATCGCAAGGAGCTTCGCTTCTATGCCCAGCGCATTCCGAACGCGATATGTCAGGAGTTCGCCCAAGGGACCGAATACACCTGTGACGTCTACATCGACTTCGAGGGGAACGTGCGTTCTGTGACGCCGCGCCGGCGACTGGAGGTGCGATCGGGAGAGGTCAGCAAGGCGCAGATTGTCAAGAATCCGCGCATCATGAAGGAAGTGGCGAGATTGATCCGGAGCCTCGGCGCTGGGCCTGGCGTGGCGACGGTTCAGCTCTTCCTGACCAGCAAGAAGCAGTTCAAGTTCATCGAAATCAACCCCCGCTTCGGCGGTGGGGCGCCCCTGTCGATCCGGGCCGGGGCGGACTTCCCCCGCTGGATTCTACAGGAATTGGCCGGCAAGCGACCTCGCATCGGATTCGAGGCGTTTCAGGATCAATTGGTCATGCTTCGCTACGACGCCGAAGTCTGGGTGGACCCTCCCGATATGAAGGGTGTGAGGATCTGATCGTCCTCAGGCCTGCACCGGGAGCGTGACGGTCAAGTACACGGTGTCCCGAGCGAACTTGATGGCCCCTTCAAAGTCGGCGGGAATCACCAAACAGTCTCCCGCGGTGAATTCGACCGGATCGACCTGCGCCGAGACGATATCGCCTCCGCCGGACAGGACCACCAGGGTCCGCATGCGGCCGCGCGAGAGAAGGAGTTGGCAGTTGGCGGCCCGGTGACCCTGGTCGACAATGAAATACTCACAATCCACCAGTCGCCCATGCGTTGTCACCGGAAGCATCTCGGCGGTGCCGTCGTAATGGATGCTCTCCAGGGCCTCCTCGATGTGCAATTGCCTCGGTTGCCCTGTGTCGTCCACGCGATTCCAGTCGAAAACACGATAGGTCGTATCGGAAGGCGTCTGGATCTCGGCGATCAGCAGGCCCGCGCCGATGGCGTGCGCCGTGCCGGCCGGCAGAAAGTGACATTCCCCGGGCTGGACAGGGATCTCGGCCAATAGGTCCGCCGTCGTACCGTCTGCGATCGCCTGGGCGAACTGCTCCCTGCTAACGGGTTCCTTGAGACCCTTGTAGATCACGGCGCCCGGCTCGGCGTCAACGATATACCAGCACTCGGTCTTTGTATCTCCTGTGCCCATGCGGCGACAGGTCTCCGGGGCCGGATGGACCTGGACACTCAGGACATCCTGGGCGTCCAGGAGTTTGATCAGAAGCGGGAAGGGCTTGGGAGCTTCTCTGACTCCCAGCATTTGCTCAGGATACCGCTCGACGACGGAGGCCAGCGTCTGTCCGGCCAGTTCGCCGTTGGCGATGATCGACTTGTCGCTAGGCAAATCGGCCAGTTCCCAGCTCTCGCCGATCTTCTGTCCGGCAGGGAGGTTCTTGTCGAAGGCGTTCTGGAGCTTCTGACCACCCCAGATACGCTCTTTGAAGATCGGTACGGATTTCAATGGATAAGGGTTCATGGGCTGTATTCTATCCAGAGAGTGGTTCTGTGTCTATGACCGGTCGTGATGTCTCAGCCGGGACCGGGCGTGGGGACCTAGTTAAGATAGTCGATGATACCGGTGGCAATCGCTGCGGCCAGACGATTCTGAAGGGCGTCGGTCTGGAGCTGAGCAGCTTCTCGCGCGTTCGAGAGATAGCCCAATTCGATCAGGACGGCCGGTCCGGTCGTCTTGACCAGCACGCGATAATCGTTACGCCGTACGCCGCGGTTGTTTCGCCCCGTAGTGGCCATGGCGCGTTCGATCGCCCGGGCGGCCTTCTGAGTTCGTTTCGAAGCGTTCGGAGCGATGTACAGGGTGAAACCTCTGGCCGAAGGACTGGCGGCCGAATCGGCGTGGATGCTTACGAACAGATCGGCCTTGAGGCGATTGGCGAGCGCAGCGCGGGCTTCGAGTTCAGGATATCGATCGTCCTGGCGCGTCATCGTGACACGGTGTCCCCGGCGTTTCAGTCGTGCCGCGACCTTGCGGGAGACCGCCAGGGTGATGTGCTTCTCATACGTGCCATCGATTGCGATGGCGCCCGGATCACGGCCGCCATGTCCCGGATCGATGACAATGACGCCTTTTCGAGATGTGACTGGAGGCTTGGGGCCTGGGGGAGAAGGGGTGGGCGCACGGAGGCTGGCCCGGATCTGGCTGACCAGGGCGGTCGGCACGTAGATCGCGGCACCCATCTTTCGAACGGTCCCCACCGGACCGATAGGCTTTCCGTTGACGAAGAAACGCCCGTTGTCGTGCGTGAAGATCAGGATGGTGTTCTTGCCGCCGCGCAGAACGACGAACGTGTCCGCCCGTTCGTCCACGCGCATGCCCAGGCGCACGGCCAGTTGCTGAACCGTCACGGATCGATCGTCTACGGCGACCCCCGGGACCGCGGTTTGAGGGCCTTGACAGCCGACGGCGGTAAGAGCCAGGGCGATGGTTGCGGCAAAGAATAGGTTTCTTGTCGTCATAGTACTGTTGTTATCGGATATTCGACGCGCGGACGTGCACATTTCCGATAAGATTCTGCCACCGGCCCGGTGTCCGACGATCCCACAGGCTTGGTTAATCGGGAGGGGTCCGCCAGTTCGAAGCCAATAGGGCGAAGTCGAGCATGTTGACGGCGCCGTCCCGATTCGCGTCGGCCCGTTCGCAGTAATCATTCTTCGGGGAGCTTGTCTCGGCCAGCCAGTGGTGGGCCAATCGCGTCAGATCCGGGACATCGACGGTTCCATCCACCACGAGGTCGCCGGCTGGCGGTGCGACGTTGAACACGATCGTGACAGGTTCGGACGGTTCGTAGACATCCTCGTCCTCCAATTCGTCGTAGACGCGGAACGTGATCCAGCGCAAATCGTTCCCGTCGGTCGCCTGATAGGACATATGCAGATGTCCATCGTTGCGGAGGTCCAGGATATCGCTATGGCAGAAGTCATCGCCCGCCTCGGAGATCGTGAACTGGGGGTAGTTCTTGTGGACGGCGCGCAGGCCGGGCGATAGCGCGACGCATTCGACGACGAAGCTGTAGTCAACCATTGGCGCGCCGATGGGCGCTCGGTTGGGGTCGTAGGTATAGCCGGTGTGCGGATTCGCGCTCTGAAGGACATCGAAACCAGGTTCACCGATGCGGTAGCGGTAGCCGGGAAAGATGCTCTTGTTCAGCGGATAGAACCAGCGGGCATACTCCGTCTCCCCACTGTGGCGATACTTCTGAGAGCAGCCGAGGAACAGCTGTTTGTCGTCAGCCGTGTCCTCGATGCCGTCCCGATTACAGCCAATGATCAGATGATCCAGAGGGCAATCCGCCTGGGCGGGGGCGCCCAGGAAGAGGGCAAACGACATTGACAAAAGGGTGATGATGGGAACCTTCATGGTCCTCACTCCTATATTCGTTCGGTGCCAGTGCTCTTGTGTCTTCTTTCGCTACATGCGGTAGGGAACTCAACGATCAGGGAACCTCAGGCCACGTCGGCGCGGCTTCGGGATACCAATAGCACGTGCCGGGCCAGTCGTATGTCTGCTCGAACTTGAGGTTCTCAACGTGCCCATCGGCGAAGAGATAGTTGGAGGTTCCCTTGTGCCGATCCCAGGCGACCGATTGCTTGGCGTACTCGATCGAACCTTCCCACATCTCGGGGTGGATATGGTCGGCCAGATTGAAACTGTCCGTATCGGGGGCCTCGCAGATCCAGATGGTGTACATCGGTTGTCGTATCGCATCGGTGTTGTTGTAGCGATTCGAATGGACGCCGTAGCGGAAGTGGATCGGGTCCAGCAGGGCGTTGACGGCGAAACTCGAGTAGCGCGCGTCTTGCTGCTCATCCAACGGCTGCTCCCAATTCACGAAGTCCTTGCCCCTGTCACTGGGGCACTGGAAGAGCAGTTGTTCCTGGGTATAGCCGGTCAGAATGCGCAACCAGTGGTCGTTCGGGTCCTTGCAGTTACACGAACTGGGGGGCAGCCGGTACTCCGAGTCGATCAGATAGGTCTTTAGGGCGATACCCATCTGCCGCATGTTGCTCTGGCACGCGATCTTCCGAGCCTGCTCGCGGGCCCGGTTCAGCGAGGGCAACAGGATGCCCATCAATAGGGCGATGATCGCAATGACCACCAGCAACTCGATCAGGGTGAAGGCGGCGCGCCCGGGGTGTCGTGAGACACCCCGGGACGCCCCCAAGCCCCATAGCGTTTGAGATCGGTTCGTTCTCATGATGCGTTCCTTCGCCGGAACTCTAGTTCCCATCATGGTCGTCGTGATCGTCCTCGTGGTCATGATCGTCGTCGTGATCGTGGTCATGGTCATGATCGTCGTCGTGATCGCCGTCATGATCATGGTCGTCGTCGTGATCGCCGTCATGATCGTGGCCATGGTCGTGATCGTCAGGGTCGCCGGCAACACCGTGGTGGACGCCCGATTGACCCCAGTGGTCGACGAGGATCTCCAAATCGTGCACATCGACGATGCCGTCACCATTCAAATCGCCCGGCACCGGTTGGATGATGGTCTTGGCAAAGCGAATGACGAAATCGGCCGAACGTTGATACATTCCGCCGGCGTCGTGGGCCGAGAGGACGATGTATACCTCTTCATCCTCGTCATCGAGCCAGAAGTAGAAGCCCATGTGCGCGTGCATGCCCCAGGCGCTCTTGCTATTGAGCCACATCTTATCGAGAGCGTAGGTGTCGCCGTCTTGCTCGAGCGCGGGCGTATCGTCGTGCAGCAGCGTGAAGAAATCATCAGCGTCGAGATTGTCGCTGACGCGCTCGCGTTGGACGTAGATATCCCAGGCCGGTACGGTGTCCTGGTCGATGCTTTCCAGATTCCATGCGCCCTGAGGGCCATGGGCGGAATGCCAGCCGTCTAGATGCTGAAAGCCATTGGGGTCGTCGTAGCCGCCGGCTTTGCTGTAGGTGAAGTTGCACGCATAGAGGACCTTGTCGGGATCACCCGGCTTGGTGACGTGTTCGTCGCCGTCCATCAGTGGGCTCAAGAGCAGAAAAGCGGTGCCGTCGGTTTGTTCCCAGTTCGGCCAGCCCGGCGTGGCGCAGAAATGGACCGGCGGAACGGCGAAGAACCAGAGTTTGTCATTGTCTGTGGGATCGAGATCGACAGCGCCGACTCCCGGATGGCTCCAGTCGGCCGGACGCCAGGTTGGGTTGACCCCGATGTGGGTGTGTGCAAAAGCGTGCTGTGCCTCGACGCGGGGGGCTCCGACTAAGAGGATCACAGTCAGTAGGGCCAAGCCGCGAAGGGGTCGTAATGGGTGTATGGTTTTCATATCGCCTTCTTCCTCCTATGGTTCGAAACAGGGGCAATGCCTCCGTGTCCGAACCGCAATCTGGATCTTCGGTGTTCGAGCATGAATCGTGGCGCGCAATGCGGCAACACGTGATTCAATGCTCGGTATCAATAGGGTGAAGATGCGGCTATGCCGGAGGCGCCCGCGGGTGACTTCCGTCGAGGGAGACCTGGAGGATCGGCATTGTCTGAGGGGCTGTCGGAACGCGTCGGATAAGCTCCAGTCCAATGCCGACCGGCTCGGGGTCGACCGTGAAACCCTTGTTCGAGACGAGCAGTTGCTGGCAGATCGAGCAATGCTCGCTATCGTGTTGAGTCGGTTCCTCGTGATGATCCGAGTCCCCGTGATGACACAGGTCCTCGTGATGACACAGGTCCTTGTGATGATCTGTGTCATCGCGGTGGGGTAGGTCCTCGCAGCGGGCCAAGTGAAGATGGAGCAGGCCCCCCGACGCCATAGCGACGAAGCATGCCGTGCTCAAGATCCAGAATGCCGTCTTCACGCGACCCTTCACGTCGCCTTACTCCCTAGCAGTCTGTCGCACTTCGGGTTCAAGCTGATTGTCTGCGACCGTGTCCTCGGCACAGGTCGGACACAGCCCCTCAAGGCGAACCTGCTGATGGTGGATAATGAAACCCTGGTAGGGGCTTTTCGCCATCGGGACAAATACATCTGGTAGGCAGTGGGTCCGACCGCACGTGGTGCAGGTGAAATGCGGGTGACACTGCGTCTCGCTGCAGTGGTCCGCCAGTTCGAAATGCCAGGCCCGCTCGTGTATGAAGGCCCGATGCACCAGGCCCGCCTCCAAGAGGGAATCCAGCGTTCGGTAGATCGTCACTTTGTTAAGGGCTTTCTGGGTCAGCCGTTCGGCAATTTGATTCTGACTCAAGGGGCACTGCGCTTCCTGCAGCGCCGTCAGGATGGCGATCCGCGCCTCCGTACAGTACAGTTCGGCCTCTTTGAGCATGTGCCGAGCCTTGTCGCTTAGATCCGTCTTCATGGCTGATCCTCCCCGTGGGCATGGTCGTGCGTGTGCGGCGGGGCAGACTTGACGAACAGCAGGGGGAAAACGATGTCGCTGATGCAGCAGGGCAGCCAGACGGCGATGAAAAGGACCAGAAAGACGCCAATCAGCATGACTGGCGATAGCTCTCGGTGCGTATTCATCAGGACGTGGAAGGAGGACGCCCATGTGCTGATCAGGACGTGCCCGGCGTGCGGGAACTTCGTGCGGGGCCAGTAATAAGCGATGAGAATGCCCAGCAGGGCCGCGGGGTTAACGATATACCAGTCCTCGATGAATCCCAGGTGGAGCCTCTCGCGGACTGATCCGTGCCCGTGACTCGTGTGGGCCTGTTCCCCCTGGCTGTGTGCCGGGTCGGTTTCATGATCATGGTCGTGGGCGTGCGCCGGGGTTTCGTGGCTGTGTCCTGCATCCACTTGATGGTCGTGTACGTGCTCCGCCTCGTCGTGGGCGTGTGCGGGCGTGTTTGCCGCGTGGCTATGATCGTGAGCCGGCGCTTCATCTCCGTGGGCGTGTTCGTGCTGGTGCAGATCGGCATGGGTGGGGATCGCAACGCCCAGAAGGCTCTCGCCGAAGAAGGGCAGGACGCAATCGCTTACCGTTGCGACGCCGATGGCGCCGAGATAGCCAATTACCACGATCTTCAGTACGCTGGCTTTCTTGTCGTGAAGCCGGAACAGAGCAGCTGTTACGATCGCAGAGAGGACGACATGGGCCGGGTGAAACACCAGAAAGAGCTTATGATTCACTTCGGGTCCGGCCTTCCGGAACAGCAGCATGCAGACGATTCCGGTGGCGGCCCCGACGAGTGTGAACGGGGCGTGGTGTTCAAGTTCCGACAGGATGGCTCTGATTCTCTTCGGCATAGCTCTACGCGTTCCGCGAAACTCCTACTCGCTTTGTCCTTCGGCTCCGAGAGGCCATTATAGGTGTGCTACGGGCGAAATGCAACTGAGTTGCAGATTTTCTTAGATCTGTTTTGTTTCGTACGCTTTGTTTGTGGCTGGGCGGCATGATGCGCATGCCTTCCGAACCCGCGCAACGACGAAGGAGTGTCGACTGAAGTACGTCCATACGCAGAAATTGGGGTGGGAGCATTGAGAGAGATTTATCGTGATTTCCACGGTTGGCACAGTCATCTCTGAGTCCCCGGTTTGGGCTCTGTTCGTCGTTTTCTGGGTCGGGGCGGTCGCATCTTTGGGGTCGTGCCTGCTGGTCCGACTGCCTGTTGTGATGGGGTGCGTCGCGGGCTCGGGAGACTCGAAGAAACGCGGGCTCGTTCTCACGGGGCTCTTCGTTCTGGGCCTGGTGATCAGCTACACGCTACTCGGGGCGGTCACGGCCTTCATGGGAGAGCTGATCAACAAGGTCCTGGTGCTGAACAAGTACATCTTCTGGCTTCTGGGTATCACGCTCTTCGGGACCGGGATCTGGATCTCGGGCTTGTTGAGTTTGCGTTCCCTACCGGACCAATGCGAGCGCATCGGAGACCGGCTGAAGCGGAGCGGCTCGCTCGGGACTTTCCTGATGGGCTTCTTCTTCGGCCTGCTCGCCATGCCGGCCTGCCCCTGTTGTGGAGCCGGTCTGCTCATCCTGGCCGGTGTGGTGGTTGCCCAGAATCTCTCCGTGTACGGCTTGCTCGTTTTCGCCAGTTTTGGCCTGGGGCAAAGCCTGCCCGTTCTGGCGCTCGGGGTGCTGACGGGATTGGTCAAGCCCGACCTGGTCCGGCGACTGCGTAAGCGGATGTGCTCAATCGAGCAGCAGATTCAACTCATCGCCGGTAACGCCCTGATGATACTCGGCGTCTACTTCATCGTTGTAGGTTGACAGGTGCTTTATGGTGGACCAACAGATCATTCAATCGCGGATCAAGCAGCGTCAGCGTGACCACGCGGTCAAGGAGATCGTGGCGAAGGGATCCTACAGCGTCATCGCCGGCGTGTTGGCCCTGGTGGCTCTGCGGCCGGTCATGGTCACGCACCTTCTCAGCCGAGCGGACGCCTATTCCGCGTTCGGCCTGTATGACGAATCCAAGCGGCAGTGTGACAAAGCGCTGTTGCTTGATAGCGACAACAGTCAGGCCTGGTACAACCTCGCTCGCATCTACAAGACGCGCGGCGATCTGGATATGGCTTCCGGCGCCTATCTCAGGGCAATCGAAAGCGATGCCCACAACATTCCAGCCCGCTTTGAGTTGGGCCTGCTCTACGTCGAAGACGACCAGCATCAGCAGGCGATCCCGCATTTCGATCAGGTGCGTCGGCTCCGGTCGAACAAGACGACGCAGCGGTTGTCACAGGATTTTCCCTATCACAGGGCTTCGCTCGACATGCTGCTGATCTGTTATGAGAAGGTGCGGGACCCCGCCAAGGCCGAGTTCACCCGGGAGGAACTCCGGGTCTTCTATCCTCACCACAGGCCTTCCGTTCCCGAGGGCGCACGCCCCAAGTCGTGACCGGTCAGATCGATCGCGGGCAAGCGAGCCGTGCGGCCGGCGCCGTATTGTGGCTCGTTCGAGGGCAAAAAGCCATTGCGTCTGCGCCTGAGCGGGATAAACTCTGTCCTAGGGCGACAGAGTCCTTCGTGGGGGCGACGGTCATCTCATGCCGACGCGAATCCTCGGTCACCCGTCTCTCTGTGTGTGCAGAGGTCCCATATGGGGTAGTGATGGACCGTGTGGAATGGATGGATGTCAATGAAGGTTCTTTCAACGCTCTCTGAATTCAAACAAGTACCACGGGGTTGTGTGCTGACGATCGGGAATTTCGATGGATTGCACCTGGGGCATCGGGAAATCTTCGGCACGGCCCGGCGCATCGCACGCGAGCGGGGCGCCGAGATGGTTGTCATGACGTTTGAACCGCATCCGGTGGCCGTGCTGCATCCGGAAAAGGCCCCGGGCGTGCTGACCCCCTTGCCTTTGAAGCTGCATCTGCTCAACGGCTATGCTGACGACTGTGTGATCGTTCTGCAGGACAATCAGGAGCTGCTGAGTTTGTCGCCGGAGGATTTCGTCGACAAGTTCCTGATGGCCAGCCTCGCGCCGACGATGATCGTGGAGGGCGACGATTTCCACTTTGGTGCCGAACGGGCCGGCGATATCGAGATGCTTCGGACGCTGGGCGCCGCCAAGGGCTTCAGCGTGACCGTGGTCCCGCCTCGTCAGATGGAGTTGCCCACGGGCCAGACGCTACGCGTCTCCAGTACCATGCTGCGCTACATGCTCGAGAGTGGACATGTCTCGGAAGCTGCCTTGGCGTTGTCGCGGCCTTATCGCCTTCTGGGACCGATCGTTACCGGGTGGGGGCGCGGTCGCAAGCTGGGCTTCCCGACGCTCAATATGAGCAAGCCCGATCAGGTCATCCCCGCCGAGGGGGTCTACGCTGGTTATGTCGAACTGGCCGACAGTCGCGAGGCTCTTCTCGAGCAGACCGATCGCGCGCCGGCGGTCTTCAGCATCGGGGAGGCCCGCACCTTCGGAGAGCAGCACCCGTTGCTGATCGAGGCGCATCTGCTTGATGCCAAGTTGCCCGACATGACAGGCCGCTGGATGGCCATGGATTTCGTGCACCACCTGCGTCACCAGCACAAATTCGGCGCCCCCGAAGATCTGGTCGCTCAAATCGAGAAGGATTGCCAACAGGCCCGAGCCCTGCTGGAGAAGTCTGCTGAAGGAGAAGCACATGGATAAGCCGAGACATATCGTATTGGGCGTTCACATCACCGATCGTGTGCACCACGCCCATGAGGTTCAGGATCTGTTCACGGAGTACGGCGCCAGCATCAAGACGCGGATCGGACTCCATGAGGTCTCGGAGCAGTTCTGCTCGCCGAACGGCCTGGTCTTGCTCGAATTGGCCGGCGACGAGAAGCCGGTTTTCGAGCTGATTGCCAAGCTCGAGGCCGTCGAAGGTGTGGACACTCAGCACATGATCTTCGAGCACGACTGACCGGCCGAACCGTCGAGTTCCGGGCGGCGTCGCGTGCTGAGGGTTGCGGGCCGATGCGACAATCTCTATAATCCTCTGCGTGGTCGACATGGGGATTGTCTTGCAGAGATACGCCCTCCTTTTTCGTAACGTTATGAGAGGTTATTGATGGCGAACACCGATGCGTATCAGCAGGCTCTGGAGCTGATCGAAAATGCGAACACGATTCTGGTGACGACGCACACCCGCCCCGACGGCGACGCTTGTGGATGCGTAGGAGCTATGACGGACGCCCTCCGCGCTCAGGGCAAGACCGTCCAACCTCTGTTTCTTTCCCCCGTGCCCGATTGGTACCGGTTTCTTCTCCATGAGGAGGCTCCTGTACTGGGGGCCGACGTCCAGGTCGATCAATTGATCGGCGGGACATTGGGGGCGTTCGACCTGGTGGTCATCCTGGATACGAACAGCTACAGCCAGTTGCCTCGCTTCGAAGATTATCTCAAGCAGACCGATACGCCGGTTCTCGTCTTCGACCATCACGTGACGTCCGATGCTCTGGGGCAGGTCGAATTGGTGGATTCCACCGCGGCGGCGGCAGGACTGGTCGTCTACGAGTTCCTCGCTTCGGTCGGGTGGTCCATCACGGCTCGGATGGCCGAGGCGCTGTTCGTTGCGATCGCCACCGACACCGGCTGGTTCCAGTTCAACAATACCGACAGTCGGACCTATCGGCGTTCGGCCGAACTGATTGATCTCGGCGCCGCGCCGGCCCAGATCTATGACAAGCTGTACCACAATTTCTCTCACGCGCGTTTCCAGTTAATGCAGGCGATGCTCGATCACCTCGAACTGCATCTGGACGGCCGCTTCGCCGTTCAGTATCTCCTCCAGGATGATTTCGCCCGAACGGGGACGAACTACCCCGACACGGAGAACCTGATCAACGAGTGTCACCGTATTGCGTCGGTTGTGGTCTCGACCCTGTTGGTGGAACTGAAGGATGGTCGCGTCCGCTGCTCGCTGCGCAGTCGCGGTGCCGTGGACGTCAGCGAGATCGCCACCAAGTACGGCGGGGGAGGCCACAAAATGGCCGCCGGCGCCTTCCTGCCCGGCCCCATCGAGCACGCCAAACAACTGGTTTTCGACGAGGTCTCCCTGCGACTGACGAATGTTGGCGTGAGCGATAGTTAGACGGGGGTGTTGCTCCGCCGGTCCTGGTTTGCATTCAGGTTGTTATCCGGACCCTCGCCCACCGGTCTCCATCTGCGGTGGGGTGTCGCGACCCTGTAAGTCGAAAAGGATAATGATCGTCAACAGCCCCACCGAGATGGCCGCCCCCCAGAGTACGGTCAAGGGATCGTCATTGATCTGCTCCTGAACGCCGGGAAACGCTCGTTCCTCGTGCCGCCGCAGGTGAAACTCCTCACTCTGTCCATCCAATCGCTCCGCCTTATACGTCTGATCTCTCCGAACCGCAGGTTCCTTCCACCTGTAAGACGAGTCTCAATCCCAGACGTTTCAGTTTTCTGGGTGATTTATGACGGTGGCGAAACGGCTGCTTGGCAGTTATGATGAGAGGGCATGGCGCCGCGGTCATGCGATGCTACTACTCAGACTTGAAGGTGAGTCGGAAGGAAAATCAATGGGGCAATCCAGAAGCGTTGTTCTTGCTGTGGTGGTTCTGATGGTTGGTGTGGTCTGCGGAAGGGAGACGGGGACGGCGTATCCGGATGTGCCTCGGATCGACGTGCACACGCACGCCGGCGGGGATCTGAAGGCGGTGGCGAACTATCTGAACCTGCGTGAGCATTTGAAGGCGACGCATGGCGCCGATTTGGCGATGTGGATCAACCTAGGAGGGGGGAGCAGTCCCATCACCGATCCAGTCGACGTGCTGGAAGCTTCGGAAGGCAGGATGTTGTCGTGTATCAGTGACTATTCGTCTCATGATGGATTGGCGTTCGCGCCCGCGGAGCTGGGGCAGTGGGGCGCCAAGGGATTCGTCGGCTACAAGATTTGGGCGGGCCCTCCGGCGCGGAAACTCAAGCCGGGGCAGAAGGGATTTCCCTATATCGACGATCCGGCCCACGAACCGACGTTCGTCGCGGCCGAGCGATTGGGAATTCTCCTGGCGTCGATCCACATCGCCGATCCCTGTGGTCCGTGGGGCAAGCGCACCAAGTGGCTGCCCGACCCGGTCGAGTATTGGCGCAACATCACCGCCTGGCGCAACGTGATGGAACGGCATCCCAATCTGAATGTGGTCTGCGCCCACAGCATGTGGGCCATCTGCCAGGACGCCCAGATCGACTATCTACGCAATATGCTGGCGACCTTCCCGAAGATGAACGTCGATCTGGCCGCGACGTTCCAGTACTTCGACCTCGTAACCTACGAGAACCTGCGTTCGTTCATGATCGAATACGCCGATCGTATTCTCTTCGGGACCGATATTGGTCGCTGGGATGGCCCCGAGCGGGGGAAGCGATACGCCGAGCAATACTGGCGGGCCTTTCGCATCCTGGAGACGGACGAGGTCGTGCCGGGAGGCTTCTTCAGCCAGAACAAGATCCGGGGCCTGGCTTTGCCGCGGGACGTGCTGGAGAAGATCTACTATCGAAATGCCGCGCGGATCTACCCGCGCGTCCAGGAGCAACTCGTCACGCTTGGCTACGTCGCGCCTTGAGAGTCGGTTGAATCGGAACGTTCCTTGTCACTGGGGCAGTCGCCAGACCAGGCCCGCGCCGAGGAACCAATCTTCGGCGTCTTCAGAGACACCCACGCCGCCCAGGACGTCGACCTGGAGGTTGTCGGCGATCAGATAGGTGAATCCCCCGTCGAAGGAGTTGGCGGGCTTGCCTTCATCGGTCGGAACTTCGCCAAAGAACTCGATGAACGTGCCCAACTGTTCGGACAGGGCGATGCCCAGAACGATCGTGTAGGCCAGTGACGCGTCCGTATCGCGATCGCCGCGGGCGTCCTCCTCTGTCGTCCAGTTCCCCGCCAGGTTGTAGCCCAGCCCCAGCGTCTCCGTGAGCGTATGGGAGCAGGCCAGGCGGACGGAAGGATCGAATCGCTCGCTGGAGAACGGCGCCTCGCCTGTCGGTACGGAGGTGCCGGCCAGCAGGGCGGTTTGGGGGCGCCAACCCGTTTCGTCCCAGAGTCTCCACTTCAGACCGATTTCGAGATCGCCCGCCCCGTGTTCGCTTTCGGAAGGTCCCCCCGGTGAGTCCATCTCCTCCCAAATGTACCCACCGAAACCAAAGCGAAACTCCAGATTCTCGACGACGCCCACGCGGATGAGCGTTTCCGGAAAGGAATCGGATGTGACATCGGCGTCTTCGTCGTCCTCAGCGTGCGTCCATCCGAATTCGAACTGGACGTAGCCGGGCGGGACGGTTTCGCTCGATTCGGTCTGATCGGGACGGTCCGTCACCAGGTCCGACACCTCCGCGGCGGCCGACCCTATCGAGATGAGCACGAAGGACAATGTCAGGACCTCAATCCACCGGGCGAGTGATCTTCTTGTCGGTACCATACGTCGTCTCCATTCTCACAGGTAGACACTCATCTGTGCATCGTCGTATCGCACTGTACGCTGATCCGTGGTTTCGCACCATTGTTTTCGCTTGCCGAGATGGTACGGGCATGGATATTGTCCGGTTCACAGAAACTGGCGGTCAGGCGGCTACGAGAGAGTGCTGTGTCGAGAGAGTGTCGCGGATGAACAGGAATATTGAGATCAAGGCGAAGGTGGATGATGTGGAGGCGATTGCGCAGCGGGCGCAAGAATTGGGGGGGACGGGGCCGACTGTGCTGGAGCAGGTCGATACGTTTTTCGTCTGTCCGCGCGGTCGGCTGAAACTGCGTCAATTCGCCGATTCCAAAGAAGGGGAGCTGATCTACTACGAACGAGCGGATGAGACCGGACCCAAGCAGAGTCGGTACGATCTGCATCGAACACCTGACTCGGAAAGCCTGTGCGCTGCGCTCTCGGCGGCGCTCGGGGTGCGGGGCGTGGTGCGTAAGACACGCGCGCTCTATCTGATCGGTCCGACGCGGGTGCACCTCGATCGCGTGGAGGGATTGGGCCAGTTTGTCGAACTCGAGGTGGTTCTTGAACCGGAACAAGACACTGCCCACGGCGTCGATATCGCGCGCAATCTGATGGAGAAACTCGGCATTCCTCGGGCTGGGCTCGTGCAGCGAGCCTACATCGACTTGCTGGAATCCCCGTCGACCTAGCCGGGCGTGTTCTTGACAGAGGCTTCGCCAAAGGGTAGCCTGGAGTGAGACTCCGACAGAAGAGTACCCGGCACGAAGTATCGAGAAGGCGTGGCGTTCACGGCGGACGCTGAGAATCGCGCAACATGGGGGCTCGCGAGGACAGGGCATGCCATTGTGGCACAACATCGGGGAGTTGATGGACTATTACATCCCTCCGATGCCCTCCGTCTACTGGGTCGACATCACCCGGCTCTGCAATCTCAAGTGTATCATGTGTCCCCAGTCCCACGGCTTGGCGGCGCGCGATGTAAGAATGTCGATGGATACGTTTCGGCGCATCATCGACGATGTCTGCGAGAATCAGCCGCTGATCAAACTCTATCTGTCGGGCGAACCGCTGCTTCACGAGCGCCTCTTCGACATGATCGACTACGCGGCCGGCAGTCGGTGTCGGACGATGCTGCACACTAACGCCGCGGCCCTGACGGAGGAGATGGCCAGGCGACTGCTGTCGTCTTCGTTGACGTCTCTATCGTTTTCGTTCGATGGTTGTACGCCCGAGGTCTACGAGAAGCTGCGTCCGCCGGCCCGGTTCGATCGCGTTCGCGCCAACATCGTACGTTTCCTGGAGCTGAGGGGCCAAAATGGCGGGGCGGGGCCCCATACGACGATCGAGATTCTCCGGATGCGCGAGACC
>JANQFY010000482.1 GCA_028277585.1 Sedimentisphaerales bacterium
CTTCATGGTGATGCCGCGGACGTAAAGGCGTTCGGTCAGGCTCCCGACCTGGATTCTTCCGGTAAACGGCGCCGAGCCTCCCGCGCAGTCGAATAGGAGCCGCTGGCCCAGCCAGACCTTCACGCGGTGCGCGCGGCACTGCAGGCGAACGACCTGCCAGCGTCCGATCTCCGTCCCGCCTTGGGCCGTACAGACAGTCTGTCTAATGCCCGCCCCTGTTTCGCGGACCAACTCGTGCGTGCTGTTGCATTTGGCCCCCAAGACGAGCCGGAAGCGCTCACCGGCCGTATTCTTCATGACAATGGTCAGCCCGTCGACCTGATTGCGCCGGCAGACCTGGAAGCGAGTCTCGACCTCCCGCCAGGCCGCGTCGCCCAGGACCAGGAAGTCCTCCTCCGAGTCGCCTACCGGCATCGCGAGACGCCCGTCCTTCGTGCAGAGCCGACACGGAGCAAACGGTTCTGCGAAATCTGCATTCCGCAGAAGCGGCGCGGCGCATTCGGCGACCGCCCGTGGGGACGGACCATCGCCCGTTCCGCGTGATGGGGAACCAACCGCGCAGCGAATCAACAGAATGCAAAGTAAGGACATCGTCCAACGACAGTAGATCGGGTGTTTAGATGGAGTCATGTTCGTTCTTGGAATGGGGGTAGTGGAATTGATCTGATTCTACGCTTGATCCGCCATCTTGCCTGCACATCGGCGGAGAAATCTTACCTCGTTACCTCTTGAGCCTTTCCCGCAGTCCGTAGATTCCGGACAGTGAGAAGCTGGTAATGTGTTTCGTGAACTGCTCCAGCAGTTCACGTTTGTCCTTGCCCCGAAAGATGGGGAGAACGTGCCCTTTCTTCAGGCCGAACGCGATGCATTGATGAACCACGCTCACCATCCGGCTCAGCCCCGCCCGGATGGAATCGCAGAGCCGTTCTTCAGACGGGGTATGTCCATCCAAACCGCCGTCGAACGGGCAATGGAGCATCGCCGGCCTGAAGGCTTCGCGCCACACCTCGAGATGCAGTCCCTCCTTGGAACCGAAGTGGTAGCTCATCACCGCCGCGCTGGCTTTCGCCTGGGCGCATGTCTGAGCGACCGTTGCGTCTCGGTAGTCCTTTCCGGCAGGAGCCTCGCTCGCCACTTTCAGTAGTTGTTCTCTTCGTGCCAAACCGTCTTTTCGTTGCGTCATAACCTGTTAACCATTGCTGATATCCTACACAACAACGGCCGCTTGGGAGTATTAAATATACATTTAGTTTTCATATTAGGAAAGGGACGCAATGGCCTGGAGAGTTACATCAGTAGTCTATAATTGTGTAGGAAATCCGGGAAAAGGTAGATTGACCGCCCTGACACCATGCTTTCGCTCGATCTTTCAGGCTTACCCGAAGGCCCACAACCCATTACTCCAAAACACCTTAGCAGCCAACGCCACGCCTATCCAACCGACTGGATTTCAAGACAAGGCGCCCCAGCCAACTTGATCGCTTCCCGAGAATCTCGGCCGGACAGGTTGCTGACTACAGGCCCCAAATCGAGCATGCCGCCCCCCGATTTCCGAAGGAACCAGGGGGCGGCCGTAGACGAGACGAACGGAGCAATGGGGATGCTGGCCCGGAATCGTCCGCCAGGGTCTTCAGAAGCTGGGAACGGGTATGTTCTCCAGTACAAACGGCACCTTCTCCTCGTAAGGGTCGAAGGCCAGGGTAAAACGAATCATCTTCACATAGCCGCACGCACCGCAGCTGCCGCTTCCCGTGCTCGTGGCGATCATGAGACCATCGCAGCCCCGACGGCTTGTGCCGCCGCTGAAGCGGCCCGACACACTGACACGATCGATCGGCTTGCCCACGACATTGAGCAGTTCCACCTTGGCCACAAGGATCGGCGGCAGGATCTCATTGGCTCTTATGTGCCAACGGTTCTCTGCCGAGTACGCGACTATCTCTGGATCATAGATCGCCCGGATGCGGTAGGTGTAGGCGTCCTCTTCGACCGAGGCCTCCTCCACGAGGATCTCCAGCCCGGGCGTTAACTCCACCCAGGTCGGGTCGGGCGCGAACGGGACCTCGACCTCCTCGAACGTATCGGCGACCAGGAACGCCATGGAGCACTCCATGCGACTGAGCGACGTGGGATAATCGCGATTCGGGTCCATGGGCATATTGACATAGAACGGGATATCGTCGTTCCATCGGCCGCGTCCGAGACTGTTCCTGAAATCATCGGTCGCTTGATAACACCGACCGAGGGAAGGCTGATCTTCCGCCCGGTAGATCTCGACCCCATGCTGATCCAGAACGACCGTGTTCCTAGGCCTGGCCTCGACACCGATCAACCCCGTCTTGTCGATTTGCCGAACGGCGCCATAGACAGACAGCAACCGTCGCGTGTCCGGACCGGTGAACCGCTGCTCGGCCCGGTTGGTGAGCCGGGCCGTGAAGGTCACCGACTCCCAATACGGCTCAAATTGCTCGACCGGATCCCACGGGCCGTTGACATCCTCCTGAGCCCACAGCAGCGTGGGCGCCGCGCACATACATACGATGACCATGAACGGTTTGCCAAATCTTCCGCCTCGCATGGCTGCCTCTCCTAATATAGTAGCCTCGGAATTGTTGGAAATCCCGACACGGCGCGGATCAACCGTACCATTCGCCCGGAAACACCGACGTCCGGGATTTCGCATCACGCCACAGATGTATACCCCGAAGAGCAGTCATATTGCTGCCAGTGGAACGAGAAGATTTGACACTTTCCAGTTGCATGGGCAACCGGGGGAATTGGACGACCCCCACCCCAGAATTAACGACGCACCGTCATGACCTCGACGATCCGCTCCAGCCGGAGACTCCGTGCGTCATCCTTGGGCGGCCAGGTACTGGTCAATTTCGGCAGCAACCGTCCTGCCGGAAGCGATCGCCCGGCCTACGATTGATGCACCGGTTGCGGTGTTCCTTGTGGCAAAGAGACCCACACGACCGGTCCCGTCTGGGCTGGCGGGCGCCAGATCACCCTCCGGATCTAGTCTGAGGCCCAGCTTCTCGATTAGCCCACTCTGTGAACTGGGCTCGATGCCGATCGCCAGGACCACCAAATCCACGTTCAGGCTGAATTCCGTGCTGGCTCGTTCGCGCATCGCAGGGCCGTTCTGTCCGTTATACCACTGAACCTCAACTCCGTGCAATTCGCTCACTCTCGTCCCGGAGCCGGAGAGCCTCTTCGTCTGAACACACCACCGCCTGATGCAATCGTCTTGCCCGCCCCCATCTGCGCCCGTCTGAAATGCCTCGGATCGCAACGCGTCCGATGGCTTCGGCTGGATCTCGAGCTGATACGTTCTCCTCGCTCCTTCACGACGCGACAGTGCGACACAATCCTGACCGACGCTTCCTCCTCCAATGACAGCGATGATCTTATCTCGCCCGCAGAAGGCTCGGTCGAAGCCTCCTCGCTCGCCGGATCGGATCATATTCGCCTGTCGCAGGTACTCGGTCCCGAAAATGACGTTCTCAAGGTCCCTCCCCGGCACCGGCAAGTCCTTGGGAGGACCTGTCTCGATAGCCACACAGATGGCATCACACATCCGCGAGAGATAGCGATACGAGATATCCTCTCCGGCGACGATGCCGGTAATGAAGGTCACCCCCTCCTCTCGCAACTGATCGAGCCTGCGATCCAGAACGGTCCGGCCCAGCTTGAAGTACGGGATCGTGTAGCGCAGCAGACCACCAACGTGGTCATCCTTCTCGAATACAATGACTTCATGTCCCGACCGCACGAGTTGTTGGGCGGCAGCGAGTCCGGCCGGGCCCGATCCGATCACCACGACACGCTTGCCGCTCTTGACCTCGATTCGGGCGGGCCTGATCCAATCATTGGCGAACCCGTATTCGGCGACTTGATACTCGATCTGCCTGATCGGGATGCCCGACCCATCCCCATCCCGGCGACAACTCGCTTCGCAGGGAGCAGGGCAGACGCGCCCGGTGATCTCAGGGAAGTTGTTCGTCGTGTGCAGAAGATCGCACGCCTCGCGCCATCGTCCGTGACGCAAGGATTCGCACAGATCCGGAACCCGGTTGTGCAACGGGCAAGCAACGGCATGACAAATGGGGACATCACAGTCGAGACAATGCGCCGCGTGATCGATCAGCGTATCGCTGGAGATGAGCGGAATGTCCATCTCGAATGGGTTCTCAATATGGCCTCCGGATGGAAGCTGGTTAGCGCGTCCGCAACCATATTCAGAGAGTCTCTTGCCCGGACTCATCGAGAACCTTTCCGATATCGACGAACCTGCAAATCTCGGTTGGAGGCCGATCCAACGCCCATCGAACGAGCGTCAGATTCTGTGGTCTTCTCGCACGATCACCCGATACCCACCGTCGAGACTTGAATTCCAATTCTTGGGGGGCGTGATCTTCTTGAGCCGGTCGAGCTGACCGATGCCTTTGAGCCGCTCATAGATGAGTTGCCACGCACATTGGCGATCCGGCCGAACCTCGCAACGGTCCTCGCGGGATCCGCCGCAAGGGCCGTTCAGCATGCGTTTGGCACAGCGCGTCACCGGGCAGATCCCGCCGTACTCGTGCAGTACACACGAGCCGCAACCGGCGCATTTCTCTGTCCAAATGCCTCGTTCTTCGAGAATGCCGATGAAAGCCGTGTCCAGTCCCGCATACACGGGCTTGCCGGCAAAGCGTTCGGCGATGGCTTGCACCCCCGCGCCGCACCCCAGTGACACGACGGCATCGTTCCGTTCGATCGCTTCGGCGGCCTGCTCGATGAAGACGTTGTCGCACTGGCGTTCGATCGTCAACTCTTCCACGTCGAGCGGTTGGCCCGCGAGCCGAGAGGCCATCCGCAGCGCCGAGGATATGATACTCACCTCGCGCTCGCCGCCGGCCAGACAGACGGTGACACACGTGCCGCATCCGAGCACCAGAACCTTCTCATGCTCTTTGACGATCTCCATGAGTTCCGGTATCGGTTTTCGTTCTGCAACTATCATCAAGCAGTCTCCAGTGTTGGGTTCGTGCGTGCTGCACCAAGTGGGTTCGGTCCAAGTTTGCGAACGGTCTCGACCATGTCGGTGATGATCTCCGTCAGCGGCCTGGCCATGGCAGCCGAAACGTTCACCATCCGCAGCCGCTCCTTGTCGATGCCGATCTCGGCCAGCAGATCACGGATGTAGTCCACGCGTCGCTTCGCACAGTAGTTGCCCTCAATGAAGTGACATCCCCCTTCCAGGCAACCGGCGACCAGCACGCCATCGGCGCCCTTCTCCAGGGCCTTCATGAAGTACTCCGTCTCCAGTCTCCCGGTGCACGGCGTACGAATAATCCGCACGTTCGGGGGGTACTGGAGCCGCATGGACCCCGCCAGGTCGGCCGAGGAATAGGCACAGTAGTGACAGCAAAACGCCAGGATCTTCGGTTCAAACGCCTCTGGTTTCATGGTTCAATTCTTCTTTCCTGTGGTCTCGTATGCGTCGGCCGTTTCCGGGGCCAGCAACTCACGGATCATCACGCCGAACTGGTCGGTCTCGAAGTGATGCAGTTGAATGGCGCGGGCCGGGCATTCCGATACGCAGATGCCGCATCCCATGCACTTGGCCGCCTCGATCTGCCCCTTGCCATCCACGTTGCAGGCCGGGGCATTGTAGGGGCACGCGGTGACGCAGGTCATACAGGAGATACACTTCTCCTGGTCCACGTAGGAGACCTGGGCGCTGACGTCGAGTTGCTTCTTCGACAGAACCGTGCTCGCCCGGGCCGCAGCCGCGCGGGCCTGGGAGATGTTCTCGTCGATCGCTTTCGGTGAGTGCGCCAGGCCGCAAAGGAAGATGCCCTCGGTGGCAAAATCGACCGGTCGCAGTTTCATGTGGGCCTCGACGTAGAAGCCATCCGCATTCAGGGGCACCTTCAGCATGTTCGAGACGCGCTTGTTGTTCTCCCGGTCGGCCGCAATGCCGGTGCTCAAGATGACGTTGTCGGCCTCGATCGTGATCGGCTCCGGGAAGTCAGGGCTCTTGAGATTGACGACAAGACCGCCGTTGTCGGAAACGTCCGGCTTGGCGTCGCGCGTGTAGCGAATGAAGACGACGCCGGCGTCACGGGCCTGCTTGTAGTGCTTCTCCCGGAAACCGTAGGTGCGGACATCACGATAGAGAACGAACACATTGGCGTTCGGATCCAACTGCTTGATCGCCAGAGCATTCTTGACCGCCGCCGAGCAGCAGATTCGACTGCAGTAAGGCCGCTCCTCATCGCGCGACCCCACGCACTGAATCATGACGACGTTTTTGCCCTTGGCCTCGAACGCGCCGGCATGCAATTCCTTTTCCAACTCGACCTGTGTCATCACGCCCGACGACTGACCGTTCAGATACTCCGTTGTTTCGGCCTGCTTGGCGCCGGTAGCCACGATAATGGCGCCGCTCGAGATATCCTGACTCTCGCCGTCGGTGGAAACGGTCGTAGAGAATTTCCCGATATGGCCCGAAACCCCCGTCACCT
This sequence comes from Sedimentisphaerales bacterium, assembly GCA_028277585.1. Lineage (GTDB taxonomy): Bacteria > Planctomycetota > Phycisphaerae > Sedimentisphaerales > Anaerobacaceae > Anaerobaca. The sequence goes on from JANQFY010000482.1 coordinate 6,516, forward strand.
CCGTATTCAGGAGCACATCGATGTTCTCGTGGTTGGCCACGCGGGCCATCAGATCTTCAGTGAACTGACAGATGTCATCGCCATCCAGCGTGCGATGGATGTCATGCAGATTGCCGCCGAGATGTTCCGTCGACTCCACGAGGTTGACCTTGAAGCCCTGATCGGCCAGCGCCAGCGCAGCGGTCATCCCGCTCAGGCCGCCGCCGATGACAAGCCCCTTCTGATCGACGCTCAACACCCCGCCTTCGAGAGGCCGGAGGAAGCGCGCCCGGGCGATCGCCATCTTGACAAGCTCCGCCGCCTTGTCTGTCGCGGCTTCCGGAGCATCAGAGTGGACCCACGAACACTGATCGCGGATGTTGGCCAGTTCGAACAAATAGGGATTCAAGCCGGCCTCACATAGCGTTTCGCGGAACAAGGGTTCATGAGTGCGCGGCGTGCACGAAGCAACCACCACGCGGTTAAGCTGATGCTCGTGGATCACGTCCTTCATGTCGGACAGGCTCGTGTCGGAGCAACTGAACATGGTGTGCGTCGTGAATTCAACGAACGCTTCATCCTTGACGCGCTGCACCACCTGTTCCACATCCACTGTCGAGGCGATGTTCATGCCGCAGTGACAGACGAAGACGCCGATCCTCGGCTGCTCGTCGGCGATGTCGTGCTCGAGTGGATAGCTCTTCTTCGTGACGAGACTGTCCCGGGCTTCAGCCAGGAGTTGCATCGCCATCGAGGCGGCGCCGCTGGCCTGTGTCACGGTCTCCGGAATATCTTTGGGCTCCTGGAAAGCACCACCGACGAAGATGCCCGCGCGCGAGGTCGCCAGCGGCGCCAGTCGGTCGGTCGCACAGAAGCCGTACTCGTTCAGTTCAATGCCCATCCGCTCGGCACATTCGGTCACCGAAGCACTGGGCTCCATACCAACGGAAAGGACAACGAGGTCGAACTCCTGCTCCCGCATCTGACCGTCTTCATCGAGGAAGCGGGCACGGACATCGCTCGTCCCCGGCATCTGGATCAGTCGTGACGGTATCGTCTTGCGGTAGTGGATGTTGCCCATGCTCCGAGCACGCTCGTAGTACTGGTCGAAATCCTTGCCGTGCGCGCGAATGTCCATGTAGAAGATCGTCGCGTCAAGTTCATCCACATGATCGGCCGCAATCATGGCCTGCTTGGTCGTCGCCATGCAGCAGATCGAAGAACAGTAGTCGTTGCCGCAACTCGAATCACGCGAGCCGACACACTGAATCCATGCGATGCTCTTCGCTTCCCGACCATCCGAGAGGCGAATCACATGTCCTTCAGAAGGCCCCGCCGCCGAGAGCATGCGCTCGAACTGAACACTGGTGACAACATCTGGGTAGCGTCCCCAGCCGAATTCACCCTTGCGCTTGGCGTCGAATTCCTCGAAGCCTGGCGTCAATATGACGGCGCCAACCTCCAACTCCACATCCCGTTCAGGCATGAAGTGGTCGATCGCGTTCTGCTCGCAAGCCCTGGTACATTCACCGCACTCCGAACACAACGCACAATTCAGACACCGCTCGGCTTCGGCCAGTGCCGCCTCTTCGGTGAATCCGCCCTCGACCTCAGCGAAATCCCTGACGCGGCTGGACGGGGGCAGCTCATCCACACGACTCTGCGGCTTGCGCTCCACCTTCTCGGTGTCCGGCAAGAGGTCATCGGTCATCGGAAGCAGCGTCTCTTCGAAGCGATTCTCTGCAATGTCTTGCCCGCTCAGATAGTGCGCGATCGACTCGGCGGCTCGTTTGCCGGCGGCCACCGCCTCGATAACGGTCGACGGGCCGGTCACGACGTCGCCGCCGCCGAAGATCCCGTCCGCCGTCGTCACGCCGTGCTCATCGATCAACACATTGAGGTACTCGTTGACCGGCACGTTCGCAGCGCTCTTCGCAAAGGCAGGATCCGGCACACTTCCAATCGCCAGAATCGCCATGTCGGCGCGAACGTCGAACTCGGAACCATTGATCGGGACCGGGCGACGTCGTCCGGACGCATCGGGCTCACCAAGTTCCATCTGCACACAGCGAATGGTCTGCAAGGTATTCCCGGCATTCCCCTGAAACGCTTCCGGGCCCACGAGATACCGGAATTCAATGCCCTCGTCCTGGGCCTGCTTGACCTCCTCATCCGAGGCGGGCATCTCGGCGGCGGTACGACGATAGAGGACGGTGACGCTCTCGGCGCCAAGCCGCAATGCCACGCGGGCCGCGTCCATGGCGGCGTCACCACCACCGATCACAGCGACCTTGCCCGCAACCTTGGGCGGGTTGCCGCCATTGGCCTGGTGCAGGAAATCAAGCGCCTGGGTCACGCCCAAGAGATCCTCACCATCAATCCCCAGCTTGCTGCCGATCTGCGTCCCGATGCCAAGGAAGACGGCGTCGTGCGACTGGCGCAGCTTCTCAACGGGCAGATCCTCTCCGATCGGAGAATTGTACTGGAAAACCACGCCCTTGCGCCGAATCAGCTCGACCTCGTGGTCCAGAACGTCGCGCGGCAAGCGGTATTCCGGGATACCCCAGCGAAGCATCCCACCGGCCGCGTCGGTCGATTCATAGACCGTCACGGCGAAACCCTGATCGGCCAGATCGTTCGCTACGGTCAGGCCCGCGGGCCCAGCCCCCACGACGGCGACCTTCTTCGCGTCCGCAGCGGGCGTCTTCTCTTCCGGCAGGGAGATCTCGCCGGCCGCGAGCATCTCCATCTCTTTGTCCGAGGCGAAACGCTTGAGCAGCCTGATCGCAATGGGATCGTCCGCGTTGGCTCGTGTACATGCCGCTTCACACGGATGGTTGCAGACGCGACCGCATATCGCCGAAAGCGGATTGCGCTCTCGGATCAGTTCCACCGCGCGAAGGTATTCGCCCGTCTTGATGAGCTGCACGTATCCCTGAACGTTGATGTTGGCCGGACACGCGATCTTGCACGGGGCATGCCCTATCTTCTGAATCTCAAAAATGTTCGGCGTCGCCTGCGCGTATTGCTTCGCGATCGCCGTGCGCGTGCCCATGTCACGGTCGAAATGGTCGGGGACATCCACCGGGCAGGCCTGCGTACACTCGCTACAGCCCGAGCATTTGTCCTCGCTCACGTAACGGGGGTGGCGTTTGACCGTAGCTTTGAAACTCCCCGGTTCCCCGACGACATCGACCAACTCCGAAAGCGTGAGTATCTCGACGTTGAGGTTCCGCGCACACTCCACGAGCTTGGGCGAGACGATACACGTGGCGCAGTCGCCGGTGGGGAAGGTTTTGTCCAGATGGGACATCATCCCGCCGATCGCCGCCTCGCGTTCGACCAGGTAGACCTTGAAACCGGAATTGGCCAGATCAAGAGACGCCTGGACACCTGCGATGCCGCCCCCGGCCACCAGTACCGCACCGATCTTCTTTTCGTTTCTCTTTATCATAGTCGATGACTTCTATGTAACCGTGCTGTCATTCGTCGCTATTCACGCAGCGCTGCCTATCGTCTTGACAATGTCCCCGGCGGGGATCATCAGCTTCTCGAGCCCAAGCTGCTGGGCCGGCACGCCCAGGCACAGCCCGAGGAGTTGCGTGATGTAGACGATGGGCATGTCATGCGATTTGCCCATCTGTTTGCGGATGTCGAGCTGACGCATATCCAGATTGATCTGGCACATCGGACAGCCCACCGTGACGCACTGGGCGCCGGATGCCTTGGCCATCTCCAGAATCGCGTCGGTCAGGCTGACCACCACATCGGTACGTGACATCGAGAGCCCCCCGCCGCAACACTCGACCTTGTGGGGCCACTCGAGCCCCTCGCCGCCCAACGCGTTGACCAGCCGGTCGAGGGATGTGGGATTCTCCGGATCGTCGAACTTCGTCACCTCGTTGGGGCGGACCAGCAGACAGCCGTAGTAGCAGGCGACTTTCAAGCCGCCCAACGAATGCTTCGCCAAGGCTGCGACCTTGTCAATGCCAAGGTCTTCCAGCAGAACTTCCAGGAAATGTCTGACTCTTACCGAGCCGTCGTAGTCCCGCCCCAGAGCATCAGCGACCGCGCGACGCATCTCGTCACTCTGCTGGATCTCATGGTTGGCGACCTTCATCCGATTGTAACAGGCCGCACAACTGACAACCATATCCAGGCCGTCGTCTTTGACCTTGGCCAGGCTGGCGGCCGGCAACGCAACGGACAGAAAACGATCTGTCTGGTGCCCCGCCGTCGCACCGCAACAGGTCCAGCCTTTCGGCTCGATCAGTTCGATGCCCAGTGCCTGGGCGACCGCCACCGTCGAGGTGTGCATGTCACGAGCAGTCGAATCAGCCGAACAACCTGGGAAGTATCCGTATTTCATCTCTCGGCCTCCTTCCGCTCGTTGGCCTTCTGGAAAATACGCCGTGTGGTCTTCCGGTCACCCTTGAGGGAAGGCAGCAGCGCGATCTTTCGCTTCTTGAGCATGGAGGGGAACTTCTCCGTATCGTCCATGAACTTGCGCGTCCCGAGTTTGTAGGCCGCGATCATGGCGATGTCATACGTGCGGCCGAAGAACTTCACCGTCTCCAGAAAGGCCCGGTTGAACAGCGGCACGTTGCCTTCCTGGGGGGCGGCCTTCTTCTCGCGGGCCAGTTGACGCAGCGCGTCCATCACCGCCGCGACATCGATGCCCATCGGGCACCGCGCCGAGCAGGTCTCGCAGGACACGCACATCCAGACGATCTCACTGTCCAGCAGTTCGTCACCGGCCTTGAGGTGCAGTCGCCGCATGATCTCCGAGGGCGGCGAACCGGCCAGTTTCGACACGGGACAGCCGCTTGTGCACCTCTTGCACTGATAGCACGTGCTGAGGTCTGTCCCGGTCATCTGCTCGATCCGGCGGATCAGCCCTTCGGTCTCAACGTTCTTCTTGATCGTAATCGCCATGTTCCATCTCTTGTCAGAGAATCCACTAGCTTCGTTTGTTTGTCACGTCAGTCGGCCGCCAACTCCAGGTGCTCGTCCGCCCACGCAGTATCGTCGGTCCCGGCCAGGTTCTGCGCCACCACACTCGCAAGCGGCACGACCTTTCGATACACCTCGGCCGGATGGCGCTCGCGCGAATCCACGGTCAGCAGATCGGACACGGTGATCCCGAAGAGCCGTTCGTTCTCTTCGAGATACGGGAGAATCAGATCCCAGTCTCTACTGGTCAGCGCCACGTACGCACCGCCGTTGAGCTGTTGGTCGACAAGTCGTTTTTCGGGATCGCGGACGTAGATGGCGCCGCCGGAAGCAAGCGAGAAGAGATTGCTGCCGGGATAAGGTTCCTCCAAGGGAATGACCTTGCCATCGTCATTGCATCGCACGCCGTTGAGGATCACGAAACCGCCGCCGGTGAGCGGGTCGCCCGCCATGAATGACTCGGCCAGGAAGTCCAGGGACGTCCCGTTAATCACAACTTTCGGCCGACCGACCGAGTTGATCAGCGGCCTGCCCGCCGCGTTGCCAAGCACGTAGACGTCGGCGCCTTTGGCGCCGTACATGAAGGTCTGGCCCACATCGCCGTGTATGACCAGCTTTCCGCGCTTGATGATCTGTCCGAGTTGATCCTGCGCGTTGCCGTGCACGGTGATGGTCAACCCGTCGATCCCCGAGGCCAGGTAGTCGCCGGAACTGCCGTACACGTCGATTGTCACATCGTCGGTATCGGGACCAAGACCACAGCCGACGTACCGCTGCCCCCGACACGCGAAGACGATGAAACGCCGCCATCCCTTCATGAACGCTCGCTTGAGCACGGCCGCGTCGCAATCATCACCTTCCGGAGGGAAGCCGCTCGCATCAATAACGAGGACCGCCTCTTCTTCCGGAGGTTCACACAGCGCATCACGGTTGTCGAAATCCACCAGACGGTAGTGGTTCTCGGTTGCTGCATCCGCTCCGAGACGCGGCAGACCTCGGAAGAGGCGATACAATTCAGTGAGCTGCAGGTGGACGATGTGACTGCGCTTCTTGCTCCCGGTAGAGTACTTCCGATCGTTCAGCAGGGTCAGTGCATCGATCGCGACCGATGTGTGCCGTTTCTCGGCACCCAGCCTGGAGATGGTCCGGCAGATCGCGCGGATATCTTCGTACGTCCATTGCCGAATGTGATCGACCACATACTCGAAGACGCCAACTGCGCCCTTCGAATCGAAGAGGCGGTCGATGGTGATGACCTGGGCATCGAGTTCCGATGCATCCACCTCGGCCGTGAAGTCACAAGCCTGGCTGGCGGTCGGTAAGGGCACTGCGGCACCGAATTTGTCGGTACACCCGATCCTGATCTTGCCCTCGGCGTCCTTCTTCAGGTCGAAGATGAACGAGCCCCCATCGGTGTAGCTGCCGCCCCGTGCATTCCAGTACCGATCCGCCACGGGGCAGACGCGGGGGTCGTCTTCCGACAGGCTCTGCAGCGTCGCGTCGATCGCCTGCTTCTCCGATCCGATCAACCCGACCTGGACTTCGCCGTCGCAGAAGGCGAAGACCTGGGGCCGCAGCATCGCCGTATCGGTGATGCCGAGAAGTTGGTACTTGTTCTCCCGAGCGATGTTGCGCGCGATGATGAAGAACCATGGGCCGTCCGGAGAACCGTGGATGTGAGTGGCCTGGATCGCCCGGTAGGCTTTCTGCTTGTCTGGATCGAGCCGGTCGAAGTCGAGCTCCGTCGTCGGGGCCAGCGCCTCGATGATATACTCCAACGGATACTCGTATGTCCGATTCAGCAAATCGAACAGCAGCGCCGAAACCTCTGTATCGGTCAGGAACTGCGGGTAAATGTTCCGTTGCTTGAGATGCTCGCTGACGGAATGGTAGTTGGCGAAATCGCCGTTGTGGACCAGCGCCATGTCGATCCCGGCGAAGGGATGGGCGCCTCCCGGATGCCAAACGCGGCCCTTCGTCGGATAGCGCTGGTGGGCAATCCAGACATGGGCGCACAGGTCCTCGATCTTGTAGTATTTGACAATCGCCTCGGCGTAGCCCACGACCTTGAGGATCATGATGTTCCGGCCGTGCGAGAGGACGAATGCCTGCTGCTCGCCCAGCGAGGCGTAGTATTCCTGGTTCAGCTTGAAGCTGTTCTGATTGATGAACTCATCTTCGGCCGCCGAGCGGTCCAGACCGTCAAGCTGATTCTCCTTGATGAACGCATCCAGAACCGGCTCTTTGGCCCGGACGAAGTAGCGGCACACATCCGGAGGGCAGACTTCCAGTCCCGCCACGGACTGCCAGTCATCGACCTTGTCAAGTTCACACGATGAGGCGACCTCGAAGTACGGCTCGATGTACTTGCGCTCCAGAGCGCTGCGGACGCCGGGATCAAGGAAGGCAATGTGCAGCATGTAGTAGTTATCGAGCACGTCTCGACTGACACCCAACTGCTTGGGTACGAACCCGACGGCCGCGATGCCGCCGCCTTTTCCGTTGCCGCGGTTGTGCATCTGCTTCGAGGGTTCGTAGATATGCCGGCCCGCAACGGCTTCGGAACAACAGAACCCAACGACGCCGCAGCCACCTTCTTCAGCGTCCTTGCGTATGTCGCGGAGGTGCCCCACCCGTTCGGCGAGCCGGCCCCTGGATGTCAGAACTCTATCGATCAAGGTCCTGTTCATGATTTCGCCTTCACGTCATTGCTGTAGTCGAGATGCATCAGGAGATCGGTCCGGCCGCGCAGTTCCTTCACGCTTCGCATCCCGAATCGCATCAGAATCTCAACCAACTCCTTGTACCACGCGTTGTACAGATTGATGAGCCGCTGCGTGCCCCATTCAATGTCCATTTTGGTAGCCAGCACCGCATCGGTCGTGGCAATGCCGCGCGGGCAGCCGCGTCCACTCTCGCACCGACTGCAGCGGACACACCCGAGCGCCACCAGTTCGCTCGTTCCGACCACCACGCCGTCGGCGCCGAGTGCGATGGCCTTGGCCATATCCTGGGCGACGCGTATGCCGCCGCTGGCGATCAGGGTCACTTTGTCACGAGCCCCTTCGGCCTCGAGGAAGCGATGCACGCGACCGATCGCATATTCGATCGGCATCGCGATGTTCTTCTTCGCAATATCGGGTGCGGCCCCCGTTCCTCCATAGCCGCCATCGATGTGAACGATGTGCGTGCCCGCGGCGTAACTGCCGACCGCCACCATGTCGACATCGGTCGGCGTCGAAACCTTGGTCGAAAGCAACGCCCGCGGGTTCAGATGCTTGATCCAATCGAGGTGCTTCATGTGGTCCTCGATGGAGTAGACGCTATGGAACGGGAACGGCGAGAAGAGCGAGATGCCCAGCACGGCTTCGCGCATCCGCGAGACCGCGATGGTGTTCTTGTCACCCAGCAGGTGTCCGCCCAAACCAGGTTTGGCGCCCTGGGCGTACTTGAATTCCACGATCGGCACGCGCTGAATCGTCTCTTCGCGCACGCCGAACAAGCCCGTGGCAACCTGCGTGATCACGTGATCGTCAAAGGGACGCATACGCTCCATATACCCGCCTTCGCCGGTGCAGGTGAACGTGTTCCACGCCACGGCGGCCCGCGCCTTGGACAGTTGCGTCACGTTGCTGACCGAACCGAAGGACATTCCCCCACCGTACCACGGCACGTCAATCGTGATGCGAGGTCGGCCGTCGTCACGCTTGTTCAGCTCGATACTTGTGTCAATCTCGTCTGGAGAGAGCTTGACCGGCGGCTTGTCCGGGAACTTGAACCGCAGCCGGTCGAAACCACCGCCGGTAGCGCCGCATTCGTGCTCAAGGCCGAACTCCTCAGCCGGCACATCGCCCGTCTCCGCCATCTTCCAGGTCGCCAGGATCATATCCGCCGGCCAGCGGCAGTCCCCCAGCACCTTCATCATGGGATTCTCGACCATCCGCAGCGCCGATTGCGGGCACTGGGCGACGCAATAGTGGTCCGTCTTCTCACAGGCCGGCCCGATGCAACGATCCAGCTTGGGTTCAGCGAAATACTTGTACCCGGGCTTGTCGACGTGGACACCGCGCGGACACAGTTCCACGCACTTGCCACACCGGATACAGTCGTCGTTTCGCCGAATAATGTACTTGGCGATCTCATTGCGGTACCGCCCCGGCGCCGGTCTGACCTCTCGACTGACCTGCGTTTGGGCGACCCGAGTTCTCAACGTATTCTCGGGAAGAATCTCTTTGAGACTATTTTCTTGTGCCGAACAGCGTGCCAAAGCTTTCCTCCTCAAGATCCTCAAAGAACATTGCCCGTCCCACGTCACCTCGAAGACGCCGTGCTTCACGCATCCCCATCGCGCCCATCAACTCGATCAACTGGTCGTGCCAGGCGGCCACTAGATTCGTCGTTCGACCCACGCCGTAGGTAAGGTCGATGTCCTCGAGTTCCGCCGGACAGGTCATGCTTTTGTCACAACTGCTGCACAGACGACACTCCATCGCGATCAGCAGCGGCAGGTTGACCGAAATCAAGTCGGCGCCGCAGATGACCGCCTTGGCCATATGCTCCGGCAGCGCAATGCCCCCGCCGCAAATGAGCGTGATCTCGTCGCGCTTGCCATTGTCGATAAGAGCCGTATGGATGTCGCGAATCATGTCCTTGATGAACCGCGGATCTTTCGCCCCGATCTCGTTTCCGTTCAGATCAGCCGCGGTGTGTATGACTTCGATACCGTCGCAGCTTGACAGTTCGATCGCTCTCTTGACACCTTGACCGTCCAGCGCGACCCGGATCGCCACAACAAGATGCGGATGCTGCTGCTTGATCTCCTGCACCCGGGCGATGGCGTCCTCGCCATCCGGGATCTCGACAAACCGCGTCTGGCTCAGCAGCTCGCCAGGAAGCTCGGGGGCTGAGGGGTTCAGATAGAACCCCACATGCGGCAGATGTCGTTCCAGATCGATCCCGTCTACGGGCCACCGCGCCGAGTCCACCAGGGCGATCAGGTCCGTGCGAGCGGCCGTCTCAACCAGAACGGGCTCCAAGTCCGGCAGCGCGTGGACGGGCGAGGGAAGGTCGAAGATGAGAGGCATTTGAAGACAGATCAGAGGCGAGTCGTCACCGACGAGCTGGCCATCATCGAAGCTCAGATGCGAGGGTTTCCTGCCGATGTCGACCGCCGTGCTGATGTATTCGCGACCGTGAATGCCATCGCGTGTCGGACGAACGATCTCGGACATATCCGTCCACATCGAGTCGAATCCGGGGCCGGCATGCGGTCCCTTGTAGCCGGCGCCGGAGACGGGAATCTTCGCCGTCTCGGCCTGCATCCATGTCGTTTGGATGATCTGCGGCGTCCAATAGCTATTACCCAATCCCTCGAAGACAGGATTGACCGACAGTCCGAGCAGTCCCTTCGTGCAGTTCTGAATGCAGGAGAAGCATCCCATGCAGTCGAAGTACAGGGCATCGACGCTCTTGAGACTGCGGATGTATTCCGCTTCATCCCGGTAGCGGTTGTACACACACACCTTCTTGACGCAGTTGTGACACCGCGCACAGTCCTCGCGCCAGTCGACGACACCGAACTTGCCGATACGCGGCCGACGCGGGGGAACCGGTTCGGTCTTGATGTGGTACTTCTCAGGCATATGTACTCTCCAGCTCCTAGAGCCCCGCTGCCGCCAGTACGTCAGGGACAACCGCCTCGTTGCCGCCGGACAGAATGTGAATGCCCCTCAGGCCCTCCATGCCTCGAATGCTGCCTGCAATCTCGGCACAGATCTTGACGCCCTCGGCCTTCTGCGCTTCGTCGTCGCCAGCGGCCTTGAGCCGTTCGACGACCGCGTCGGGTATCCGGAAATCTGTAAACGTCTCTGCCAACCGGACCGCCTCAGCCGCGCTGCTCAGAGGCATCACGCCGGCGAGAATCGCCGCCTTGTCGGTAAGGCCCTCATCGCGGGCGGCCTTGAGCCACTCGGCGAAGGAGTCCACGTCAAAGACGGCCTGGGTTTGAATGAAGGCGGCGCCGGCTTCGACCTTCTTGGCCAGGCGCAGAATATTGAGTTCCAACGGTCTGACATCAGGATTCGCCGCGGCGCCGATCAGCATCGAGAATTCGCCGGTAACCTCCGTGCCGTCGACGAGAGTACCCTTCTCGCAAAGATACTTCACGGCCGCGATCAACTGAATCGAATCGATGTCGTACACGTTGGACGACTCGGGAGAGCCCGCGAGCGTCTGGTGGTAGCCGGACAGACAGAGCACGTTCTTGACACCCAGAGAGGCGGCCCCGAGCAGGTCTGACTGAATCGCAATGCGGTTCCTGTCCCGCGTGACGATCTCATAGACGGGCTCGACGCCCGCGTCCGCCATGGTCAGCGTGGCCGCGAGACTCGACATCCCCACGCCGAAAGGGTTGTCCGCAGCATTCACCGCGACCACCTTGCCGTTCAATGAGCCAACCGCAGTCTTGACCGCGGCGCCGTCGACACTGGCTTGCGGTAGATACTCCGCAGTGACCAGTGGGTCACTGCCTTCGATTGCTTTCGCGAATCTGCCATCAACTTTCATCTATATCGTTCTCCGAGTCTTTCGGCACTTCGGTGTCAGACGGGCCGGCAAGCCGCCGCAACTCACTTGACAATCTGCGCTGCCTTCGCAACCGGAACCGGCGCAATGCCCTCACAGAATTCCTTCAGAAGAGCCATTGCCCGCTCATGCTCACCTTCCTTGACCTCAAGTATCGCGATGCGGCCCGTCCCCATCCCTATCTCATCCAGGAGCGAATCCACCGCTTGCACCCGCTTCTTGGCGCGTCTGTTTCCTTCCAGATGGCGGCATTCATCGATCTCGCAGGTGAGCACCACAACCGCGTCAGCCCCGGTTTCGAACGCCTTGACGAGGTAAGGCACATTCACCTTGCCGGCGCACGGCAGGCCGATCGCCATCCGAGCATCCAATCCCAACTGCGCGCAATAGCTGACGACTTCCTCCCGATCGAGGCAGTTGGAGCAGAAAAACATGCCGATCTGCGGGCGACCCTCTTCTGTCATTTTCTCTTCCCACTCAGGA